>JANPGV010000133.1:0-25856 GCA_031424145.1 Ilumatobacteraceae bacterium
CTGATGCGCCCCGGGTGTGGTGGAGGCTTCGTCTTTCCGAAAGGATGAAGTCATGGGTAGTGGCAGAAGGCCGTATCCGCCGGAGGTCAAAGAGCGTGCTGTGCGGCTCGTGTATGAGTGGCGTGCCGCACGCGAGCAGGACTTCGGCGGGTTCTACGAGATCGGTGAGCAGCTCGGCATTCATGGTGAATCGATTCGTAACTGGATGCGCCAGGATGAGATCGATGGCGGGTCCCGCGACGGGGTGACGACTAGTGAACGGTCGCGTCTGGTTGAGCTCGAACGCGAGAACCGTGAGTTGCGTCGGGCGAATGAGATCTTGAAATCTGCAGCGGCTTTTTTCGCGCGGGAGCTCGACCCGCAACCGCGGAGGTAGTCGCTTACATCGACGGGCACCGGGAGGTGTTCGGGGTCGAGCCGATCTGCACCGTGTTGGAGGTCGCCCCATCCACCTACTACGCGTCAAAGGCCCGCCGGCCGTGCCGGCGCCGGTTGCGTGACGGCGAACTCGAGGTCGAGATCCGTCGAGTGTTCGACGCCAACTATCAGGTCTACGGGGCTCGCAAGGTCTGGCGGCAGTTGAACCGTGAAGGCATCAACGTGGCGCGGTGCACCGTGGAACGGTTGATGGCCCGTCACGGTCTCGCCGGTCGGGTTCGTGGCCGCAAACGACGGACCACGATCCCAGCGGACGTTGCTTCGCGGCCTGGGGATCTCGTTGAGCGACAGTTCCGGGCGTCGGCACCGAACCAGTTGTGGATCGCCGACATCACCTATGTGGCGACATGGGCCGGGTTCGCCTACACCGCGTTCGTCACCGACGTGTTCTCACGCCGGATCCTCGGTTGGCGGACCTCGACCAGCTTGCGCGCCGATCTCGCCTTGGACGCGTTGGAGATGGCGTTGTGGACCAGGGCTAGCGACGATCTGGGTGGGCTTGTGCATCACTCCGACCGCGGCGTGCAATATCTGTCGATCCGCTACAGCGAACGCCTCGCCCTCGAGGGCGCGGTCACCTCGGTCGGGTCACGCGGCGATTCATACGACAACGCCATGGCCGAGTCGATCAACGCGTTCTACAAGGGCGAGTTGATCACCATGCAAGGCCCATGGCGCAACGTCGACGACGTCGAACTCGCCACCCTCGGCTGGGTCCACTGGTGGAACAACCAGCGGCTCCTCGCCCCGATCGGCAACATCCCACCCGTCGAATACGAGAACCACTGGACGACCACACAACACACCGACAACACTCAACAACACGACGCCAACGATGGCGTCCTCACATAACCACGAGGTCTCCACGCGACCCGGGGCGCATCAAACTGCGACAGGCCACGCCAAAACGGCGCGCCCATTTTTCGTGCCGTCTAGGCCGAGGCCGCGTGTCGGCCGTACTTGCGTTGCGCGGCTTGCTTGGAAACCCCAAGCATCGTTCCGATCTCTGACCATGATCGGTTGGCTCGGCGGGCTGCGTGAACTGCGTCGGTGACCTCGTCGTCTAGCGCTTCGCGCTGCTCGGCGAGTTTCGCGAGCTGTCGCAGCGCTGAGGTGTCGACGGGTACCAGCTCACCCGACTCCACCTTGTCCGCCCAACGCTCGAGCGCAGCAGCCTTGTCCGCTCGTGAACTCTTCGTCATGGCGTCCACAATCCTTTCAGGAACTTCGGGCGAGCCGGCATGGCATGGATGATGGTCTCGCCGTCGTCATCGACAACTACGCCGACCTCCAGCGGCTCGCCGGTCCGTGACGGCCCGACGAACATCGTGACTGACTCATCGTCCGTTTCGAATGCGATGAGGTGATGTCGGTAGGCGTGGAGCATGTCGTCGTCGTGGACGCCGTGCTTGCGGGCGCTCGCCTCGATGTCCACTTTCACACGATACGCCGAGGCAGAGAAGTCGTCAACATGTGTTGACGATGTGGTGGCCGCACAGAGGAACATCAACCAGCATCAGTTGACACCAACCGACAGTTCCTCGGCCGCCAGGAACATCGTCCGGGACGAATGTTGCTGCGCTTGGGGCTTCTTGGGCTCTGTATTCGGGTGATGACCCGATTCCACCACACCGATCCAGAAAGCGCGTTGCGCTTGACCAGGGAAGTGTCACGAAATTGCGTTTCGAGAGGCATGTGGCAAGTGTGAGGGCTAATCGCGAATTCCGAGACGACAGGGCACCCGACTTTCTCACCGTGGAGGAGGCGGCTGCCGTTCTTCGGATCGGCAGGAGCAAGGCATACGAGCTCGCGCGCGAGTACCTCGCGACCGATGGAGCGAGCGGAATGCCCGTCATCCGTCTCGGCAAGCAGTTGCGTGTCCCGCGCGCTCTACTCGAACGTTGGATGGGTGGTCCGATCACCTGGCCGATCGCCAACGTCGGACATCAGCTGCGTCACCCGTCGTATCGATCGCTTCCACAACGCGCCGATCGCGTCCCGATCGACGTAACGCGTCGACGTCCCAACAGACCTCGATCCCGTTCTCCGTGTAGTCGCGATGACCGAGTTCCACCGACCCCCTCCTCACGGCCTGTTCCGAATAGACGAGTGCACAGACACGCGACTGAACGGAGCCGGGTAGTGACCGTGCGCGTGACCACGTTGAAGGGCGCCGATGCCGGCGACTACTACGTGGAACAGTTGCCGAACTACTACCTCCAGTCGGGCGAGCCCCGCGGAATTTGGTTCGGCGATGGTGCGACCACGCTCGCGCTGACCGGCGATCTCGACGACGAAGCGTTCGTCGCGCTGATGGCCGGCATGGATCCAACTCGACCCGATCGCCATCTCGGTCGTAGCTACGACGACAAGTCGGTCTGCGGGTTCGACGTGACGGCATCGGCTCCGAAATCGGTGTCCGTGTTGTTCGCACTCAGCGATCTCGAAACCCGAGGCCAGGTTCTTGCCGCGCACGACGATGCGGTCGGGGCGCTGGCGGCACGGATCGAGCGTCACGCGCACACCCGCTACCGGATCGGCGGCGAGGTCGCGGTGGTCGATGCCGAAGGGATTGTGGCCGCCGCCTTTCGGCAACACACCAGTCGAGCACTCGACCCGCAACTGCACTCACATCTGGTGATCGCCAACCGTGTGAAGTCCCCGGATGGGCGTTGGCTTGCTCTGGACGCTCGGCTGATCAAGCACGACCAGCAGTCGCTGTCGGCGATCTATCACGCATGCCTGCGGTCGGAGTTGACCCGTCGGCTCGGCGTCCGGTGGCATGACCCAGAGCACGGAATAGCCGAGATTCGTGATGTGCCCGAGGACGTCATCGTCGAGTTCTCCGCGCGCACCGCAGATGTTCGTCGGCGGATCGACGACAAGCTCGACCGGTTCATCGACACGATGGGACGAGAGCCGACACCTCGAGAGCGCTGGAAGCCTCAACGAGAAGCAGCCATCGACAGCCGCCCGGCGAAAGCGCACTCGGTCGAGGCTGATGTCCTCCATGAGACTTGGGCGGAGCAGACACGCCAGCTCGGACACGATCCTGTCGCGGTCGTATCGAATGCGGTCGAGCAGGTCGTCGAGCGCCGTGGAATCGACACGGCAACTCGTTCGGTGATGATCGATCAGACGATCGAGGCAATGGGGGAGAAGCAGTCGACGTGGAGACCTACCGAGCTGCACCGTGAGCTTGGAGCCGTCGTGCCAACAGCGACCGCGGCGACAGCCGCGCAGCTTGCGAGTTGGCTCGATGGTGTCGTCGACGAGATCGTCACTACTCGGTGCGTCGATGTCTCTCGACCGGTTCCGTCCGATGCGTTGCTGCGTCGTGACGGTCGACCGGTGACCGAGTCGGTAGTCGATCGTGCGTTGACCACGCAGGCGATCCTCGATCAGGAACGTGCACTGATCGAATGGGCCGACCGTCGCTTCGTCCATGACGGCCCGGACGAACCCGCCGCGGCGACGCGGAGCACGATCGAGTTGAACGTCGCCCAGACGGAGGCCGCCTGTTCGGTCGCGGGACACGCTGATCTCGTTCTGGTTGTCGGCCCGGCCGGCACGGGCAAGACCACCGCACTCTCGCCGGCAGTGGCGCAGCTGCTAGGCGACGGTCGGGTGGTGTTCGGTGTCGCTCCGTCGGCCACCGCCGCCGAGGTCCTCCAGGAGGAGACCGGGGTTGTGGCGGACACGCTCGACAAGTTGCTCATCGAGCATCGTCTCGCCCGGCCGCCCGATCACCGCTACGACCTCCCGGTCGGCACGACGGTGATCGTGGACGAGGCCGGGATGATGGCAACAGCAAAGCTCGTCGAGCTGGCTGCCCTGGCAGACCTGAAGGGCTGGCGGCTCGCGTTGGTCGGCGACCCATTGCAGTTCTCCGCCGTCGGGCGCGGTGGCATGTTCGGTCTGCTCGTCGACACCTTCGGCGCAATCGAACTCGACCATCCCCACCGGTTCGACGAGGAATGGGAGCGAGACGCCAGCCTCCGCCTGCGCCGTGGTGACGTCTCGGTAGCCGAGATCTACGAGGCCCACGGTCGGCTCCACGGCGGCACCCTCATGCAGATGGAACGAGCCAGCGTCGACCGCTGGTGGGAACTCCGCGCGGCTGGCAAGAAGACGTTGTTGATGACACCGACCAACGAAGCCGCCGAACGACTCAACGAACGATGCCAACGAACCCGCATCAAAGCTGGCGAGATCGACCCGAACAGCCGACACGTCACGGCCGGTCCATACCAGGTGCATGTCGGCGACGAGATCGCGACCCGCCACAACGAACGCCGGATCACCACCGACCGACGTGCGACTGTGAAGAACAGAGCTGTCTGGGCCGTCGACAGCATCAACGCCGACGGGTCGCTCACGGCAACCGGTCGCGCCGGGACTGTGCGACTTCTAGCCGACTACGTCGCTGAACACGTCGACCTCGCCTATGCCCGCACCGGCATCGGTGGCCAGGGCCGCAATATGATAGGCGGCCTGTTGTTCGCGGAGCGGCCCACTGATGTCCGCAACATCTACGTACCGATGACACGCGGTACCGAGACCAACGAAGCCTTCCTCGTGACCTTAGGCGAACAGACAGCGCTCGACGTCTTCATCCAGAGCCTCGCGACCGACTGGATCGACCAACCGGCCATCGTCCGCCAGGCCGAACTGAACGACACCAAACCACATCGCCCGGGATTGCTCGACGGCAGCCAACTGCGCGCGCTACTCGAACAGCGCTACGAGATCACCTCCACCATCGAGAAGGCCGAGTACGACCTGAAACGCCTGCCGCGAGACCTACGCGATGCAGAAGAGGCCAAGACGACTGCGGAGAAGATGATCCGGGAACGTACAGCTGCTTACCGAAAGGCCGAAGCTGTAATCGCTCGGTACGACCGCCCCTTCCACCGTCGCAAGCATGAGGTCGAGATAGCCGACGCCACGCGGGATGTCCGACGCCTGCGCGGACACGTTGAGGAAGCGCGTAACGAAGCGAACGAAGCGGTGCAGCGAATCGAGCAGATCGGCCGCTCGTCGACCCAAGCTGCAGAGGTCTTGAATCGACGTCCTTCACTCGCTGCGGACGTGGCTGCGATCGACGACCATCTGTCCAACGACTCGCGCGTCCGGACTCGTATCGCTCGCCTGGAACAACCGAAAGCCATCACCGGAGCCCTCGGCGACCGCCCGCCCCCCGGCCCGGCGTCGCGGGACTGGGACCTTGCCGCAGGCCGCCTCGCCCAACACCAAGCCGCATTCGACATCGACGACGGGTTCGGCCCTCGACCGGGCCACCTCGATGACAATGCCTACAGCCAGAGTCGCGCCAGTGCGATCGAGATGGCAGATCCATTCATGCGGTCGTTCGCACCAAGAGGCATTGATCGGTCTGTACCGGAGCTTGGCCGCTAGCCCAAACCAACCTCGAGTAGCGCTTTCTCCACTTAGGCCGAGGGTTGCGATAAATCCTAATGTTCGAAGGTCCCCTCATCGGACTGATCTCGTCCGCTAATCCGCGATCAGGCTTTTTTGCACTGGCCGGCGCGCTGCTCGTTGCCCCGAGATGGCGGCGATGACGACACCACAGGCCGCCACGATCGCCACCATCGCCGTCAACGCCGCAATTGGAAAGGCGGTGTCATCGCCGGTGCCGAGCCACCGCGCGGTGAGCCGCCAGGTCCAGCCACCGACCACGACGCCGACTGGCAGCGCGACGACTGTGACGACAGCCAGCACCACGATCAGTTGCACGAGGATGGTTCGCTTCACCTGTCCTCGGGTGAATCCGATGGCGCGCAGCACGGCGAGGTCGCGGCTTCGCCGTAGGGCGGTGGTTGCCAAAAGGTGAGCAAGCGCGGCGAGCAGCAAGATCCCGAGCACGGCCACCAAAAGCAGCGGCATCCCTCGCATCTGTGCGTACCCGCGCACCTCCACCGGCCGCTGCCGGCCGAAGGTGTTGCCCTGGATGAGATCGCCCGCGAATAGGTCGGTTTCGAGTTTCGACGGCTCCAGCGTGTGGCCGGGGGCGGCCGAGGCGAGGAAGAAGGTGTTGCCCGTGCCGCCTTCTTGTCCGAGCGCGGTGAGACCGTCGAGTGTCAGCGCCGCGCCGACGCCGAGTCCGGTCGGTTCGGACGACGGATACGGTGCGAACCTGGCGAAGATGCCGACACCGACGACTCGCAAAGTGAGCGAGCGGGTCGGATCGGGGCCAGCCACTTCGATCGAGCCCCCGACCTCTGTGTGCAGGCTGCGCAAGGTGGTGCGCCCAAGTATGACTTCGTCGGCGCCCGTAGGGGCGCGACCCTCGATGACTGGGATCGACGTGCCCGGCTCGCCGTGGCCGAGCCCGACCGCCGGAACGGTCCGCCCACCGACCACGACCTGACCGAACCACCCCCGAACCACCGAGCCGACGTCGGGGTCGGCTGCCAAGCTGTTCGCTACCGAGTCGAGATTGGCGTCGCCCGGGGCAACGAGCACATCCCACAACGAGCCATATCGTTCGGGCGTGGTGGCGAAGCGTGTGAGGTTGCCGCCGAACACCAACCCTGCCGCCATGATGGCCAGGAGCAGGATCAGGCTGGACAGCGATCGAATAGGCGAGACGCCCGAACGACGGGGTGATCCGTCGAGGGCGAATGATGTTCCCACGGTCAACGCCGGCGATCCTCGACGCCATGAGGGAGTTCGGGCCGATGCCTGAGCGAGGCGACGCGAGGCAGGCCCCGGACGAGCCGCCCGACCTGACGCAATTGCTGCCGCGACGACCAGCACGACGATGGCTCCAAAGCCCACGAACAGGAACGGGTCGAGCCGCATACCCGTATCGGTCTCAAGGAGACGAGCGTCACCGAAAGGGGTGGCGGAGGAGGCCAGCACAGCGATCAGCACAGCCAGCGAGGACCCGCACACCGCGGTCACGCTGCCCCGCAGCACAGCCGACGCGAGCAACTGTCGATCCGTGAGCCCTAACGCTTTGAGGCTTGTGTGATCCTGCGCGAAGCGGCGCTCCTCTCGGGCCAGCGCTTGTGTCACGACCACGAACCCGGTCAGGGTCACCAGCAGCCCGAACACCGCCAGCGCGAAAACGTACGGGCGAAGCGAGCGGTTAGCGCGATCGGTCGCAGCACTGCTGTCCTGCACGACGAACTTGTTGTCTCCGATGATGCGCCTCGCGGCGGCAACGAAACTGGCGACATCGGCCTGGCCATGGCGCAACCGGTACGCCCTGAGTTCGTAGGGCGGGGCCAACTCGGAGTGGAACGCTGCCGGTCCGAAGCCGATGATCGGCCCCAAGGTGAGATCCTGGGGGTCCTTCAAAGCGTCGTCGAACGAGAGCACGACACCTGCAATCGTCGCCTCACCCGGGACGCCTGTGTCCACCGTCGGCGCCGGCGAGCCGGGCTGCGAGATCTCGTTCCCGAAGTATCGGACCGTCATACGGTCACCAACCTTCAGATGCAGCAGATCGGCTGCTTTCGGGTTGATGACCGCCTCATCAGGCTTCTCGGGAAGATGGCCGGCGACGAGGCGCGGGCGATCAATATCACGGAAATAACCCGGATCGGTGAGGATCACTTGGGCGGCGTTCGCGAAATCAAAGCTGAGCCTGCCATCGGAGTTGACACGCAGGGCAATCGCACCGACGAGATGCGCCGAGCGGGCGACCTGCGGCAAGCGGCCGACTCGGTCCCACAAACCAGCAGGGATCTCGCCGATGGGATTGAGGTTGACGTCGTACACCAGAGACACAGAGCGGAGCCGAGTCACCACCGATGCAGTGCGTCGTGCTCCCGCCCCCGCGGCAAGCCCGATGCCGCCAGCGATGCCGATTAGCAAGATGAGAGCGATGATCACTTTCCAACGTGCGCGCAACTCATTTCGTACACGCAGCCAAAGAACCCCCACGCACCGATCAGACCAACTTTCGACGCCGCCGTCAAGGAAGGCACCCACCCGCGGGGAGGGATGCCAACACTCTGGAACCTGAGTTTGAGCGGCCAAATGTGACACTCACGGCTTTGCGGGAAGGATGACGTCTCCCTCGGACTCAACACCCACCAGCGAGGCATGCGGAAGCGTCCCAACACGCCGGCTACGTCAGAGCCTCAACCGATCCCGACGGGTTTCACTTGACACAAAGAGGGATCGGTTGGGCGCCACCCCGGACCACCCGCCTGAGCGGTTTCGATCCAACATTCCATCCAACAAACTTGTCGGCACAGGGCATCACCGGGCATCATCACCCGGACTGACGAGCGAACAAACACCAGGTAAACGGCACTATTCAACACCAGCTGGACGGCTCAACGTCGACTCATAAACCCCTGGGTCGCGGGTTCGATCCCCGCCCGCCCCACAGAGTCGCATTCGAGTGTTTCCGTCCACCACGTGGTGGCCTCAAACACTCCGTTGGGTGGCGGATCGGTCAAGCTAGTGTTCACGCACTTCACCGTGGGTGGCGACGACGTCGCTCAGCAGGGAAAATGCGTCATCTGGGTGGAAGCACAGACGATTGCTTCGACGCTCCTCAGGCACAGCATCAATGGGTCACCGCGATCCTGTCAGTAACCATTTCGCCCAACGTTCCAGTCTCTCGATGACGAGACAACGGTGTGACACTTATACAGCCAGGCGGCTGCCCATCGCACCGAAAGCACAAGCGAGCTATCACCCGTTCGGGTGACTTGTGCGGTGTGCACCGTCGGATAACGATGGGGAGTGGTTGAAGCACGCAGCCCGCAGGATCAGAAAGTCGGAGACGATGCGTAAGCACCTTCTGAGTATCGACGTCTCCCATCGCGAAGGCGTGGCCGTGGTCTTCGTCAAGGGCGAAATCGACATGGAATCGGCACCGCTGCTGGCTGTGGCTCTGGAACAGCAGCCGTCTGACAAAGTTGCCTACCTCGACATGGCCGACGTTCGTTTCATTGATTCCAGCGGGATCGCCGTATTGATCAACCAGCTTGCTCGGATGCGCCAGCACAATGGTGATCTACGTGTTCAGAATCCCTCGCGGGTCGTACGCCGACTCATCGAGATCGCCGGATTGAGCGAGCACTTCCTCGAGTTCGAAACTGCAGAGGCACGAAGCGACCACTAATAAGGCCTGCGACCATCGAGCGGATCTCACGAGAGCGTGGAGAGCCAATCGCCGGAGGGGATTTCCGAGAATTCGGTTTGGCCGCAGTACTGATACGCCCAGGCTTCGAGGCCTGACGATGTCGTGATCGCAACGCGCTCGAACAGATCTTCGACCGCACCTTCGACTTCGTCGAGCAGTTCGAGGGCCTCATTCAATCGATCGAATCGCAACGAGTAGATCCGTCCGTAGATCTTGTTGCAACCATCGAAGCGCGCCGCCGGATAACCATGTGCGGTGTCGTACAGCGTGCCCGTTGCCGAGTCGTCGTGACCTTCGTCGACGACGAAGGTTTCGAGGAACGGCCACCGCGGCTGTCCCGGACGCAGCGTCCCGTACACGAACAGGTGAGTGATCATTGAACGGGCCGATGGTTTCCGACCGATGGCGGTTGCAGCATCAGTCGTTGACGTGGCGTGCACGCCTCGATCAAGTCGTTGGGCCACACCTCGTGCGACCAGGCGGAGTTGCCCGGAGAGTACTTGTAGAGCAGCGTTCGTCGTTGTTGCGGGCCTTGCCACGCCGCGGTGCCGTGCGTCAGAGCCTCGGTGAAGATCACGACGTCGCCGGCGAACATCGGAACCTCAATCGCCATGCCAGCAGCGACCGCTGCCGGTGTCGGGAAATTCGCCTTGTGACTGCCCGGCACGCAGAGGAACCCGCCGCGACCGGCGACATGGTCGACGAGTGCCCACTGCACTGCAACCAATCCGGTGCGGATGCTTCCACCGTCCACCGCGTAGTACTGCGCCGGATCGAAGGGTGTACCGCCTCCATGCAATCCGAGACCACTCGTTCCGGAGCGCATGATGATCCCGTAGGCGTGATCGAGGCGCACGTTCTGACCGCACAGTTCAGTGATGATGTCGAAGATGCCGGCGTGATCGATGAGATGGCGGAAGCGGCGCGCCGACGTCAGGTGATTGACGAAGCGCTGGCTCATGATGTCTGTGCCAGGCGTCGGCACATCGAGAAGATCGACGGCGACGTTCAACGCTTCGATGTCACCGGCGGACAACGCGCGCGGGCGGACGAGGAAGCCGAGGATGTCGAAGCGATAACGCTCCTCAGGCGTCATCGTGGATCAATCGTCGGGGTGTTCGATGGCGTCGAGAAAGGCATCGACGTCGTCGTCTTCGCCACCGACCAACCAAATGGTCAGGCCATCTTCATTGTCTTCGTCGGGCTCGTCGTCCTGCCACGGCAGCATGCCCTCGACGCTGTAGCGATCGACGGTGATGTCGTCGTTGTCGTCGACCACGGGCGCGACGATCGCCAGTTCGACCTCGGCATCAGGTGGCTGATCCTTCAAGATCTCGATGAGTTCGCTGACGCGCATGAGCGCACCTTAGTTCACGACTCGGCAAGCCACCCGGGAGCATGGTCGAGGAGGAAGAGACTGACGTCCTTGCAACGGTCGAGTGTCTCGCAGAAGGGCGTCTCCTCACCCAACAACACGTCAGCAAGATCGACCGGGATCCGTGCCACCATCGACAGGCTGCGTTCCGGTGCATCTGTGACGCTGGCGAACGAGTCGATCGCCGACACCTCGACCGGTAGCTCCAGCCCGCCGACGCCGGCTATCTCGGTGGCGAGAACCAGAAGGTCGGGCGGCTCCGGCAAGGGCGGCAGTGTCCACGTGAAGAGGAGCGGGAACGTGAACCCGCGAGGCGGATCTGCATCGGGATCGTCTTGCTTCATCACCTCGTCCTCGAACCCAAGCAACGCTCGGGGATCGACCTCGAGCGAGAGGTGCAGGTCGATGGGCCCGTTGCAAGCTTCCTCAGGATGCAGATCGACCTCCCACAGTTGGCGGAGCGAGTAGGTCTCGACGAAATGACGCTCGTCGTGCACGTGGAACCCGTGGTCGACAGCGTGGCTCTTCAACTCTGCAACAAACCCGGCGACATCGATGACTGCCACGCCCGTCGACACTACCGTGAGCCACGATGATCACCGACGGCATGGGCTTGTTGCACGAGGTAGCAGACGCCGTCGCAGTGGCTATGCGCACGGTCACCGACTTCGGTCCCTCCGGGCAAAGGATCGGCCAATATGCACTTGACGTGACCGCAGACGAGGCTGCGCTCGAGGTGCTGAACCGAGTCGGTGTCGGGGTGTTGTCGGAGGAGAGCGGGTACAAACCCGGCGGCACGGTTGATGTGGTTGTAGTCGATCCCATCGACGGTTCCACAAACGCGAGTCGGGGGATTCCGTGGTATGCCACGTCCCTCTGTCTCGTCGATGCAGATGGGCCGTCTGTCGCCCTGGTTGTCAATCAGGCCACCGGGATCCGCTATTCGGCCGAGCGTGGTGGGGGAGCGTGGTGCGGCGAGAGGCGCCTGCGACCGTCAGGGTGCGCCGACTTGTCCGACGCCATCGTCATTGTTTCCGCAGTCCCTCCGCCGGATGTCGGCTGGGCTCAGTTCCGAGCCTTGGGAGCCTGCGCGCTCGATCTATGCGCGCTCGCTGACGGTGTCGTCGACGGATTCGTCGACTTCGGCGAAGAGCAGCATGGGCTGTGGGACTACGTGGGTGGTTGGTTGATCTGCAGCGAAGCAGGCATCGAAGTCGTCGACGCGTTCGACCGTGCCATGGTTCACATGGATCACGCCGCTCGACGCACGCCCGTCGCGGCGGCAACGCCTCAGCTCGCGTCGGCGCTACTCGCCGCTCGGCAGCGTCGCTTGTAGGCTGACGGCTCCGCTTCGACGGGCGCATAGCTCAGTTGGTTAGAGCACTGCCCTTACAAGGCATAGGTCGGGGGTTCGAGTCCCTCTGCGCCCACTCGGCGAATGCCAACGCCAGGTATTGGACCGAGTGTTTCCCGACCACGGGTCTCAAAGGAGTGTTTCGCGCCACCCCGGGCGCGCTTGAAACACTCGATCGACTCTCCTTGAGGCGATAGAAGTTGTTTGCCGGCTTCAGGTGCTCAGGTGTCTGACGACTTCATCATGGAAGCGTTCGATCATTTCCCTACGTTGCGTCGGCGATTCGCCGAGGTTGAAATCCGGCAGCGCGAACTCATCGAGGCCCGCTTCGGCGAATTGACCGATGACGTCGACGATCTGTGTCGTGCTTCCGATGATGGCTCGGTCGGTGCTGATCTTGACGAGGAGCTCATCACGCTGCGCGTCGGTGTCGGTGATGTAGACCAGTGCCTGCGCCGACCGACGGATGGATGCGGGGTCACGTCCCTCCGTCTCGCATGCAACGAGGAATCGCTCGGTCGCAGCAGCGACAGTCGACGGGCTTCCCCAGGTGTTCCACGCGTTGGCGTAACGCGCCACGGCCCGCAGCATGCGCGGCCGGGCCGTGCCGATGAGAAGAGGGAGCGGGGACTGAACGGGCTTTGGCTCGAACGTCGCATCAGTGAGCTTGTACCAGCGCCCGGCGAAGTTGGCGCCACGTATGTGGCGAGATCGACGACCTCAGACCACGCCCGACTGTTCGATGCCACAACGAGAACTTCACGCGCCGACGCTACTTCTCTCGTAAGCCCGAGGTCTCGTTCGACGGCGCCGGCCGAGTGTTCATTGTCAACTCGTGGATCACTCCCGTCAGCTCGAGGATCTGTTGCGACAGGCGCAGAAGTTCCTCGTTCTGCTGTTCTTCGTATTGCACGATTTCCCATTGGTGATCTGCAAGGGCTTGCCGCTTCGCGTCGGCCCGGTTCTGGCTGATCATCACGAAGGTCGACAGGAAGATGGCCTCGAGCGACACGATCATGGTGAGCAATCCAAATGGGTACTTCTCGACGGCGAGCAGGATCCACATACCGAACCAGAATGCGTGCAAGTAGACGAACGGCATCGATCCAGCGAAGGACGTAATCGCGTCAGCGGCTCTTGCCTGCACACTCTTGCGCCGATGCTCGTCGAGATCTCTCAACGCCGGATGGCGCATGACAGGATCACGGATGGACACGATGCCCACGAGCCGGCCGTGGTCTACAACGGGCAAATGCCGGATGGTGTGCTGCGCCATCAGTTCGGCTGCCTCCGTCACGTTGGCCTTCGACTCGATGGTGACGAGGTTCAGACTCATCCGGCTCCGCACCGGCGTGATCTCCGGGTTATCCCCCTCGACGACAGCGTGCACGAAATCCCGTTCCGTGAGAATGCCGATCGGCGCGCCGTCCTCGGTCACCACAACGGCCGAGATCCCGTGCTGGTGCAGCAGGCGGGCGGCATCGACCAGCGTTTCATCGGACATGACAGTCACCACATCGCGGTGCATGATGTCCAGGACGCGCATCGTCGTCTCCCCTCTGACCCGCGAGAAGCCTACGACAGCAAACTATGCGTGGAGCTCAGTCAGCCATCACCAAAGGCTAGACCACAATCCACATCGGTTTCTTCCCTCTGACCTGGGAGGAAATCCCGGCGATTTGGGGCGCACTCAGTCGTCGAAGGCGTTGGCCGGAAGGTTGAATCGCATCGGAGTGGGTTGTTCGCATGTCGTTGTCAGGTCGATTCGTCGTCCCTCGTCGGACGACCGCAACGTGGCGGACATCAGCTCGAGAACGTGCAGCGCAAGCTCGGCCGAGGCACGATGCGGACGGTTGGCGGTCGTTGCCGACAACATGTCTGCCAGCCCGATGCCACGTTGCTGCGGGATGTTCGGGGTCGGCAACGGAATCTCGCGCCAATCGTCGGCGAGGATGCTGCGTACCCTCAACGGCCCGCCGAAGGTGTTCGGGTCGGGCAGCGACAGTGTTCCATCGGTGCCGTAGATCTCGATGTTCCTGAACCGGGTGGCCTTGACGTCGAAGCTGGTGACCAACGTCGCTGATGCGCCGCCGACGAAGTCGATCATGCTCGACACATGAGTTGGCGTCGTGGCCTGCACGACTTCGCCGACCCGGCCCTTCGAGTGCATCACCCGGTCGGCGATGCCGATCTTGGCCGATCCGGAAATCGACCGTGCCGGTCCGAGCAGGTGAACGAGAGTCGTCAGATAGTACGGGCCCATGTCGAACAGCGGACCCGCGCCCGGTCCGTAGAAGCTCTCGGGGTTCGGATGCCACCATTCGGGCCCAAAGCCCAGCATGAAACCGTTCGCAGCGATTGGCTCACCGATGAGCCCACGGTCGATCGCCGCACGTGCCGCCTGCAGACCCACACCGAGGAACGTGTCGGGTGCGCAGCCGAGGCGGAGACCTCGCTCACTGGCGAGCTCCGCCAACCCGCGACCCTCTTCGAAGTCGATGCCCAACGGTTTCTCGCTGAATACCGGCTTGCCTGCCTCGAGGCAGAGACGGCTGACGCTGGCGTGTGCGCCGGGCGGAGTGAGGTTGACGACGGCGTCGATGGAGTCGTCGACGAGCATGTCGGCCAGCTCGAGAGCGACACCGCCGTATCTTTCGGCGAACTCCTGAGCGCGTTCTGGAATTCCATCCGCGAATGCGGCGACTTCGATCCATGGGAACTCGCTGAGGGTCTTCGCGTAGACCGGAGAGATGTTCCCGCAACCGATGATTCCGATTCGGCTGGTGCTCACTTCCGACCCTGTGAAAGACCGCTGTCTACGAGATACCGGTAGCTGTCGGCGATGGCCGTCAGCATGTCGGTCGCGCACCTGTCGAGTTCGACGATGTGCCACTTCGCCGCGGGCGCGGAACTGAGGATGCCCGGTATGTCGAGGGTGCCCGAGCCGACGGCGACCATCGGACTCTCCGGCGCGTCGCACGGGCCGTCCTTGACGTGAAGCAACCTGAGCCGGTCGCCGAGATCGGCGATGACCTGCCGCGGATCAGCGCCGCCGAGCGTCGTCCAGTAGATGTCGAGCTCGACGAACATGGTCGTGTCGAGTCGCTCGATCAGCGCCGACCACGCGGTCTGGCCATCGAGGGTGGTCTGGAACTCCCACCAGTGATTGTGATACCCGAGTGATAGGCCGCGGGACCTGGCAATGTCGTTGGCCTTGTTCAATGCGTCGGCGGAAGCTTTTATCGCGTCCAACTCGGTGAAACGCTCGGGCGGTATGAAGGCGCATACGGCGACGTCGCAGCCGATCTCCTGGAGGTCGTCGAGAGCGGCGTTGAGCCCGTCCGGTGACAGGTCGGTCAAATGGGCGCTCGACGTCACGAGCCCCGACTCCTCGGCAATGGTCGCGTACTGCTTGGGCGTGAGGTCATGGAATCCCGCAAGCTCGACACCGACGAACCCAACCTCGCCGAGCCTCCGCAGAACACCTTCGAAGTCTTTTGCCGCCTGGTCGCGAAGGGAGTACAACTGCACGGAGATCGGGCGGCTATCGGTGGTCATTCACCACTTCCTTCGAGACGACGAGTCCCACAACCTACTCGGGAGCTACCGCGAGTCGAGCGGGATCACTCCCGCGAAGAACGCGGCTGAATCCGACGATCTCTGGGCGGACTAACTTGACGTTCCAAGGACAAACGAACCGGGACTGGAGTTCTCATGGCACACACCCCACTTCTCTCGGCGCTTCAGCGCGCAGTTGACAAGGTTGCGGAGGGCGAGGTCGAGGTCCGGCCTGACGTTGCCGATCCGAAGGTTTCGACGAGCCGGCGTACGTTCCTCGGTGGTGCGCTGGCCACTGGAGCTGCGGTCGCGTGGGGATTGGGCGAGGGGTTTCCAGCAGCCGCCGCGACTGCGCCGCGCATCGTGGTCGTCGGCGGCGGGCTCGCCGGACTCAGCTGTGCGTACCAGCTGAAGTCGGCCGGCTACTCCGCCCAGATCTACGAAGCGTCGGATCGCGTAGGCGGCCGTTGCTGGTCGATCAATGGGTTCTTCGACGGTGGGCAAGTCGCCGAGCACGGCGGAGAGTTGATCGACCAGGGGCATACCGCTGTACGACAGCTCGCTCAAGCGCTTGGGCTGAAACTCGACAACCTGTTGAGCTCCGAGCAAAACGGCACCGAGCCGCGGTTCTACTTCGACGGCGCGCCATACAGCTACACCGACGCCACCAACGACATCAAAGGCATCTGGCAGAAGATCAAGAGCGATGTGCAGGCAGCGAGCTACCCCACCTTGTACACCTCGTCGACTCCGCGGGGCCGGGAGCTCGACCACATGTCGATCGTCGATTGGATCAACGAGAGCGTGCCGGGTGGGATGTCGTCGCGACTCGGACAGTTGCTCGCCATCGCGTACAACATCGAGTACGGCGCAGAACCACAGAACCAGAGCTCACTGAACTTGCTGTACCTGCTCGGGTACTCCGGACAGGGCCAGCTGCGCATCTTCGGCCCATCGAACGAGAAGTACCACGTCGTGGGCGGCAACGATCAGATCGCACAGAGGCTCGCCGACAGCCTGGCTGGGCAGATCAACAGGGGTTGCTCCCTGGTCCGCATCACCCGTCGCGCAGATGGCACCTTCGTTCTTGGTTTCACGCAGGGTGGGAAGAGCGTTTCTGTGAACGCCGATCATGTGGTGCTGGCGCTGCCATTTTCTATTCTGCGCAATCTCGACATCTCCAAGGCCGGATTCTCGCCGGTGAAACTGCGTGCCATTGGCGAGCTCGGCATGGGGACGAACTCGAAGCTGAACGTGCAGTTCACGGAGAGGATCTGGCGAACGCAGGGGATGAACGGTGACTCCTACTCGGACACCGGCTACCAGAGCACGTGGGAAGTGACGCGGGCTCAGCCTGGTACGAGCGGCATTCTCGTCGATTACACGGGCGGAGATATCGGTGCCAGTTTCGGTGTCGGTACTCCCGTGGAACGGGCGCACGCTTTTACCGCCCAGATCGAACCTCTCATACCGGGAATCTCGGCCGCGTTCAATGGCAAAACGTACGTCGACTACTGGCAGGCGAACCCGTACACGAAAGGTTCGTACTCGTATTGGAAGGTCGGGCAATACACCGCCTTCGCAGGTGCCGAGCGCGAGCGCTCCGGCAACTGCCACTTCGCCGGGGAGCACACATCCATCGACTTCCAGGGTTACCTCAACGGCGCAGTCGATTCTGGCTACGCCGCGGCGGCCGAGATTCTGGCGGATCTCAAGTAAACGACGCAGCGTCGTCATCGTGATCCTTGGCATTCTGGCTCGGTCACGGTGTTCGCGGTCAGCGGCATCACCGGGCCCACCGCAGTCACCAACGGCGAGGACGGTCCGATCGTTGGCACAGTGATTCGGCAGCCGTCGTTGTCCGCAACCAGCTAGCGTTACGCCCCAGTGCCCAACATGCCGTTGGGCCAGAAAGAAATCTGGAGAGTACAGGCAATGGCTACCGGCACCGTGAAGTTCTTCAACGCTCAAAAGGGCTACGGCTTCATTTCACGAGAGGGCGGTGCCGACGTGTTCGTGCACTTCTCGAACATCGAAGGCAACGGCTACCGCTCCCTCGAAGAGGGCCAAACGGTGGAGTTCGAAGTGGGCCAGGGTCGCAAGGGCGACGAGGCTCTCAAAGTCACGGTCGTCTGACCAATCCGAGCTCGTGCCGTGCGTCGAACGTACGGCATGCAGTTGACGATCGACAAGTACACCCAGATGGTCGCAAGGCTCGACGTGCACGACCTCGATCTGGCCAACGCCTTCCACACGCATCGGCTCGACGCGGACGTGCTGCGCTGCCTGCGCTACATGCACGACATCGAGCTTCACACCATCTGTTACCTGCGCGACCTGTTGGTCACCTCAGCTCACCGTGATCCGGAGATCACCACCTTCCTCACGTTCTGGAGCTTCGAGGAGTATTGGCACGGCGCGGCGATTGCGGAGGTGCTGCGCGCACACGGCGAAGCTGCCGGCGAAGCGCGGGTTCGTGAGCTTCGCCGTGCGCGGCGGGTCTCGGAAGCGATCAAGCCCTTCACGCACGGCCTCGCATCAATCCTCGTCGGGTCATCCATGACCGCGGTCCACATGACGTGGGGTGCCATCAACGAGTGGACGACGCAAGCCGGGTATGCGCGCCTCGCCCAGCGATGCGATCACCCTGTCCTGGCGGAGCTGCTGCGACGCATCATGAAACAGGAGGGTCGGCACATCGATTTCTACGCGGCTCAGGCCTCGAGGCGGCTGGGTTCAAGCCGTCGCTCCCGATGGCTGACACGGCAAGCGCTGAGCCGCTTCTGGGCTCCTGTCGGAAGTGACGTGATGCCCGATCCCGAGGTGCACCATCTGATCTCGTACCTGTTCGGTGGCAAGGAAGGAGCTGCGATGACGGCTCGGATCGATCGTCGCATCGACAACCTCCCGGGGCTCAGTGGCCTCGACCTCGTTGCGAAGGCGCGCGCCTCAATGACCGGAGAGCTCGGCGACAACGGGCGCGAACGATTCGACGTCGTCGCCTCCGACGACGATGTAGCTGAAGCCCCATCGCGCGCGGCGGCGTAGCAGGTCTTCGACCATCTGGGCGGACGTGCCGATCAGCGTGAACGGTGTCTCGAGCACCATCGATGGATCGACCTGTACCAAGTCTGCGATCTGTTGGACGGCGGTCCGACGATCGTCGGTGACGCGAACCATGAACACGCGGACGTTGAGCTCGAGCTCGGCGAGTCGACTGCCCGCCGCCGCGCTGACGACCTCGATCTTCGTGTCAACGGCCTCCGCTGTCATCGTTGCGATTGCTTCCGGTCCGATCATCCCTGCGGCCAGGTTGCCGTTGATACCGACGATGTCGGCCTCTCGCGCCGCGATGGTGAGCACCCGCTTGCCTCCGCCGCCGATCAGGATCGGGGGGCACGGGGCTTGCGACGGTTTGGGCGAGCCGGTGTAGTCGGTGATCGTGTAGTGCTGACCGGAAAAGGAAAACGGCTTGCCACCCAACGCTGCTTTGATGACGGCGAGGCCCTCCTCGAAGCGGTCGACTCGCACCTTGTTGGAGTCATACTTGATACCTGACTGCTGGTAGTCGGTGGCCAGCCATCCTGCGCCGAGGCCGATCTCGACTCGTCCTTCGGACAACACGTCGATCGTCGCCAGTTCCTTGGCCAAGATCACCGGATGTTTGTAGTCGTTGTCCCAGACGAGCGCGCCGACCCGCAGCGTCGTGGTTGCTGCGGCCGCAGCCATCAACGCGGGAACCGGTGCCAGCTGATCCCCGAAGTGGTCGGGCATCGTCAGCGTGCTGTATCCCAACGATTCGACCTTGCGGGCCAGGGCGACCCACGTCGCCGCGTCGGGAGCTGTCGATGCCTGCACGCCGAACCGAAACGGGTGGTGGGAGATCATGGCGAGCCAAGCTACCGGGTGCCGACGATCGCCAATTCCTCGCAACTAGCCTGCATGATGCGTGCGTCTCATTGCTTGGCTTCTTCGTGTCGCGGCCATCGTCGTCGCCGGAGCGCTGCTGACGACTGCCGTCGTGGTCGGAGTCGGTCCGCGCCTCTGGCGCGTTGCCAACGCGCATGACCAGTTTCCAATCACGCTTCCGGAGTTTCAAGGGTTGTCGCAGCGCAGCTACGTCTACGACGTGCTGGGCAACGTGATCGCGGTGTTCGAGCGTGAGAACAGCCAGCCGATCACCCTCGATCAGGTGCCGCCGGAGGTCTTGGGTTCCTTCCTCGCGGTCGAAGATGAGCAGTACTTCCTCCACCACGGTGTCAACCTCCGCGGCTTCGCACGAGCACTCCTTTCGAACTTCTCCAGTGACGCCCCTCGCCAGGGCGCCAGCACGATCAGCCAGCAGGTGGTGAAGAACGAGTTCCTGGCCGGCCTGCCGCGCGACGGTCGGTACAAGGGCTTGCAGGCCCACTACGCGACGATGCTCGAGAAGAAGATGAGCAAGGGTCGCATCCTCGAGCGCTACCTGAACACGGTGTTCTTCGGCAACAACGCCTATGGCCTTCAGGCCGCGGCCGAGGTGTACTTCGGCAAGAACGTCGGCGAGCTGACAATGATCGAAGGCGCGTTCCTTGCCGGCCTCGTCCGATCGCCGTCCGGCTTCGATCCGATCCGGCACTCCGAACGGGCACGGGCCAGGTTCCGACAAGTCACGACTCGACTGGCCGACGTCGGCCTGGTGACACCTTTGGTGGGTTCGCTGCTCGGGGCGACATGGAAGCTGCCCGAACGTGTGCGCACCATCCCGACCTACACGACGAAACCCACCTACTACACCGAGGCCGTCAAGGAGTATCTGCTGCAGCGAGCGACCTTCCTGGGCGACGAGCAGCAGCGTGCCAACCTCCTCTATCGCGGCGGCCTCGAGATCCACTCCACGTTGGACCCGAATCTGCAGGTGCTCGCCGAGCAGGCCCACGAGGTGCTGCCGAAGACGAAGGTGGGGATCGAGAACGCAATCCTCACGCTCGACACGAAGACTGCCGCAATCAGAGCGATGGTCGGCGGCAGTGGGTTCGTGCCACGCACCAACGAGATCAACATGGCGCTGGTTCCGAGACAGACCGGATCGAGCATCAAGATCTTCATCCTTGCGGCTGCTCTCGAGGCTGGAGTTCAGCCGGACGACGTGATCGACGGAACGTCGCCGTGCGTGCTGCCCGACCCGAATGATCCGAAGGTCCCGTTCCCCATCACCGATGCGACCTCGAAGCCGCTGGCGCCATTGGAGAACATGACGTGGTCGTCGATCAACTGCGCGTTCGCCCGCCTCTCGCAGATCGTCGGATTGCACCGTGTGGTCGATACGACCTACCGAATGGCCAGCTCGCCGTATCTTCAGCCGGGGCTCGCAGGCCGGGTACCGATCGAACCGTTGGCGTCGTACGCCACCGGGGCCAACCCGATGGCACCGATCGACATGGCCTCGGGAATGCAGACGATCGCCAATCAGGGACTGCACCACGAGCCCTATTACATCGACTACATCGACCGCGCCGACGGCTCGCGTTTGTACACGCACGAGGACCCGGGCGTCCAAGCCTTGGACCCGGGTGTTGCGCTCACCGAGGTGTCGATACTCAAAGGCGTGTTGACGAAGGGCACTGCGCGCGGGTCGTTGAGCAAGTTCCCGTTCCCGGCCGCCGGCAAGACGGGCACACAGACGTACAACACGAACTCCTGGTTCGTCGGTTCGACACCGCAGTTGACCACTGCTGTATGGGTCGGCGATCCCGACGGCTACACCCCGATGGTGTGCGGCGTGCAGATCAACGGTGTCCCCACCTGCAACACGCAAGAGTTCGTCGACGCGGACGGTATTCGTGAGGTGCAAGGTGGCACGTACCCCGCACGAATATGGGGAGCGTTCATGGAGCCTGCGGTCGCCCCTCTGCCTGTGGAGGATTGGTCGGCACCGCCGGCGCGCCCGCGCAAGCCGGTGCGGCTCTATCTCCCAGGCAACGAATGCCTCGCCAAGTTGGTCAGTGGCACGCTTCCCGGCGGCGCAGCGACCACCACGTCCGTAACGTTGCCTCCGGAGGATCCGACCGCGACGGCGCCGCCACCCGCGCCGCCGCCGAAGCCCGTGCTCAAAGCCATCCCCAGCGACACCACGATTCCGCCGGACGTGCTCGATCCGAAGGCAGGCTTCCCCAACGTCGCGACCTCGGGTGTCCTCGTGTACTCCTGCGACCGGCCGCCCGCCGGAGTGGTCATCACCGGCAAGAAGAAACCGTGAGCTGACAACTGTGCGCAGTCGCCGAGTATCAGGCTCTTGACAAGCAGGTGTACCGTTCGGCGAACAGGGGACGATGCCCCGGTCGCGAGACAGGACGGCCGGTTCTCGGAGTCAAGCGCTCGGGGTGTCGACCTGTCCAGCCTTGACCAACACGAGTATGACGAATTCGTGTCAGCAATTGCTGTCCCCTTGCGCGACAGTTGCCAGTAGGTAACGATGTCGACCCCGGGGTTCAATGTTGTGGCCCCGGCGGGCGTAGTTAGGGGCGCAGGTGCACAAGGACGTTCTGGACGTCGTCGTTTCGCATCTCGAAGAGCGGGCAATCGAACAGGGTGCCGGATGGGATCGCTGACCCGGCGCGACCTGTCACGTCTCGTCGACCTCGGCCTGGGATACCTGGTCGGGCTCGTCCTGCCCCTCGCCTTTGGGATCGTGATCACGCTGGCCCTTTGGGCGGCGTTATGAGGAGCGCGGGACCTTCGCTACCCGCGGAGATCGAGATCGTGTACGCCTATCCCGCGAGTGCCGAGGAGCGTTCCCAGGTCGAATCGTGGGTTGGGGTCAACGACTGCGTCCTCATCTCGAGGATCTGGATCACCGCGACCGCCGTCAGCATGGACGGCCTCGCGGGACCGTTCAAGTTCAGGACAGGTTCCGCCGTCCGTCATGGGGAACTGGTGGACGAACTGACAGAGGCCCACTTCAACCTGGGTCGAGCAACGCGCTGGCACGTATAGGAAGACCACAGCTGTCTGTGCCTGGTAAGAAGAAACCGTGAACGGTGAAGCACTGTGGGAGCTCCAACAGATCGACACAGCGCTTCAACAGTTGCAGCGCCGGTTGACGAAGCTGCCTGAGGCCGCGGCACTTGCGGACGCAGAGCGCAACCTCGCCGAGCACCGTGCAGCGATCGCTACCGCGGGCGCGCAGCTCAGCGACGCGGAGACGACGATTGAGACGATCGAACGCGAGGCCGCAGGATTGACGACCAAGCGCAGCCGTCTCGAGCAGCAACTGAAGATCGTGACTGAAACGCGACAAGCCGATGCGCTCAGCCACGAGATCGATGCTCTCAACGCCCACCGCGACGAGCTCGACGATCGCGAACTGGAAGCGATGGAGCAGCAGTCGAACGCGGAACAACGCCTCGGCGAGCTCGCGGCAGTGGAAGACGCTGTCGTGGCGGTCCGGGAATCCGCTGCAGCGCAACTCGCCACGGCCAAGGACGCGGGGCACGACGAGGAGTTGGAGCTGACGTCGAGGTACGACGCTACGAGAGCAGTGCTGACGGGCGAGGAAGCGGCGCTGTACGACGCCCAGCGCGCCCGTCACGGAGGAATCGGGATCGCCAAGCTCATCGGACTGAAGTGCGATGGCTGCCATCTCGACCTGTCCCGCGCCGAAGTCGACAACTTCAAGGCGCTGCCCGCTGACGAGCTCGTCGACTGCCCGCAATGCGGGCGCGTGCTGGTTCGCTGACCGCAGATGTTCTTCTGGTTCATCGGCACGGCCGTGGTCTCCGTGTGGTACGTGTTCCGTGACCCGCGCTTCGACTATCGGTTGTTGGCGGTCGGTGCGGTCCTGCCCGACGTGATCGATCTGCCGGGAGGTCACGCGCGTTGGGCGCACAGCCTCACTGTCTCCGTCGGCGTGCTCGTTGCGGTGATGATCGCAACAGCGGGACGCAAGCCGATTCGACGATTGCTCCTGGCATTGCCCATCGGGATGTTGCTGCACTTGGTCTGGGACGGTGCCTTCGCTTCGACCAGCGTGTTCTGGTGGCCGTTCACCGGGTCCTGGGGCCATGTACGTGTCCCGTCCTTGCAACGGGGATGGGCAAACCTTGCGTTCGAAGGTGTCGGGATGGTCCTGCTGGCATGGATGTGGCGGCGGTGTGAGCTCGCCGACCCACATCGCCGCGACGCGCTGATCCGCCGGGGCGTACTGAAACAGCCCGATGCGCAGGTCGCGCGCTGATCTGCGCATGCGGCAGGTTTGGCGTGCGCGATCTGATTCACTGTTCGGGTGCTGGTGCTCGTTCGTCATGGTCGCACCGCGGCCAACGCGGCGCGGAAGTTGCAGGGCCACCTCGATTTGCCGCTCGACGAGGTCGGCCTGGCGCAGGTCGCCGGGGTTGCCCAGTGGCTCGGTCGCCCCGATCGTGTGATCAGCTCACCCCTCGAGCGGGCTCGACAGACCGCCGAGGCTTTTGGCTTGCCGTACGAGGTCGACGATCGCTGGATCGAGCTCGACTATGGCGCCCTCGACGGCGTGCCTGTGAATGAAGTGGACGCTGAGGTCTGGGCCAGATGGCGGGTCGATCCCACATATCGGGTCGGCGGCGGCGAGAGCTTGGAAGCGATGGGCGTTCGGTCGGTCGAGGCGGCGCAGGAGTTGATGGAGGACGCCCGACACAACATGATCGTCGTCACCACCCATGTGTCCCCGATCAAGGCCGTCATCTCGTGGGCACTCGGGGTGGACCTCACGGTTGGGTGGCGCTGCCATCTCGACCAAGCGTCGGTGTGCCGAATCGTCTTCGGCCCGCAAGGGCCGATTCTGTTCAGCTTCAACGAGACGCGTCGCGATCAAACCTCTTGGCAGGCGTAGCTCGCCAGGTTGGTACGCCTGCGCTTGGTCCGGACCGACGGCGTACCTGGGCGATGCAACCGGAGCCGCCGGGAGCGTCACTTGTCATCAAAACTTAGCGCATCGGCACGACCGCTGCATGTTGATAAAGCCGCGGTGTTCTCGCCGGCTCCCCTCATCTCGAAACGTCGTGTTTGAACCGGATGAGAGCTGGGAAGAGTTGGCGATATGGCGGACCTCTTCCTCTTTCTCGATCCTTGGCAAATCGTCGGCGGCGCGGCGCTGCTGGCTTTGATCTTCGTGGTCATCTTCGTCTGGAACTCTCCTCGCCCGACCTCGTAGTCGGGGCGCCCTGAATCCCGGCGCTCAAAGCCCCTTGACGGCGATCGCCATCCCGTCACCGACGGGCAGGGTGGTCGCGATGAGGCTGGAGTCGCTCGCCAACAGATCGTGCATCGCCCGGATGCCGTCGATGCCGGCGTCGACACCTGCCTCGACGATGCGGCCTTGGCGAATAGCGTTGTCGGCGATCATCAATCCGCCAGGCCTCAACCGTTCCAATGCCAGCCGCACGTACTGCGGGTAGGGCTCCTTGTCGGCATCGATGAACGCGATGTCGTAGGGGCCGGGCAGTGTTGCCAGCACATCCACCGCGGCGCCTCGGTGCACCATGACGCGGTCGCTGAGTCCGGCGCGCTCGAACCAGTGCTCGGCGGCATCGGCGTGCAGCTGTTCGAGCTCGATCGTGTCCAGACGCCCATCCGGCGGCAACTCACGCGCTATCCAGATGCCGCTGTAGCCGAAGAGGGTGCCCACCTCGAGCACTCGTGAGGCGCCGAGCGCGCGCACGAACAGGGCGAGCAGTCGACCCGCTTCCGCGCTGACTTGGATCGATGGCCCGCGTTCAGCGGTATCGGCGCGCACCTCGCGCAGCAACTCGTCCTCGGACCAATACCGCTCCGAAAGATATTGCTCGAGCGAGTCCATTCCCCTGAGATTAACTGCACTTGGTGTGACGGCGAGTTGGCTTGAAGGTTTGATCTGCTCCCGGCGGCGAGGAAGGTCGGCACGCTTCAGCGCAATGTCTGGGCTGAACGTACCTCGGTCGAAGATCGTTGTTTCCGACCAGGAGAACCGACCGTACGGACAACGGTACGCCCCGTTCTCCAAGCTC
>JANPGV010000134.1:0-4088 GCA_031424145.1 Ilumatobacteraceae bacterium
ACGTCGAACGGCCGCATCACGACCGCGAACGCCTGCCGCGCCTTGTCGATGAACGCATTGTGGCCGCGCCTGTCGAGTGTGATCAACAACAGCGACGTCAAAATGAGCAGCACAACGACGCGGCGGCGGCTCAACGAGGAAAGCATGAACGGCCTGGAGGGTCTAGTCGTCGCCGCCGAGCGACATCAACCCGCGCATCGCGTCGATGTTCTCGAGTGCCCGCCCCGATCCGATCACGACGCTGTACAGCGGGTCGTGAGCGATCTTGATCGGCATGCCGGTCTCGTGGGCGAGACGCCGATTGATCCCGGCCAGCAACGCGCCGCCACCCGTGACCATGATGCCTTGCTCCATGATGTCGGCGGCGAGCTCCGGCGGAGTCTTGTCGAGCGTTGTCTTGACCGCGTCGACGATTGCGGACAGGGGTTCAGCCAACGCCTCGCGCACTTGCTCGGTGGTCAGTGGCACCGTGCGCGGCAGACCGCTGATGAGATCGCGTCCGCGGATGTCGGCAGTCAACTCCTCGTCGAGCGGCCACGCCGAGCCCATGTGGATCTTGATCTCTTCGGCAGTTCGATCGCCGATGGCCAGCGAGAACTCCTTCTTGACGTATTGCATGATCGCGTCGTCGAGCTCGTCGCCGGCGACACGTACCGATTGGGCCGTGACGATTCCACCGAGGGAGATCACGGCAACTTCGGTCGTGCCACCGCCGATGTCGACGATCATGTTTCCGCTGGGCTCGTGCACCGGCATGTCGGCGCCGATCGCGGCAGCCATTGGCTCTTCGATGATGTGAACGGGCTTGCGCGCCCCGGCGTATTCAGCCGCATCCTGCACGGCGCGCTGCTCGACGCCGGTGATGCCCGATGGCACGCAGATGACCATGCGCGGCTTGCTCCATCGACTGGCGTGAACCTTCTGGATGAAGAAGCGCAGCATCTTCTCGCACACCTCGAAGTCGGCGATGACGCCGTCTTTCAAAGGTCGGATCGTCTTGATGCGCCCGGGCGTGCGGCCCATCATCCGCTTTGCCTCGAAGCCGACTGCCACCGGTCTGCCGTCGCTGATGTCGATGGCCACGACGGACGGTTCGTTGAGGACGATGCCCTGGCCTCGCGAGTAGATCAACGTGTTGGCCGTTCCCAGATCGATGGCGAGATCACGACCAATCGCGAGTGGGTTGTTCCTGGCCATCACTACCTCCGCACAGCCGGGCCGGCCATGCACGAACTCTTGCGCCAGGCGCGGCGCAAGTCCGTCCAGTGTAGCGGAGCGCCAGTTTGTTACAGATTCGGGAAGAAAATCGCGATCTCGCGCTGTGCGGACTCCAAGGAGTCGCTGCCGTGGACCAGATTCTCGGTGAACAAGATGCCCAGGTCGCCGCGAATCGTGCCAGGTGCAGCCTTGCGCGGATTGGTGGCGCCCATCGCGCTGCGCACGACCTCCCACGTGTCCTCCGGGCCCTCCAACACGAGCGCGACGACCGGGCCGCGGCTCATGAAGCTGACGAGATCGTCGTAGAAGCCCTTGCCGACGTGCTCCTCGTAATGGCGGGCCAACGTGTCGGCGTCGAGCGTGCGCATGTCGAGGGCGACGATCTTCAAGCCCTTCGATTCAAGGCGCCGCAGCACCTCGCCGACGAGGCCACGTTCGACGGTGTCGGGCTTGAGGAGGACGAGGGTGCGATCAGACATGGCCGATGACGTTACCGCCCACCCGCCCCTCCTGAATCGTCCGTGACGAAACTCGCCCTCCTTCGCCTGTGAGTCAGTTCACGCCTTGTGTTCAGGCGACGCGACATCAGACTCACACCAACTCGGACCGCGAACCTCTGTGAGCCAGTCACGCACGTCGACGCGACATCGGGCTCACACCGGCTTGGGCTGTCGCGAGGCGTCAGACGATCTTGCGGAGGTGTGGACGCGCCGCGCCGACGACGTAGAGCGAGCCGGTCACGAGCACGGCGTCGTCGGGCTGCGCGGCGCGGATAGCCCGGTCGCACGCATTCTCGACGGTGCCGCACTCGACCACCTCGTCGCAACCGAGAGCCCGGGCCGCCTCCGCAAGGTCCACCGATGGCAGCCCGCGCGGCGTCGGCGCTGTGCACGTGTAGACGACATCGAATTCATCGGCCCGCAGGGCCGACAGCATCTCGCGAGGATCGCGGGCGCGCAGTATTCCGACCACAAGGATCTTGCGACCGGCTGGATCGAAATCGTCGAAGAACACCTGGGCGCACGAGTCCGCACCGGGCGGGTTGTGCGCACCGTCGACGATCACCAGAGGTTGGTGGCCGAGAACCTCGAATCGCCCGGGCATTCGGACGTTGGCGAAACCTTCGCGCACGATGTCGTCGGCGATCGGCGCGCCGAAGAAGGCTTCGACAGCGGTGAGCGCCACGATGGCGTTGTCGCCTTGGTGGCGGCCGTGAAGCGGCACGAAGACATCGGTGAACATCGTCGTCGGCGTGCGCAGGTCGAGCATGCGACCGCCGAGGGCCAGTTGGTTCTCGAGCACATCGAATTGATCACCACGGAGCAACACGCTCGCACCGCCCGCATCGGTGAAGTGGTGCAGCAACTCGGGATCGGTCTCACCGACGACGACCACGCTTCCACGCTTGATCACGCCGGCCTTCTCGGCAGCGATGTGCCCCTTGGTCGGTCCGGCGAACTCATTGTGGTCCATGCCGATGTTGGTGATGACCGCAACCTGCGAATCGACCACGTTGGTCGCATCCCAGCGGCCGAGGACGCCGACTTCCACGACAGCAACATCGACAGCGAGGTCGGCGAACCAGCGAAACGCCGCGGCAGTAGTCGTCTCGAAATAGGACGGCCGCACACCGGTCAGCATCTCCAGGTCGGCAACCGCGGCGATCTGTTCGGCGAACTCTTCATCGCTGATCGGCTCGCCGTCCCGGCTCATCCGCTCGTTTGGTCGTTCGAGATGCGGGCTGGTGTACGTCCCGACAGTGAGGCCGTGAGCCATCAACAGTCGCGTGATCATCTGCGAGGTCGAGCCCTTGCCGTTCGTGCCGGTTACGTGGATCACGGGGTAGGCGAACTGCGGGTCACCCATGGCCGCGACGATTGTCTGCATCCGCTCGATCGTCGGCGACTCGATTCGCCCGGTCTTGTCGTAATTGGCGTGGGCGTCGAGATAGGCCAGCGCGTCGGAGTAGGTCATCGTCGGGGCAGCGCGACGCTGCGCCTCACTGTCGCGTCAGCTGGCCTCGCGGCGAGGCCGCTTGGCCTTTGGCTCGCGAGGGACGAGCGTGGGGTTGGTCTTCTTCTGCACGGTGTCGACATCGATCATCACGGTGCCGACATCGCTGCGACCGGGAAGCTCGTACATCGTGTTGAGCAACACCTCTTCGAGGATGGCCCTCAGGCCTCGCGCCCCGGTACCACGCAGCAACGCCTGGTCGGCAATCGCTTCGAGCGCCTCGCGTGTGAAGTCGAGCTCGACATCTTCGAAGTCGAAGACCTTGCGGTACTGCTTGACCAACGAGTTCTTGGGCTCCGTGAGGATCTTGATGAGCGCGTCGCGGTCGAGGCTGCGAACGGCGCCGATCATCGGGAGGCGGCCGACGAATTCCGGGATCAGACCGAACTTCAGAAGATCCTCGGGAAGCACCTTGGTGAAGAGTTCGCCGGGATCCTTGTCGGCCTTGCTGCGCACGGTGCCGTGGAAACCGACGCCCTTGTGCCCGATCCTGCTTTCGATGATCTGCTCGAGACCGGCGAACGCGCCGCCGCAGATGAAGAGGATGTTGGTGGTGTCGATCTGGATGAACTCTTGGTGGGGGTGCTTGCGCCCACCCTGAGGCGGCACCGAAGCGACCGTGCCTTCGAGGATCTTGAGCAGCGCCTGTTGCACTCCTTCGCCGCTGACATCGCGGGTGATCGACGGGTTCTCGCTCTTGCGGGCGATCTTGTCGATCTCGTCGATGTAGATGATGCCGGTCTCGGCCTTCTTGACGTCGAAGTCGGCCGCCTGGATGAGCTTCAGCAGAATGTTCTCGACGTCTTCGCCGACGTATCCCACCTCGGTCAGTGCTGTGGCATCGGCAACGGCGAACG
>JANPGV010000135.1:0-21276 GCA_031424145.1 Ilumatobacteraceae bacterium
TTGTTGCGGTACATGTTGAACAGGTAGCCCAGTCCCATGCACATCACGAGCACGGGGTTCATCACTCCGTCGGGGTTGTACGGGCAGACGTAGGGGATGCCGAGCGTCAAGATGTCGGTTTGCCCGGGGACATGGACCAACTGCTGCTTGTGGACCCACTCGAGCGTGATTTTGTGCACGGTCTCGGTATCGCCGGCCTGCACACTGGTCATCTGATGGGGACCTTCGATCGAGTGGAAGATCCTGCGCGCCAGCCGTCCTGGTGTACGGCTGAGCGATTTGGTGGTGGCCAGAAAGGTCGCCCGGTCCTTGGCTTTCCACTCCCACTCGCGCTTGGAGAGGAAGTCGAACGGCGAAGGGAACATGTCGGTGTTCAAAGTCGACTCGATCTGGAACACCTGCGGTCCGTGGTCGCGCATCACCTTGCCGAGTCGCCACACGCTCTTGTGCAGGTCGCTCTTGTGGCGGTCCATGAGGCTGCGCGTGTTCTGCAGGGTCTCGGGATTGTGGTGGAAGGTGAGGCTGTAGTAGCTGGCCAAGCCAGTGGTGATGCTCTTCCACCCGCCGTCCATCGCCACCGAGTTGATGTTGACGTAGACGATCAGGTCGCTGTCGGCGGCGCGCTTGCTGATCTCCAGCACCTCGCCCTCGGGGGTCGAGCCGATCACCGTGAGGTTGTCGCGGTCTTCAGCGTCGTGCTGATAGAGGGTGCCTCGCGGGTGGAATGCGTCGTACACCCGATCACCCAGTGCGTGACGCAACTCGTACTCGTGCATCCGCCGATGCAGGCCGAGCGCAGCGATGATGTGCACGTCGTCGACGCCGGCCTCGGCGGCGAGATCCAGCACGGCCTCGATGATGCGCTGACGATTGTCGGGTGTCCGCATCTTCGGCAGCGGGAGGCTGACATCGTCGAACGCAATGGTCAGCTTCATCCCGGGAAACAACTGAGCCGGTAGCGGGTCCTGGTCGTGCGGGTGCAGCAGGGCATCGCGGATTGCGCCGTCGATGTCTTCTATCGGATCGAGTGGCTCCGGCGGATAGATGACACGGCTGCGGCCGGCGGGAAGCTTCTCGAGGCTGAAGTTCTCGCCGCGCCAGAACATGATCGGGGGAGTGGAGCGATCCACTTCGAGGACGAATCCAGGGCGAGGCATCGGTTCAGCTTTCTCTCATGTCGAAGGCGATCTTCACGGCTCCGCGGCGGCCCGCGGAGGCAGCGTGCGTGATCGCGTCCTTGTAGTCGTCGAGTGGGTACGTTGCCGAGACCAACCGGCCGAGATCGAAGCGGCGGACGATCTCGATCGCCGCCATGAAGTCGTTGCGGGAATAGGCGTAGCACCCGCGAATTGCAGCCTCGCGGTGCCACAGCGAGGTGAGCTCCAGCGAGACGTTGCTCGGCATGCCGACGAGCAGGACCTCGCCGCCTGGCGCGACAACGCGCAGCGCCTGCTTCAGGGATTCGCTCGAACCGACGCAGTCGACAACATTGCGGAACCCGGAGGTGAGCTGGTCACCGAGAACCATCGACTTGGTCGTCGAACGGACCCAGCGTGGCAACTCGTCAGGCGTGCACACGATGTCGGCGCCTAGCTCCTTGGCGATCCTGCGCTGCTCGGCGTAGCGCGCCGTGACGATCAGGGGGCCGCTTCGATCTTTGTCGCGAGTCGCAGTGATGGCTGCCAGGGTCAACAGACCGACCGTGCCGGCGCCGATGATCACGGTCTCATTGCCTTGATACCGCAGCGCGGCGTGTGCCGCGCACGCTGTGGGCTCGATCATCACCGCGGCCTCATCGCTGAGATCATCGGGAACGTCGACCAACTGGCTGGTGTGGGCGACCATCCACGAGCTCCAGCCCCCGCCGGTGTCGGCGCAAAATCCGCTCTGCAGACCTGGCTCGATGTGTCCGAAAGCCACTCGCTCGCAGAGGTTCGTGCGCCGTGCCGCGCACTGCGGGCAAACCGGAGTGATGCCGCGGGTGACGCACGACAACACAGGGACCAACGCGACTCTTCGGCCCCGTTCGGTCGTGGCTACCACCTCGTGTCCTGGCACGAACGGATAGCTGACGAGCGGATCGAAGTACGCAGACGCAGTGCCGTCGATCATGGCCAGATCGGAGCCACAGATCCCCGACAGGCGTGGCGTCAAGCGGACCCAATCGGGCCCGGGCAGCGGCAATGGTTCGTTCGGTTCGAGCTTCAGCGGGCCCACCGCGGCACCACGGCCGGGGGACAGCGTGCCCGCCAATCGAGCCGCAGCGAACTTCACCGGCTTGCGTTCGAAGATCAACCTCATGCGAACTTGCGTCCACGTTCGCGCTCGTGCAGCAGCGGCCCGATCGGCAGCAGCGGCCGTGGGCCTCCTGCAGCCTTCGACCAGTGCTCGACCAGCCAACCGCGCTTGCGAGCGATCGCCGCCAACCGAGTCTCCGGGTTGACGGCAACAGGAAACCCGACTGCCTCGAGCATCGGAAGATCACTTGTCGAATCGGCATAGGCGATCGATTCCTCCAACTTGAGGCCTTCGGCAGCGCAGTAGTCGGCAAGGATCTGGGCGCGGGTCTCACCGGTCGGCGGCACCTGGGAGAGGTGACCGCTGTAGGTGCCGTCGGGCTTGACGGTCATCTCCGCGGAGATGATCTCGTCGAACAACGGACGCAGACCCTGCACGGCGAAGTCGAGCGCGCCAGTGATCAGGATGGTCCGATGACCGAGTGCTCTGTGCTCGCGAACGCGGCGGATGCCGCGTGGGAAGCTCTTCGTCAGGATCAGGTTGGTGAGCAACTCGTTGGAGTCCTCGTCGATCTGACTGACAGGTGCGTCCTCGTAGCGCCGGTAGAAGAATCGCAAGAAGTCGCCACGGTCCTTGCGGTCCATCGCGCTGAGACTCGGTGCCTCGGCAAGGGTGCGCAGGACATAGCGGATTCGTTCGGGCGCGTTCAGTCGGCGAGTGGCAAGCCACGTGTAGCTCTCGACCACGTTGCTGGCGATCAGGGTGTTCTCGAGATCGAACGCCGCGACGTGGCGATCCGGCGACAGCACGCTGCGTCGCAGCCGGTCGCCGCGATCGTTGCGGCTCTTGCCGGGCTTGGTCTTGGCCCGTGAGTGGTGAACGATCGACGGCAGGTGGATGGTGCTGACGTATGTCGGCCAGTCGATGCTGCGTGGATCGATGTTGAACGCGGCTTGATCGGCTTCATCCAGGCCATCGTGGATCTGCATCAGGTGATCGACTTGATAGATCGCTTCGCATTCTGTGTACAGGCCGTACAGCTGCACGTATTGGAAGGCGCGGTCGATCTCGGTCTTGGTCTCGTCGAGCTTGGCTGCCCACGTGGCCTGCTTGCCGCGCAGCGGAAGAGCCTGCAGCACTCGTTCAGTCTTCTCGGCCATCATCTTGGCTCGCTGCAGTTGCTTCTTCACCCGGCCGCGGGCGGGGAACTGCCACTCGGGAACGACGATCGGTTGCCCCTCCGCGTCGTACAGCGGGTGCTCGGTGAACCACGACCGCACGTTGTCGACAAGGATCTTGTACTTGAGAGGATTGATGCCTCCGCTGGCAACGTGGGTGATGCGCGGAGCGTCGACGGGACCGAGGGCTGCAACGGCGATGATGGCCGCAACAACGATGTCGACGGGGATCACGTCGACAGTCCCTTCAGGAACCCCGGGGAACTCCTTGAGTAGGCCGCGTGCGTAGCTGAGAATGACGGGCTCGGCCATGCGGAAGCCGCGGATCCAGCCGGGGAACGGTTCGGCAAGTGCTGACTCGATGATCGAAGGGCGAACGATGGAAACCGGCACCTTGCCCTTGACCTCGGTCAACGCTTGCTCACCGAGCGCCTTGGTGTAGGCGTAGGCATCGGGCCAGCCGACGCTTGCGGCTCGGGCCCGACCCGCCTCGACGAGTTGGTCCTTGACCCAATCCCCACGGATGCCCTCGGTCTTGGCAGCGAGAGCCGGCGCGCCCGCTGCTCCCAGCTCTCTACGAGCCTCGGTGCGGAAGTGAGCGAGCTTCTCCGGCTGGCGGCTGATCGCTTCGGTGTCGCTGCGCAGTCGACGGGCGGCGGCGACCTCTTTGCGCCAGCTCAGCCCGATATCGAACGGTCCCTCGCTGACGAGCTCTTCGGGCGCGTGGCCGCGACGGTTGCCGGCGACGTAGCACGTGCTGACGGCGACGAGATGGGGCGCCACGCCGGCAGCATTCAGTGTGTCAGCGATTCGGGTCGGCCCGAGCAGGTTGATCTCGACGGCGCTGTCAAGCGGGGAGTCGAACGCCACCGCAGCAGCCGAGTGGATCACGATGTCGCATGACGTGAACGTGGCAAGGTCGGCTTCGCCGAGGCCGAGACCATCCGTGGTCACGTCACCTGCAATCGCGACAACACGTCTGGCGACCATCGCCTCGAACGGTTCGGCAGTGCCGGCCAGCTCGGCGCGGAGCCTGTCGAACGCGTCGTTCTTGAAGATCTCGCGGCGCACGCGCTCGGTGACGTCGTGGCGCTTGCTCGGGCGTACCAGGAGCACCAGTTCACATTCGGGGACTGCCCTCAGCAGCCGCTCGACCAGCGCTGTACCGACGAAACCGGTGCTGCCGGTGATGGCGATGCGCTTGTTGGCAAGGTTCTCGCGAATCATTCAGGCAACTGTCTAGCACATTCGTCTACCATTTGGTAGAGACGTATGAAAACGCCGACCCGCGACCGCATCCTCGACGCCGCAACCGATCTGTTCGGTACGCGGGGCGTCGATGCCGTATCGCTCGATGTGATCGCGGCCGACGTGGGCGTAGCCAAGCAGACGTTGCTGTACTGGTTCCCGAGCAAGGACGATCTGGTGCAGGCGGTGCTGGTCGCCGCAGCGCACGAGCTGTCGGTCGTGATCGACGCCGCGGTGCGAGCCGCAACCGATGATCCACTCGACCGTATCGAGGCTGTGATCCGGGCCGTGTTCCGGCCCGCCGTACGCCGGCCGGCGCTGCTGGGTCTGATCCGCGAGGTCAGCCGGCTGCCGTCAGCCGCAGGGGACCGGTTGACCGCTGATCTTGCGCCGCTCGTCGATCGCGCCGTGGCGTATCTCCAACACGAGATGGACGCCGGTCGGTTGAGGCGTGCAGACCCCCGCTTGGTTGCGTCACTCTGCTACGCGACGGTGACCGGGATCGCCACCGAGCCTGAGGCACTTCGAGTCGTCGGCTGGGAGCCGTCGGCCGCGGGCTTGCGAAGGCTGCGCAACGAGATGCTCGCCTTCCTCCGCGCCGCCCTTGCCCCCGCAAACCGGACCGGTCAGTGACGGTGATCCGCGTGCGCGTGGTCGAACTCGGCGTGGTGACGGGCTAGCAGATCCGTGCCGTAGTCGCCGCCATTGGGGGTGCGCAGGATCGTGTGAATGTGATGGTGTGAGGGCTCTTCGTTGTCGAACACGACGCCGGGGTGATGGTCGAACTCGATCAACACGACGGGGCTGTGGATGCGGTAGTAGAACGGATCCTCGTCACCGGTGCCACCGAACCACGAGAACCAGGTGTCGTCGAGATGGGCATCGACCTCGGCCGCACGGATCGCGGCGTGGTCGTCGCGTCCCCAGCCCAGATACGTACCGACGGCATTGCGGAGCAGACGGCGCTGCACGTCGGTCAGCGCATCGGCGCGCAGCCCTTGGTACGACAGAACCGCGTTGTCCTTGAACGCGCCCGCCTGCATGCGCCCGTCGATCCAGTGTTGGAGGTGCTTGGGCATGGCGTCGGGCATGATCGAGCGGTAGAGGACTGCCGTGTCGTGTTGCTTCGCGTCGAGCGAGCGGACCAGGTCGATACCGACCTGCTGCTCGGGGGCGAAAACCTCGATTCCGGCAAAGGGCCCGGACGTGACCTTGCACGGCTCGGATCCCATGAACGTCGGAGTCAGCACCACCTCGTCGCCGAGGACGAAGCAGTTGACCGCGATGTGGTGGCCGTCGAACTGCCAACCCCACGGCTCGTCGGGCGAAGGAGTGCCGAAGATGGAGATGAAGTACGGCCATTCTCCGAACTCGTCGGTGCTGCCGCTCGCTTGCGCTAGCACTTCGTTCAATCGCATGATGTTTCGAACCTGTGTGAAGCCACGCGCCGAGAGGGTCGCACGGAGCATGTCGAGGCCCAGCTCCCTCTGCTGCATCGGCAGGTTCTCGAGCATCACACCGTGGCGGAAGAAGTTCATGTGCACGTTGAACCAGTCGCGTCGCTCATCTGCGTCGAGCGGGAACACGACCGTGCTTCGCTGTGATTCTGTCAGTGATTGGAGAAAGGCGAGCGCCGCATCTCGAATCGGTGCCGCGTCGACCGATCCGCGTTGCACACCGAACAGGCCGGGAACAACCTTGCCATTGGTGGTGATTCCGCGCACCGGGACCGACAGCTCGGCGTGACAGTCGGCGTACAACGCGTCGATCGCGCCTTGGATCGGTGGTACCTCGACCACGCGCGACCGTGCCGACATCACGGGAAGAGGGCGTAACCCGAACTCTGTCCAATCTTTCACGACAACCCCTAGACAGTTCGCGAACCGGGTCCCCGGCGTCTTCGACGCACGGTACTCGGTGTCCGAAGGGCCAGAATTGTCGGCGGATGCCGTACGACCAGAACGACCCGCGTTCCCAACTCGCGAGCGACCAGCGAAGCCGCGATGCGCCGACCCAGGCCGGCATCGCCGCGCCGCCCGAGTACTTCGAGTTCTCCAAGATCGATCCCGACGAGGTGCTGCCGCTCGACAGCCGGTCGTGGTACGTGCGTACACAGACGTGCTGTCTCGCGTACTCGATAGCAACGGCGGGCGAGCGGCTCTCGAGGTCCGGGCAGCGGGACGAATATGTGACGTTGCTCGTCTCGACGCCGACGCAGCCAGCGGCGCGTGCGGAGTTCGTTGCGGGTGGCGGCCGAGTGACCGTCGACGAGGACGCCGTCGTGGTCGTGCCTCCGGGCGACAGTGAGGTCGTGGTGTTGTCGCCGGGCGTAGTGGTGCGTGTGTTCTCCAACCTGGCGACGGATCTCGTTGCACGAGCCCGCAACGCCGCCGTGCACGCCGAGACCCATCCGCACACCGCACCGTTTGGTCCGTGGCCAGCGGCGCCCGATGGCGATCGCCTACGCGTGTATCCGTTGGCCGATGTGCCCGCGGATCCTTCGCGGTTCGGCAACATCTTCCGATGCAGCACGATCATGGTCAACGTGATTGCGGCTGATCGGGGTCCACGCGATCCAGCGAAGCTGTCGCCGCACTTCCACGAGGATTTCGAACAGCTGTCGCTGCAGATCGAAGGTGACTACGTGCATCACATCCGGACTCCGTGGACCACCAACCTGGCCGAGTGGCGATCCGATGAGCATCAGCTCTGCACGAGCCCGGCGTTGATCGTCATCCCACCTCCGACAATTCACACGAGCCAGGGTGTCGGTGATCGCCGCCACCAACTGATCGACATCTTCTGCCCACCTCGACTCGACTTCTCGTCGAAACCGGGATGGGTCCTGAACCACGACGACTACCCGCAGCTGCCCACGACCGACTGACGCGGGCGCCCACGGGGTCCGATGGGGACCATCGCGGCGCCCACGATCATTCGGGGGCTCGTCAGTGGGCGGTGTTGCGGCGTTGGCGGCCGTGACGCTCGATGGCCAAGCGAACCAGTTCGTCGATCAGGTCTGGATACGAGAGACCACTGGCGATCCACATCTTCGGATACATCGAGATCGGCGTGAAGCCGGGCATCGTGTTGACCTCGTTGCAGATGAACCCGCGCCCACTCTCTTCGAAGAAGAAGTCGACCCTAGCCAGGCCTTCGCAACGTAAAGCCTTGAACACCCGCAGGGCCATGGCCCGAACGGTGTCGCTCTGCTCTGCGGTCAACGGCGCAGGGACCAGTGACTGAGAACCCTCGTCGAGGTACTTGTCGGCGTAGTCGTAGAACTCCGCTCCGGGGACGATCTCCCCGGGGAGGCTGGCTCGTGGTTCGAGGTTGCCGAGGACCGCAACCTCGATCTCGCGACCGACGATGGCTTCCTCGACGACGACCCATTCGTCGTAGCCGAGAGCGCTGTCGATCGCGTCGCGCACGGCCTCGACCGACTTCGCCTTCGACACACCGACGGAGGAGCCCATGTTTGCCGGCTTCACGAACAGCGGCAGGCCCAACTCGTCGGCCAGCGATGCCGGCAGTCCGGGTGTGATCTCGTTGGCGCGAAAGGCGCGATAGCGCGCTTGCTCGATCCCGTTCGCGGCCAAGACCTGCTTGGCCATGGCCTTGTCCATCGCCAGCGCCGAGCCGAGCACACCGGAACCGACGTAGGGAACGTTGGCCAGCTCCAGGAGTCCCTGGACAGTTCCGTCCTCTCCCATCGGGCCGTGCAGCAACGGCACGACGACCGTGCGCGTGGTCTCGCTGATCACGTCGGCCGGCATGATCGCTGTTCCCTTCGGATCCAGGTACCCGGGAAGCGCTGCCGGCCCGGCGGCCAGGGCGGCTCGGGCGTCCTCGGCGATGGCCCAGTTCCCCTCCCGGGAGATGCCGACAGGCGTGATCTCGTACTTGTCGGGATCGGCGGCGCGCAGGACGTGAGCCGCTGTGGTGCAACTGACGTCGTGTTCGGCGGACTGACCGCCGAACAACACCACCAGCCTGATTCGATCGCCTGTTGCCATGTCGCCCCGACGGTACCGTGTGCGGTAATGCGATTCAGGGCAAGCGAGGTCGCCAGGGCAACCAACGGGCGATTGGTCGGCCCCGATGTCGAGATCGACGGAGCCAGTTTCGACACCCGAGAGTTGCGCGCTGGTCAGTTGTTCGTTCCCCTGGTCGCGGACCGCGACGGTCACGACTTCATCGATGCGGCACTCGTCAATGGTGCTGCCGCGTACCTGACGTCGAGGCAGGCCGCGCTCGGCACGGCCGTCGAGGTTGACGACACCGCTCGCGCCCTCATCGAGCTCGCCGCACATCAGCGTCAGGCGTTTGCGGGCACGGTCATCGGCATCACGGGATCGGTCGGCAAGACGAGCACCAAAGACATGGCATGGGCAGCGCTCGCCGCCAGCCGGCGCACCGCTGCCAACGAGCGGAGCTTCAACAACGAACAGGGCCTGCCGACGACCATCCTCAACGTTCCCGACGACGTGGAGGTGATGATTCTCGAAATGGGCATGCGCGGGTTCGGTGAGATCGCCGCGTTGTGTCGAATTGCTGCGCCGCAGATCGGCGTCGTCACCCGCGTCGCCGAAGCGCACAGCGACCGTGTAGCCGGGATCGCGGGCGTCGCCAGAGCCAAGGCCGAGCTCATCGAGGCGCTGCCCGCCGATGGCATTGCCATCCTGAACGCCGACGACGAGCGAGTGCGGGCGATGAGCCAGGTGACCACTGCAAGCACCCTGTTGTTCGGCGAGAGCTCCGAGGCAGATGTGCGCATCGGCAATGTCGTTCTCGACGAGCTGGCGCGCCCGTCGTTCTTGATCTCGACCCCGTGGGGGAGCGCGACCGTTCGCCTCGCGATCAGTGGCCGCCACATGGCCGTCAACGCCGCAGCCGCACTGGCATGCGTCGGCGCTGTCGGCGGCGACGTGCTGGCGGGGGCGGATGCACTGTCGGCGGTAGGTCTCACTGCAATGCGCATGCAGATCGAGCGGGCCAGCTCAGGGGCCATCATCATCAACGATTCGTACAACGCCAATCCCACCTCGATGCGGGCCGCCATCGATGCGTTGCTCGACCTGTCGGCGACCCGTCGTGTCGCGATTGTCGGCGTGATGGCAGAGATCAGCGACGCCGCGGCGGAGCATCTCGCGATCGCCTCGTATGCGGCCGAACGCGGTGTCGAGCTGATCGCGGTGGGCACGGATCTCTACGGCGTCGTGCCAGCGGACGATGCGGCCACCGCCCTCGGCTCGGTGTCTGGCAACGACGCCATCCTCGTCAAGGGCAGCCGCGTGGCCGGCCTCGAGAAGCTCGCCGCCATCCTCATCTCAGGCTGAACGGGAACTCGCGCGTGTCGCTGTCACCGCTGACGGCCGTATGCGCCCGTGGCGGTGACTGCGGTCAACCAGTCGGGACCGACGAGTATGCCGCTGTGATCAACTCTGTTCCGGTCGGTCCGCCGATGATTCCCGGAGCCATCTGGTTCATCATGTAGGCGATCGTCATTCGACGGTCGACGTCGACGATGATCATCGAGCCACCCCACCCACCCCAGAAGCACAGCCGGCCGTCGCCCGGTATGTACGGAAGCGTGTCGGGTTGTGGCAGGCCGTAGCCCACGCCGAACTTCAGTGGCACGCCGAGCACGAGATCTGTTCCGTCAGCTTGAACCTCGAAGATGGTGTCAATAGTCGACGGTGACAGCAACGTGACGCCGTCGACAGTGCCACCGTTGGCAACGATGGATTGGATGCGAGCGACAGACCGGGCGTTTCCGTGACCATTCGCTGCGCCGATGTCGGCGCGTCGCCAAGCCTCGGTGTTGGCGTAGTTCGCATCGACAGGCGGGCCGACGAACGTCTTGTACATCGGCGACATCACATCGAGAGTCGCTAGGTCGAACGGAAGCGGTGGCGGCGCGATGACCGGCGAAACGCGGTGGTCGTGTTCTGGTGCGAGACCGATGTGGAAGTCGGCTCCGAGGGGACTAGCGATCTCCTCGGCGAAGAAACTGCCGAGCGACTTGCCGGTGATCCGGCGGATGACCTCACCGACGAGGTGGCCCTGGTTGATCGCGTGGTAACCGGAGGCCGAGCCGGGCTCCCACCACGGTGGCTGCGCGGCGAGCATCGACGTGCTCTTCTCCCAGTCGTACAAGTCCTCCTGCACAACCGGTTGCTCCCAACCACTGACCCCCGACGTGTGAGACATCAGGTGGCGCACAAGGATGTTTTCCTTGCCGTTCTGGGCGAACTCCGGCCAGTAACGACTGACCGGCGCGTGGACGTCAAGCTGGCCGCGCTCGACCAGCACTAGCGCCGCAAGCGATGTCATAGTCTTGGTCGTCGACCAGACGTTGACGATCGTGTCGCGCTGCCACGGCGTAGTCCGCTCAGCATCGACCCAACCGCCCCAGAAGTCGGCAACCAGCTCACCTTCGATAGTCACCGCGACTGAGGCGCCGAGATCACCCCCGTTGTCAAGCGTTCGCGAAACCACTTCGACGAGCTTTTCGAACGGCGGGTTGCAGAACCCATCTATCACAGCCACAGAGACCCCCTCGCCGACCGGTTAGTCGCAGACGCTAGCCCGCTCGAGCAACGACGTCCGGCCTGGCGCTCTCACTTCGGGAACACGCGCGGGGGTCGGGGCGTTGTCGTCGTCATGGATATTTCTGAAGGGATGAATTTCGTTGGCGCTCGCAGGAACGGCGTCCTCGTCACCCAGAAACGCGATGGTCGACCCCAGTTGTCCAACATCGCGTATGCGGTCGTGGACGACGTCGTCAAGATCTCGATCACTGCCGACCGCGCCAAGTACTGGAACCTCGTGCGCAACTCGCAGGCATCGCTGTACGTCACCCGCGAGGACTTCTGGGCCTACGTGGTCCTCGAGGGTGATGCCGAGCTTTCCGAGGTCGCCACCAAGCCGGATGACCCGGCCGTCGACGAGCTCGTCGAGCTGTACAAGGTGGTCGCCGGTGAGCATCCTGACTGGGACGAGTATCGCATGGCGATGGTCACCGACAAGCGAGTGGTCGTGCGGCTCAAGCCCACGGACGCGTACGGCATGTTGAACGGGTGATCGGTTGCCGGCTTCGGATCAGTGGCCGGCCGCGAACGTGATCGGCATGTGGGCGGGGCCGAAGATCCCGACGCCTTCGGGCTTCCACGTGACGTGGCCGTCGATCGTCAACTTCGGCATCCGCTGAGCCAGGAGCGGAAGTGCCTCTTGCAGCTCCGCCCGGGCGAGGGCGGCACCGAGGCAGTAATGGATGCCCGAACCGAAGGTCAGCTGCGGCTGCCCCGCGGCCTCGGAGGTGATGTCGAACGTCTCGGGCGCACTGAACACGGTTGCGTCCCTGTTGGCCTCGGCCAATCCGACCGAGATGAAGGTGCCCGCGGGGAACAGCACGTCGCGGTACTCGATGTCACAACTGGCGAAGCGGGCCGTGCCGCGGACCGCTCCGAAGTAGCGCATCGTCTCTTCGACAGCGCGGGGTGCGAGCTCCGGCCGCTCGGCCAGAAGCGTCCATTGCTCGGGGTGGTCTGCGAAGAGGGCGACTGCGCAACCGAGTTGGTTGCGGGTCGTGTCGGTGCCCCCGACGATCACGGCGTTGACCATCATCACCAGTTCGTCGGTCGTCAACTTGTCGCCTGCTTCTTCAGCCGCGATGAGGTCCGTCAACAGATCCTCCGCCGGCTTGCTGCGACGCTCGGCGATCAGACCGCGGGTGTAGTCGCCGAGCTCGTCCTGCGTCTTCATGATCAGTTCGATCTTGTCGACGACGTCGACCGAGAAGATCTCGAGGATGTCGCTTGCCCAACGGCTGAACAACTGCCAATCCTGCTTCGGAGCACCGAGCAGCTGGCAGATGATCGGGATCGGGTAGGGCTCGCAGACGTCGGAGGTGAAATCAGCCCGGCCACTGTCGGCGACGTTGTCGATGAGGCCGCTCATCACCTCGCGCATGAATGGCCGAAGCCGGTCGGCGGCTCGCGGTGAGAACGCAGGCGCGACCAGCCGACGCAACCGCGTGTGCATGTCGCCCTCCGCCGACAGGATGCTGACCTGCTGCCGTTCGAGGAATGCCGGGTTGGTGATGCCCATCAATTCGGGGATCCGGCTAACCGCGCTGTGCCAGCGCTTGTCGCGGAGGATGGCCGTTGCATCGTCGTAGTGCAGCACCGCGTAGCCGAACATGTTGCGGACCAGCCACTGGTCGGCGTCGAGCGCCATACGCCTGGCGAACCGCTGATCGAACGTGCCGTCGGACGCGGAGATCTCGGGCAGGTCGAGTTCCGAAGCAAGTGTCGCCATGGGCGAGAACGCTATGCCGCTGGGGCTCAGTTCAGCGCAGCGAGCGGCTCGATGAACGGCGTACCGAGGAACTCGGCGACGGGGCTGTTGGTGACCTGGCCGCCGTATGTGTTGAGGCCGTACGACAGCGCAGGGTCGCGGCGGCAACCCCCTGGGGCGCCATGAACGGCCACCTCCAGTTGATACGGAAGCGTCGCGTTGGTCAGGGCGTACGTGCTGGTGTGGGGCACGGCGCCGGGCATGTTGCCGACCGCGTAGTGCAGCACTCCGTGCAACTCGTAGACCGGCTCGTTGTGGGTTGTCTCATGAATGGTCTCGATGCACCCGCCCTGATCGATCGCGACATCGACGATCACGGCGCCGGGCTTCATCATCTTGACCATGTCTTCGCTGACGACGACGGGTGCACGGCCACCGGCCACGAGCACGGCGCCGATCACCAGGTCGGCGTCAGCGATGTTGCGCTCCAGCGCACCTCGGTTGGAGGCCAACGTGACGATTCGTCCCTTGTTGATCTGATCGACCCACCGCAAACGGTCCAGGTTCTTGTCGAAGAGCACGACCTCGGCCTCCATGCCGGCGGCGATCCATGCCGAGTTCCACCCGACGTTGCCGGCACCGAGGACCACGACCTTCGCCGGCTGCACACCGGGTGCGCCGCCCATCAGCACGCCGCGGCCGCCGTTGTGCCGCTCCAGGTAGTGCGCGCCGATCTGCGGAGCAAGCCTGCCGGCCACCTCACTCATCGGAGCCAGCAAGGGGAGTGCGCCGGTGTCGAGTTGAACGGTCTCGTAGGCCAGCGCGGTGCATCGCGAGTCGATCAAGGCCTTGGCGACGACTGGATACGCGGCCAGATGCAGATACGTGAACAGAGTCAGGTCAGCTCTCAGGTACTTGAACTCGTCCTCCATCGGCTCTTTGACCTTGACCACCATTTGCTGCGCCCATGCGTCGGCCGCTGTCGGCACGATCTCGGCGCCGGCGGCGCGGTAGTCGAGGTCACTGAAGCTTGCGCCAACACCGGCGGCGGTCTCGACGAAGACGTTGATCCCCAGGCGTTCGAACTCGCGCACGCCGTCAGGTGTCATGGCCACCCGGTACTCGTTGTTCTTGATTTCCTTCGGTACTCCGACGGTGCGGATCACGGGTGAGGTCATGGTGGCATCTTGCGCCGGATGGCGCCGTTGATCAACGACCAATACTGCGGCAAGATGACAGAATGGCCGATCGAAATATGGTGATTGATGATATCGACCGTCAAATCATCGGCACTCTGCAGCAGCGCGGTCGAATCAGCTGGCGAGATCTCGCCGAGTCGGTTCACATGGCCGCAAGCTCCGTCGCAGATCGGGTCCGCCGGCTCGAGGCCGCAGGCGTCGTGCGCGGGTACCGGGCCAGTATCGATCCGGCCGCCCTCGGCCGTGATGTGCGCGCCGTCATCGACGTCAGCCTGCCGTCCGGCGGGGATCCCGCAGCGTTCGAAGCTCGATTGGCGGAGCGCGACGAGGTCGAATTGGCGCTCTACGTCACTGGGCCCGCCGACTACACAGTCATCGTCGACTGCTCGGGAGCAGAGGGTCTCGACTCGTTCATCCGCTGGCTGAAGGCCGAAGGCGGCGTTGCTCGGACCGAGAGCAAGTTCGTCTTGCGCCCGGTTATCGGATAGGTCAAGATCGGCGGCGATTCGCAACGAGGCGAGCAGCCACCAAGGGGATACGAGACGCATGAAAGCGTTCCAGAACTTCATCAACGGCAAATACGTCGATGCCGTCGACGGGCGCACCAGTCCCATTATCAATCCGGCGACAGGTCAGCAGTACGCAACGGCGCCGCTTTCCGGCGAGGCCGACATCGACATCGCCATGAAGGGGGCGGCAGCGGCTTTCGAGACGTACCGCGAGACGACACCGAGCGAGCGTTCGTTGGCGCTGTTTCGGCTGGCCGACGCTGTCGAAGCCCGCGCCGACGAGCTCATCGAGTTGGAGGTCGAGAACACCGGGAAGCCCATTCATCTGACGCGCAGCGAAGAGATCCCCCCGATGGTCGATCAGATCCGGTTCTTCGCGACGGCGGCCCGCCACCTCGAAGGCAAGAGCGCCGGCGAGTACATGCGCAACATGACATCGTTCATCCGGCGCGAACCCATCGGTGTGTGCGCTCAAGTGGCGCCGTGGAACTACCCGATGCTGATGGCCGTGTGGAAGTTCGCGCCGGCGCTGGCGGCGGGTAACAGCGTCGTACTGAAGCCCAGCGACACGACTCCTGCCAGCACCACGAAGCTCGCCGAGATCGCCGCTGAGTTCTTCCCGGAGGGAGTCTTCAACGTCGTCTGCGGAGATCGCGACACCGGCAGGGCGATGGTAGTGCACGAGATTCCCAGCATGGTCAGCGTCACCGGCTCGGTGCGCGCCGGGCAGGAGGTTGCCGCTGCGGCTGCACAAAGCCTCAAGCGTTGTCACCTCGAGCTGGGCGGCAAGGCTCCGGTCGTCGTGTTCGACGATGCCGACATCGCGGCCGCAGCCGAGGCCATTGCGATCGCCGGCTACTTCAACGCCGGCCAGGACTGCACGGCGGCCACCCGTGTGCTGGCCGGCCCTCGGGTCTACGACGACTTCGTCGGCGCCCTCGCCGAGCAGGCCAAGGGCACCCAGACCGGCATGCCCGACAACGAAGACGTGCTATACGGCCCGGTCAACAACTCAAACCAGCTCGCCCACGTCGGCGGAATGGTTGATCGAGCTCCAGATCACGCCAACGTCGCGGCCGGCGGAAAGGCGGTCAGTGGCAATGGGTTCTTCTTCGAGCCGACGGTCATCAGCGGGCTGCATCAGGACGACGAGATGATCCAACGCGAGATCTTCGGTCCCGTCATCACCGTGCAGAAGTTCAGCGACGAAGAGGAAGCGGTTCGGTGGGCCAATGGCGTCGAGTACGGGCTGGCGTCGAGCGTTTGGACCAAGGACTTCGGGCGGGCGATGCGCATGTCCAAGCGCCTCGACTTCGGGTGCGTGTGGATCAACACCCACATCCCTTTGGTGGCCGAGATGCCGCACGGCGGGTTCAAGAAGTCCGGTTACGGCAAGGACCTGTCGTCGTACGCGCTCGAGGACTACACCAGGATCAAACACGTCATGGCGAATCTGGATAGCTAGTCAATTGCCTCGCACAGCACCTCCGCTCCGCTTTGGTGCTGGCTCGGGAGTGCACCGCTCCTCCCAGCCAAGCTGGTCGTCGCTACGGACTCAGTCTCTTTAGTGGGCTCCGTACGTGAAAGTTTGCTTGACGAGGTCGAGGTAGATGAAGGTCTCGGTCGAGACCACCCCCGGCACCGAGCGAATCCGGTTCGTGAGATCGAGCAATGCCCCGTCATGTTCGACCACCACTTCGCACATGAAATCGAACGAGCCAGCGGTGACGACGAGGTAGTCGATGTCGACCATCGACTGCAACATCTTGGCCAAGTCGTCGGTCGGGCCTGCTGTGCGAACCCCGATCATCGCCATTCGCCGCAAGCCGAGCGACAGCGGGTTGGTGACCGCGACGACCTGCATCACCCCGGCATCGGTCATTCGCTGAACGCGTTGGCGGACTGCTGCCTCGGACAGCCCGACGGCCGCGCCCAGCCGCGTGTAGGGGATTCGCCCATCGGCCTGCAGTTGCACGATGATCGCTCGATCGGTGTCGTCGAGCTGTGTGCCGGAGCGGTCCATGCCTACGGATACTGGTGTCTCGGACCGCCTCGCGCAAGGGAATCCGTGGCGCGCGCAATCGAAACATACGCTTTCCTTGATTTATGAGCCTGCCGCGTGCAACGGTGTGCGTGTGGTCAACACCGTCGACGCGATGTTCGACGGTCGCAGCTGGGTGTTCGCCGCAGGGGTTCGCCGGGGAATAGTGTTCGTCGAGACGTATGGGGGAATCAATCGTGACTGACATGTTTGCGCCGCCGAGTGGTGCGAACTCGGAGCGCGGTGCGGTTGAACTCACCGACGTCACGAAGCGATTCGGCACGGTGGTCGCGGTCGATCGGCTGAATCTGACGATCCAGCCGGGGGAGTTCCTGTCTCTGCTGGGCCCTTCTGGCTGTGGAAAAACCACGACCCTGCGCATGTTGGCGGGGTTCGAACAGCCCGACGAGGGGTTCATTCGCATCAGCGGTGAATACGTGCAGGGCGTTCCGCCCTACAAGCGCGACGTCAACACGGTCTTCCAGGCCTACGCGCTGTTCCCGCACATGACTGTGGCCGAGAACGTCGCCTACGGTCTTCGCCAGAAGCGCGTGTCAAAGTCCGAGATCGCCAGCCGTGTCAACGAGGCTCTCGGCATGGTCAAGATGACGAAGCTGGCCGAACGCCGGCCACGGCAGATGTCCGGCGGCCAACAGCAACGGGTCGCCGTTGCCCGGGCCCTCGTCAACCGCCCCAGCGTGCTGCTGCTGGACGAGCCGCTCGGCGCGCTCGATCGCAAGCTCCGCGAGGAGATGCAGATCGAGCTGAAGCTTCTGCAGAGCCAGCTCGGCATAACGTTCGTGTTCGTCACGCATGACCAAGAAGAAGCGATGAGCATGAGCAATCGAATCGCGATCATGCTCGAGGGTCATATCGAGCAACTCGGTGACCCCGAAACGGTCTACGAGCGGCCCGTGTCCGCTTTCGTCGCAGGGTTCATCGGCCGCAACAACTTCTGGCGCGGGGTCGCGTCGGCCGGCGGCATGACGGCCGATGACGGCACCGAGTTCGTCTGTGATCGTCCGGAAGAACGCGTCGACTCGGGACAGCGTGCCCTGTCGGCCGTTCGACCGGAGAGCTTCACGCTGTCCGCCACCGATCCGGGCGTCAGCGTCAACGTGCTCAATGGTGTGGTCGCCGGCGTGTCACATTTCGGCGACACCTTGCAGTACGTGATCCGCGCCCCCTCACGGGATGTGATCGTCCTGCTGCCTCGCCAGAAGGCTCCGAACCTGCATCCGGGCGACGCAGTGTGGTGCCAGTGGTCGCCCAAAGACGTGTATCAATTCTCGGCTGCCCAAGAGAGCCTCGTTCTTGCCGAGCCAGCCTCAGAAGTAGCCATCTAACTCACAACCAAGACCCTTCCCAAGGAGCGTCATGTCATCCAATGAAGAGCCCATCAAGATCCTCGCCCCGGAGAGTTTCCGCAGCAAGCTGACGCGCCGTTCGCTGTTCCGGGCCGGCGGCGCGGCGGCCGGCATCGCCATACTCGCTGCCTGCGGCGACGACACCAAAGTCGCCAGCGACGCGACCGCCGGTGCCGGCACAGGCGCTCCTGCAGGAACCTCGGCAGCGACAGCGGCCGGCGGAACCGGTGCTGCAGGCAGCGACGTCGGCGACAGCGGTACGGGTCTCGGCGTCGCCACCGGCGACTGGAGCCGCGTCACCAACAAGTCGTCAGGCAGCTTGAACATGTACACGTGGGGCGCCTACAACGACCCCGAAATCGTCGGTGCACTTGCCGAAAAGGACCTCGCCGTCAAGATGCAGGTCAGCTACTACACGAGCAACGAAGACCTCATCACCAAGCTGCAGGCATCGAAGGGCACCAGCGGCTTCGATGTCGTCGTGCCCACGGGGCCATACATCCCACAGATGGTCCAGAACGGTCTGATCCAGAAGTTCGACAAGACCAAGCTGCCCAACATGGTCAACGTCGACCCTCTCTACCTCGCCCAGGCGTGGGATCCGACGAACGACTACAGCGTCTGCAAGGACTGGGGCTCGACCGGCTGGTTCTACGACAAGACGAAGATCAAGACGCCGATCAAGACTTGGAGCGACTTCATCGCCGTGTGCCAAGGCGAGGGCAGCAAGAACTGTTCGGTGCTCGATACAGCGGTCAACGTGGCCGGCATGTACTTCTGGGCGAATGGCATCGACTGGAACACCGAGAAGAAGGAGGACCTCGACGGTGCCGAGAAGTTCCTCGTAAACGACTTCGCCACGCACATCAAGGCGTTCGACAGCTACCCGTCCGACAAGATCGCCGAGGGTGCGTACTCCGTGTCGATGATGTGGAACGGCGATGCCCGTGCGGCCTATCCCAAGATCTCCGATGCCGGCGGGAACGTCGATGACTGGGTTTGGGGTCTGGGCGCGCCTCAAACTGAACTGTGGATGGACAACTATTGCGTCGCCGCGGGCGCACCGAACCCGGATGCTGCCCACGCGTGGATCAACTGGATCCTCATCCCGGAGGTGTCGATCAAAGATCTCGACTACCACGGTTATAACTCCGGCATGAAGAACATGGGTCAACTGCTCACCGAGCTCAAGCCCGACCTCAAGTACGGCGACATGATCTTCTTCAAGGACGAGCAGGTGAAGACGATGCGTACCCAGGTAATCACCCCCGCTCTCGACCGGTTGGTCGAGATCATGAACAAGGTCAAGGCGGCGGCCGGCGCCTGATGACGCGGAAACGCGACGGGAGATGAGATCGAGATGACGACGACGGTTCCCGCGGCGCACACGATATCCGTGGTCACGACGGCCGATCCGCCGCGCCGGATGCGGCTGCGGGCGCCGTCGTTCTCACTTGCCCTTCCGTCGATCGTCTGGTACGTGTTCTTCTTCGTCCTGCCGATCCTGTTGATCGTGTGGTACTCGTTCGGGGTCAAAAACACCACGTCGGGAACCAGCGTGCCCCTCACCATGACCCACAAGACACTGCAGAACTACCGCGATGCGTTCAGCCCCACGTTCTTCACAGTGTTCAAGACCACGTTGAAGATCTCGATCATCGCCACCACTCTGTGCTTCGTCTTCGGCTTTCCCGTGGCCTACTTCCTGGTGTTCAAAGTCACCGAGAAGTGGAAGGGGATCATGCTGGCGATGATCGTCGTGCCCAGCTTCACCAGCTTCCTGATCCGCACCTTGGCGTGGCGTATCCCGCTGGCAGCAAATGGAGAAGTGTCGAAATGGCTCCAAGACGTGGGTCTGATCGGGGGTCCGATCAACATCCTCGACACGAGGACAGCGGTGCAGTTGGCGATCATCTACAACTATCTCGGCTTCATGATCCTGCCGCTCTTCGTCGCCCTCGATCGCATCGACCACCACATGCGCGAGGCCAGCAAGGACCTCGGTGCCAACCGACTCCGCACCTTCTTGCAGGTGACCCTGCCACTGGCCGCTCCCGGTATCGCTGCCGGCGTGCTCCTGACGTTCATCCCGATGTGCGGTGACTTTGTTACGGCGACGCTGCTCGGCGGTACGTCGGGCAACATGATCGGTGCGCTGATCGACAGCCAGTTTCACGTCGGCCAGAACTGGCCGCTGGGCTCGGCCATGGCTGTGATGATGATCGGCGCAGTGCTCTTGGTGCTCGCACTCGGCAGCCTCGTCGTCTTCGTCGTGCAGAGGATCCTTCGCCGCCGCCGTCACATCGAGATCGCGATGGCAGCATGACTGCAGTAGCCCCTCTTGGCTTGCGCAAGGCGAATCGCGCTCCGCGAGATGGCGCCAAGATCGCCATGGCCGTCTGGTCGGTGATCGTCTTGACGTTCCTCTTCATCCCGATCCTGCTGGTCATCCGCCACTCGTTCAACCGAGGCGGGTCGCTCATCGTCTGGGCCCATCATTACTCGACCAAGTGGTGGGGGTTGCTGTTCGACGTCCATAAAACGTGGAACGCGATCCTCATCTTTCTCGTGGTGGTCGTCGTCGCTTGGTTGATCGGCCGCTTCTCGGGAGTCAAGGCCCTGCGGCATTGGGCGGTCCCGGTGGGGATCGTGGTCGGGATCGTGGTCAACGGGACGCGCACCAGTTGGTACACCGACCTGTTCCGGGAGGCCGGTCTCGGGTTGGCGTTGCGCAACTCGTTCACGGCTGCCATCGGTGGGACTGCCATCGCGGTGACCCTCGGCGGGCTGGCCGGTGTCGCTCTGGCAAGACGCACGGGCTCGTGGAGCAAGCCGTTCATGTTCGTGCTGTTCCTCATCCTCGTCACGCCCGAGATCATGGACGCAATCGCCTTGCTGGGATGGTTCGTACGTATCGGTGGTCCGTTCAACAACCCAGTCGGTCCGATCAACAACGGCATCCTGCGCCTGTGGGTGGGGCAGTCGCTGTACACCTCTGCGGTGGTGACGCTCATCGTTCGTGCTCGCCTGGCCGGCCTCGACGAGTCGCTCGAGGAGGCCGCGGCTGATCTCGGAGCGCCCCCGGCGCGGGCGTTTCGACAGATCACATTGCCGCTGATCAGCTCGGCACTGATCGCCGGTGGACTGCTGTCGTTCACCCTGTGCCTCGACAACACCATCATCGCCAACTCGGTC
>JANPGV010000136.1:0-11700 GCA_031424145.1 Ilumatobacteraceae bacterium
CGATCCCAACGTCGTGAAGCTGCGCGAGAAGCTCCGGCGCCACAACGGCATAAAGGGGCTCGAGATCCTCGATCCATCCGAGGTCGAGCGCGCTGCCGAACTGTTCCATCGTGACGGGTTCGTGGTCGTGCGCGACCTGCTTGGCGCTGAGCAACTCGCCCGCCTGCGACAGGCTACGGAGCGCGCCCTGGACGAGATGCTGGCGGTCGATCCCACGTGCGCGGCCGGTGGTGGTGCAGGAGGCCTGCCTCACCGATTCTCCTTCGGCAGCAGCTCCGCGTCTCGACACATGCTTCACGTCGACGAATGGGTCGAGCTGGTCGACATGCCGACGACGACCCCGATTCTGAAGGCCATCTTCGGCTCTCCGAACTACATCGTGATCGGCGCCGGCGGAGACGTGGCAATGCCCGGGGCGATCGAATACCAGGGCCTCCACTCCGACAACGTGTGGTCCGAACTTCACGACCCCACGGGTCGAGTCTCCACCAGAGAACTGCCCGTCCCTGCCGTGACCATCAACTTCCCGATGATCGACCTCACAACGGAGAACGGCCCTACCAGGCAGATCCCGGGCACGCAGAACTCGCGGAACCCAATCCCGAACCTGGCCGACGAGCCGGAGTGGATGAAGCTGAGCACGGTGGGTCCGGCGCCTGCCGGCTGCGGGATCTTTCGCGACCTCCGCGCGTGGCACGGCGGGACTCCGAACCTCTCCAAGGATGTTCGCGCAGCGCCTAACATCGAATACTTTGCTCCATGGTTCCGCAGCGAAGCGGTGATCAGGTCGATGCCATACGAGCAATGGAGGAGCCTGTCCCCCCATGGGCAGCGCATCTCGCGTTACGTCATGTGCGGCAAGGGCGAGAAGGTGATCGGGGCCGGATACATCCACCCACGAGCAAAGATGCGTGAAGCCTTCAGGGAACAGCAGTTGCGGGAGCTCGGGCCAGAGGCGGCGGAAGAATACCTTCGACGGTTGTAGAGCGCTCTACCATTGCCCGTCGGGTGAACCCACGAAGAAAAGGGTGATGACATGCTGACTCAACCAAAGATCGGCGCCGCAGAAGCTCTCGAGCAACTGAACACCAACGGGCATGTGGTTGTCGAGAACCTCCTCTCGAAAGATCTCGTGACCGACCTACGCGATCGTGTCGAGCGGATCCTCGAACGTGAGCGGGAGAACCCCGCCGATCCCGGCCACAGTCAAGTCTCGGTCGATCAAGCTGGGGATGTCGACTTCGACCTGTGGCAAATCGACGACGATGAGATCGAACGTATGAAGAACCGCATCCGCCGGCGTCAGGCAGACGAGTTCGACACGCCGTGGCCGGTCCCCGCCACCGACGTGTGCATCAGCTTCATCCACATTCCCACCTTGTTCGACGACAACCGGTCGCAGCGAATCTTCAACCTCATCAACAAAGACGTCGCCTTCGCACCGCTTGTCGAGCATCCGGTCGTGCTGGCAGTGGTTGACCAGGCGCTGGGCCGCGACGCCATCGTGCTCGACATGAGCGTGAACCACGTTGGTCCGCACACCAACAGCGCCGGCTGGCACGTCGACTCACCGCTGACGCAGATCCCGGAACCGCTACCCAACTTCACGTTGGGCATCCAGACGGCGTGGATGCTCGATGACTTCAGCGTCGCCAACGGTGCAACTCATGTCGTCACCGGCAGCAACCACACGCAACGCAAGCCACCGTCCGGACATGGCGCACTCGAGAACGAGACGGTGCTCGAAGGGCCCGCCGGATCCATCGCGATGTGGTTGTCGCAGACGTGGCATCGCCACGGCGACAACATCACCGACGGCGTGCGCAACGGGGTGATCGTTCAATACGGCCGGTCGTGGGTCAAGCCGTTCGTCGACCTGCGCACGCCAATGAATGCAGAACAAGCCGCAGCTTTTTCGCCGCGGATGCGCTACATGTTGGGTTGCAACGCCAGCGCACCAGTGCGCGGCTGAACGGAGTGCGTTCGGCTCTCCGCCGCAACGTCTAGATGAGGCGGACCTTCTGGGCTTCCTCGCCCTTCTTGCCGGGCGCGACTTCGAACTCGACTGTGTCACCCTCGTTGAGCGACTTGTAGCCGCTGCCTTCGATGTTGGAGAAGTGGACGAACACGTCGCTGCCACCTTCTCGAGAGATGAAGCCGAAGCCTTTTTCGGCGTTGAAAAACTTTACGGTGCCTGTGGCCATTGCCTTTTGCCTTTTCCTTCAACAAATGAGCCGCCGTCGGCGGCTGAGCAGAGACGCTATCCCCTCAACACCCCCTTCTTGCGACTGGTCGTGTGTTTGACTTCGGCTCGCGGGGTGGATCGAGGGCAGTTGCAGGCACACTGAACTGCAGCAATACCTCAATCGGAAGGCAGTTCAGCCGATATATAGATGTGCCTCGCCGGAGGCTGCTACTGCGATGCGATCTTGGAGAGCCTCATGAGCCGAATCACCTACGACGAGACGATGAGCAGCAGTGACGCACTGATCTGGCATATCGAGCGCGACCCGCTGTTGCGCTCGACAGTCATGAGCGTGTGGTTCCTGGAGCGTCCGCCATCGCAGGATCGCATGCACGCGACCGTCGAACGGCTGGTGGGTCAACTGCCGCGCCTTCGCCAGCGTGTCGTCGAAAGCCGGCCGCGCCCGAGCTGGGTCGAAGCAGACGATTTCGACATCGGCGACCACTATCGCTACACCGACCTCGGGGGCGAGGCAGATCGCGATGCCGTTCTCGCCTGCGCACAGGAGTGGGTCCGCGAGCCGTTCGACCGCACCCGGCCACTGTGGCAGTTGGGAATCTTCTCCGGCTTGGCCGACGGCCGCGGCGCACTCGTCCTGAAGTTGCACCACGCAATCGCCGACGGTGTCGGACTGATGCTCATGCTCGCCGCGCTCGCCGACTTGGAGCCAAATCCCCGACATCGGCTCGCGCTGGCAGATGTGGTGCAAATGCCCGCGCCGGTCGTCAGGTGCCGGCGCCACGTTGCCAACCTCTTCCGTCATCCGTTCCGCAGCGTCAAAGCAGGCGTACGTAGCGCCATATCGATCGCCCGCCTGGTGATGCCGAACCGCAAGCCGATGAGCCCACTGATGACCCGCCGGTCCGACGAGCTCTCCCTCGACATCAAGGCGGTGCCGTTCGCGACCTTGCGCAATGCGGGAAAGCAAGCGGGCGGCAGCCTCAACGACGCCTTCATCAGCCTCGTTCTCGACACGCTCGACCGCTATCACGAGCGCAGCGGTTCGAACTGCGATCGCATTCGCATTCACATGCCGATCAACATCCGTGACGCAGCGACGGCCGACAAGGCCGGCAACCAGTTCGTACCCGCACGGATCGTGATGAGCGTTGGGGATGATGACACCGAGGGCCGCCTTCGCCGGGTCAGCGCGCATCTCGCCGCTGTGCGCCAAGAGCCGGCTCTGCGGTGGGTCAACACCGTCTCCGCCGCGATACAGCGCCTGGGCGTGCCGATCTCACGTCGAATCATCGGTGGGATGATGAAGGGCGTCGACGTGCTCGCGTCGAACGTCGCCGGCCCCCCGTGCCCGCTGTACCTTGCCGGCGAGCACGTCGAAGAGTTCTACGCATTCGGGCCTCCCGCCGGCGCTGCACTGAACGTCACCCTTTTCAGCTACGACAACACGGTTCACCTCGGAGTCACCACTGTCGGCGCTGCTGTTGATTCGCGTGAGACCTTCATGGCCTGTCTCGACGAGGCGATTGCCGAAATGACGACGCTTGCGTCGACCTGGACGTCGTCCGTTCAGGCAGGCTCTGCCCGCGCTGTCGCATAGCCGCCCACCAAGGCACGAGCACTCCAAATCACACGATCATCCGCGGTGCGCGCGCGTATTGTGCGTCGATGCCGTCGCTGTCAACGTTGCCTGTGTTCATCGCTGCTTCGATCGTCCTTCTCGTCATCCCCGGGCCGGCGGTGCTGTTCATCGTCGCCCGAAGCAGTGCTCAAGGAACTCGGGCGGGATTGGTGTCGGTCCTCGGTGTGCACACCGCGACCATCGTCCACGTGTTCGCTGCCGTAGCGGGCCTCTCGGCGCTCGTGGTCGCCTCGTCCATCGCGTTCACGGGCGTGAAGATCGTCGGCGGTCTCTACCTGATCTACCTCGGACTGAAATCATTGCGCAGTGCCGGAGAGGCAGGCGTTGCGCAGCCGACCATCCGGCCCGAGAAGCGGCTTTTCGCCGAAGCCTTCGTGGTCAGCCTGCTGAACCCAAAGGTGGCCCTCTTCTTCCTCGCGTTCCTGCCTCAGTTCGTCGTTCGCGGACACGGCCCCATCTGGACGCAGACGCTCGTCCTCGGCATCATCTACATCGTCCTGGGCCTGTGCTCTGACAGCATGTACGCATTGCTCGGCGCCCACCTCGGGACGCGATTCAGCCGTCGGGCGGCTCGACTTCGAGCGAGTCGGTATGCCGAAGGTGGGATTCTGGTCGGTCTCGGTGTCCTCACGCTTGCTGTCCCCCATCGGGCGGCAAGGAAGTAGCTAACCGCCAGTCGTCTGGTCCGTCACGGATGCGATGGACTGTCGAGCATCGATGGGATCTCGAATGCCACCTCGTCGACGTAGCACCACAGCCAATCCTCACCCGGCTCGAAACTCTGCACGATGGGATGACCAATTGCGTGAGAGTGAGCCGACGCATGGCGCATCGGCGAACTGTCACAGCAACCGACGTGTCCACACATCGTGCATCGACGCAGATGCAACCATCGGCCGCCTACGCGCAGGCAGTCCTCGCACCCCACCGACGACGGCGGCACATTGGGAACGATGGTGTCGAGATGAGAACACTCCAGGTTCGTCATGGCTTGCATCGTACGACCGCCGCACAACACGTAAATCCGTAGGGCGTGACCCTCGGGCCACGTTACGGTCGACGTCATGGACATGGATCTGCCTGCACCGTATGTGGCACGGCCCTACCGCGGGCGGGCGGACCATGGGGTGATGGCCTCGATCCTCGGGGACTATCACCGGCACTGCGGCAACTCGGCGTTGCCCACGGCCGAGCAGTTGGACGCCACCTACGGGAACCTCACCAACTGCGATCCCTACGAGGACGTCGCGTTGATCGAGACAGCTGACGGTCCGGTCGGGTATTCCCGAGTCTGGTGGGAGGAGCTCGACGACGGCTCCCGCGATCTGGTGCTGTTCTCGCCCATGCGGACCGCCCACTTGACCGAGCCCCTCTATCGCGCCGTCGTGTCCGCGGACGAGGTCCACCTGGACCGAATGGCCGACGTCGTCGGAACCCGGTATCGCGCCTTCGCCCCGCACCCCGGACCTGGATTGCCTCCCGAAAACGAATCGGCGTGGCTGGAGTCGCTCGGCTACGGAGCGATCCGCTTCGAAGCCGCACTGGTGCGGCCGAGCCTCGAGGGCATTCCCGATCTGCCGCTGCCCGGTGGAGTCGAGCTCCGTGGCGTGACGCCGGAGATGCTCCGCCCGATCTGGGAGGCCCATTCCGAGGCGTTTCGAGGATCGTGGGACTTCCACCAGGAGACGGAAGAGGACTACCGCCAGTTCTTCGACGATCCATTGCGCGACGAGTCGCTGTGGAAGATCGCCTGGGCAGGCGATGTCGTGGTCGGTCAGGTGAAGAGCTACATCAACGCCGAGGAGAACGCCGAGATGGGCTATCAGAGGGGGTACACGGAGTACATCTCCACACATGCTCAATGGCGGAACAAGGGCATCGCCAGCGCGCTCCTTGCCGCCAGTCTGCGCGAGCTCAAAGCACGCGGCATGACCGAGGCTGCGCTGGGTGTCGACACTTCGAACCCTGGCGGTGCGTTCCAGGTGTACACCGGTTTGGGATTCGAGCTGCGTGCCTACGAGGCGGTGTACGTCAAACCGTTGATCTGAATTGCGGGGCTATGGTCGTCGCGATGTCCGACGATGCCGCGGTCCGTCCCTTTCGCATCAGCGTGTCCGATCAGGTGCTCGAGGACCTGCACCTGCGCCTCGCGCAGACGCGGTGGCCCGACAAGGAGGTCGTCGAGGATTGGAGCCAAGGCGCTCCCCTGTCCTGGATCCAGGACATGTGCCTCTACTGGCACAGTGATTACGATTGGCGCGCCCAAGAGACCCAACTCAACCGGTTCGACCAAGCCATCACCGAGATCGACGGCGTCGACATCCACTTCGTTCACCAACGCTCACCGCACCCCGAGGCACGACCGCTGGTGATGACCCACGGCTGGCCGGGTTCGATCGTCGAGTTCCACAAGGTCATCGAACCTCTCACCAACCCAACAGACCATGGCGGCGATGCCTTCGACGCATTCCATGTGATCTGCCCGACGCTGCCGGGCTTCGGTTTCTCCGGCAAGCCCGAGACGACGGGATGGGGCGTCGAACGGATCGCCGACGCGTGGGCCGTGTTGATGGCGCGCTTGGGTTACGACCAGTACTTCGCCCAGGGTGGGGACTGGGGCTCGGCGGTCACCAGATCACTCGGTGCACAAGACGCCGATCACTGCGCAGCCATCCACATCACCTTGGCGATGGGAACGCGGCCGCGTGCCGAGGGTGACCCGACACCGGAGGAGCAACGGGCACTAAAGGGCGCCGAGTACTACCAGACTTGGGATTCGGGCTACTCCAAACAGCAGGCCACCCGCCCGCAGACGATCGGCTACGGGCTGGCCGATTCGCCGTCTGGCCAGGCGGCGTGGATCCTGGAGAAGTTCTGGGCGTGGACCGACTGCGATGGTCACCCTGAGAACGTTCTGACCCGCGACGAGATGCTCGACAACGTCATGCTCTACTGGGCGACCAACAGCGCAACGAGCTCGGCTCGCATCTACTGGGAGAGCTTCGGGAAGGCGAGGGCTGTCAACCTCTCGGTGCCGGTCGGCGTCGCGGTCTATCCGAAGGAGATCGTTCCCCCGGTTCGCTCCTGGATGGCTGCCGATTATCCCAACATCGTGCATTGGTCGGAGCAGCCCAAGGGTGGGCACTTCGCAGCATTCGAGCAACCCGAGTTGTTCGTCGCAGACGTTCGAACGTGCTTCAGGCAGTTCCGCTGATCACGAGTGTTGGCTCCACTCGGCATCGAGCTGCTCCGGTGCCACAGAGCCTGCCCGGATCTCTCCACGCAACATGCGAGCTGCGTAGCGCTGCAAGAACTCGTTCGTCGGCGTCTCGACGCCATGAAGACGACCGAGCATCAGGATCTCACCGTTGAAGTAATCGGTCTCCAACGTGGCTGCGCCCTTGACGAGGCTCTGCCATGTCGACCCACCGATGAAGGTGTCGCCTTCCGGGAAATCGAAGCGCATCGTCTCGGCGCGCATCTTGTAGTGCTCGACGCGTTCGCGCGATTGCTCCCACCGTATTCCGGCCGCTTCGAGCACAACCTTGCCTTCATCGATGGCAGCCTGAACCACCCGCGCGCGGCGGCCGGCGATGCCGCATGCCGCGTCGGCGATGTTGCCCAAGTTCACCAGGAGCTTGCCGTACTTCTTGGTCATCACATCGCCATCGACCTCGGACAGAAGCCGTGGTGAACCGTCGATGAGCGCAGCGAGCCCTTCGGCAGTTCCGTCCACACCTTCGGGATAACGACCGACATCGAGGATCGCGTTCGTCGGACCGCACAGAACGGTGACCTCGCCAGGCTTTTCGAACTCCGCCGGCAACTGGATGACCATGGCGTAGACGCGGGCGAAGCGACGCAGAGCCATACGCTCGTGCTCCACTCCATTGGTCCCGCAGACGACTGCGACATCTGGGCTCCAGTCGAGCAGCGAGGCGTGAATCGCCGGCGTGTCCTGCGTCTTGGCGGTGATCAGCACCACGTCGTCGCTCCTCGGTGTCAGCTCGTCGATCGAGCCAACTGCGTCGAGGTCGACGACGTCGACGTCCTTCGCCGTTCGGAGCCTCAGACCCCGCTCGCGGATTGCTGCGACGTGAGCGGGCCGGCTGACCAAAACGACGTCAGCACCGCCCTGCCGCAGACGGCCGCCGATGAGACTTCCCACAGCACCCGCCCCATAGATGATGACTCGCACGGCGGGCATCGTACGGTGCTGTGCGGGGGTTGACACGTAGTGCTAGGCCTGTAGCGGTCACCGTGGCCGTCAGGACGTGCTGAACTAGGCATCGTGACAGGAGAGTCAATGATCGAGGCCGACCCACTTCGATTCGGGATCCCGGAACCCCCGGCTCGACCGGGTGAGATGGCCGACTTCTCGTACCTCGATGTTCCCGCGGCCGGCACGGTCGCGCGGCCGGCCGTTGACACTGCTCCGAGCGACATGCGGGACTTGGCGTACTCGCTGATCAGGGCGCTCGACGACGACGGCGCGGCGGTCGGCGACTGGGTGCCTGACGTCGAGATCGCTTCCCTCTTCGAAGGGCTGCGGGCGATGGTGATGACCCGCGCCTACGACGATCGCATGACGACCGCGCAGCGCCAAGGCAAGACGTCGTTCTACATGCGTTGCAGGGGCGAAGAGGCCATCGCGGTCGGGCACGCGCTCGAACTGCAACCACGCGACATGTTCTTTCCCACGTATCGCCAGCAGGGTTGGCTGATCGCCAGGAGATGGCCGCTGGTCGAGATGATGTGCCAAGTTTTCTCCAACGAGAAGGATCGTCTTCACGGCCGGCAGATGCCGATCATGTATTCGGCTCGCGATGTCGGCTTCTTCTCGATCTCGGGCAACCTCGGCACCCAGTTCATTCAGGCCGTCGGCTGGGCCATGGCGTCCGCCATCAAAGGGGATACATGCATCGCATCCGGCGTCGTCGGCGAGGGCACCACGGCCGAGGCCGACTTCCACCACGCCTTGACCTTTGCCACGACGTACCAAGTGCCGGTGATCCTCAACGTGGTCAACAATCAGTGGGCGATCTCGTCGTTCCAAGGAATCGCCGGTGGTTCGAGATCGACCTTTGCCGCGCGTGCGATCGGGTACGGCATCCCCGCGCTGCGCGTCGACGGCAACGACTACCTTGCAGTGCTCGCAGCCACCCGATGGGCCGCAGAGCGCGCCCGCGGCAACCACGGCCCCACGCTGATCGAGTGGGTCACCTATCGCGCCGCGGCTCATTCATCGTCCGACGACCCGTCGCGCTACCGGCCGGCCGATGAGTGGAAGTCGTGGCCACTCGGCGACCCGATCGAGCGACTCAAGAACCATCTCATCGTTCGTGGCGAGTGGTCGGAAGAGCAACATGCCAAGCTCGTTGCCGAGACCGATGCCGAGGTGCTGGCTGCGGCGAAGGAGGCCGAGTCGTATGGCACGCTCCTCGATGGCCGGGTTGCCAGCGCCAGGAGCATCTTCGAAGACGTGTTCAAGGACATGCCCGAACATCTGCAGCGGCAGCGCCGGCAGATGGAGGAAGAACGATGACCGCGATGACGCTGAACGCGGCGATCCGGTCCGCCATGGACGTGATGATGGAACGCGATGAGAACGTCGTGGTGTTCGGCGAGGACATCGGCTACTTCGGTGGAGTCTTCCGTTGCACTGAAGGGTTGCAGACCAAGTACGGCAGCACGCGGGTCTTCGACACGCCGATCGCGGAAGGTGGCATCATCGGCGCCGCCGTGGGGATGGGCGCCTACGGTCTGCGTCCGGTGGTCGAGATCCAGTTCGCCGACTACGTCTATCCCGGCCTCGATCAGCTGATCTCCGAAGCCGCTCGACTGCGGTACCGCTCCAGCGCCGAGTTCACCGCGCCGATGACGGTGCGCATGCCGTGCGGCGGTGGCATCCACGGCGGCCAGACGCACAGCCAGAGCCCGGAAAGCTTGTTCACGCACGTGTGCGGTCTGACAACCGTCCTGCCATCGAATCCGTACGACGCCAAGGGCCTGCTGATCGCTTCCATCGAGGACGACGACCCCGTCATCTTCCTCGAACCCAAGCGCATCTACAACGGCCCGTTCGACGGCCACTACGACCAACCTGTGGTCCCGTGGTCCAGTCATCCTCTCGGCGAGGTGCCGGAGGGCTACTACCGTGTCGAGCTCGGCAAGGCCGTGATACGACGCCCCGGCGACGATGTCACCGTGCTCGCGTACGGCACGATGGTTCATGTTGCCGAGGCGGCGGCGCAGGAGACCGGTATCGATGCCGAGATCATCGACCTGCGCACCCTGCTGCCCCTCGACACCGACACGATCGAGGCGTCGGTGACCAAGACGGGACGATGTGTCATCGTCCACGAGGCCACGCGCACCAGTGGCTTCGGTGCGGAGCTGTCCGCAACGGTGCAGGAGCTCTGCTTCTACCACCTCGAAGCCTCGATCGAGCGGGTCACCGGTTGGGACACTCCGTATCCGCATGCACAGGAGTGGGACTACTTCCCCGGGCCGGCACGCGTCGGTGCCGCGCTGCGACGAGTGATGGCCGCCTGACATGGCCGAGTACGTGGTCAAGCTGCCGGACGTCGGCGAAGGCATTGCCGAGGCAGAGATCGTCGAGTGGCATGTGAATCCCGGCGACGAAGTCGTCGAAGATCAGGTCATGGTCGAGGTGATGACCGACAAGGCCACCGTCGAGCTGCCATCGCCCGTCGCCGGAGTCGTCATCTCCGTTGGCGCTGCTGTGGGCGACATATTGGCGGTGGGCTCACCACTCGTTCGCATCGACACCGGCGCCACCACCGGCAACGGCCAGGGCTCCGAACCGGCGGCACACGAGGCGCCTACTGAGATGGCTGCCGCGCCACCGGCTCAGCGGGATCAAGATTCGCCTGCGCCGCTGCCTCCTCCACCCGAGCCGGCGCCTGCCGCGACCGCTGCGCCGACCAACGGCAAGGTCGCACCCGCTGCCGCGCCGGCAGCCGCGATGGCCGCGCCGACGGTGCGGCAGCGCGCGAAAACGCTCGGGATCGACCTTGGCACTGTCACCGGGTCCGGTCCTGACGGTCGCGTCCTCCACGGCGATCTGGATGACCAGCTGTCACGCCAGGCCCCACCTTCGCCCAGCCGCGCCCGCCCACCGGCCGGTGGTGAGGATGTGGTCGACGAGGTGAAGGTCATCGGCCTGCGCCGCAACATCGCCCAACGGATGCAACTCTCGAAGACGCGCATCCCGCACTTCACGTACGTCGAAGAGATCGATGTAACCGAGGCCGAGCGCCTTCGCGCCCACCTCAATCAGGAGCGCCTCGAAGGCGAGTCGAGGTTGACGGTGCTGCCCTTGCTGATGCGCGCAGTGGTCGTGGCCATCGACGACTTCCCACAGATGAACGCGCGGTACGACGACGAGAACGGGGTGATCCAACGTCATCGATCGGTGCATCTCGGGATCGCCACACAAACGGCAAAGGGTTTGATGGTCCCAGTCGTCAAAGATGCGCAGAGCCGCGACATGTGGAGCTGCGCCGAAGAAGTGGCACGCCTTTCCACTGCGGCGCGCAACGGCAAGATCACCCTCGAGGAACTGAGTGATTCGACGATCACGATCAGCAGCCTCGGGGCGCTCGGTGGCATCGTGTCGACTCCGATCATCAACTATCCCGAGGTCGCGATCATCGGCGTCAACAAGATCACCACACGGCCGGTCTACGTCAACGAGATCGTCCTGCCTCGCCAGATCATGAACCTGTCCTCATCGTTCGATCACCGAGTCGTTGACGGAGCCGATGCGGCCGCATTCATCCAGCGGATCAGGGCGTTGCTCGAAACGCCCGCCCTGTTGTTCATGCCCTAG
>JANPGV010000137.1:0-25088 GCA_031424145.1 Ilumatobacteraceae bacterium
GTCCTCGCTGCATCGATGACGAAGTTGAGCGAGCCGACGACCACGTCGGTGAGACCCTGCAGCACCCCGTTCAGGAAGCTGGAGCCGGTGTTGCCGACCTTGCCGGGCGGGATGTGGATCTTGGCGAAGAGCTTGTCGACCGCATCGAATATCGATTTGGTCACGTCGCTGCAAATGCCACCACCACGAGCAAGACGACTGGGTGCGAACGAGGCCCTGGTGAGCGAGCTCCTCAGACCGCTGACAGGCGCCGCGTCGGCGGTGAACGCCTTCGCTGCATCCGCTGCAAAGAGCTCGAGCACGATGGTCGGGAACAAGGACCCGTCGGGATGGGTCAGATCCTGCGCGGCCATCAGGGATCGGGCGTATTCGGCCGCGGGAGTCTGCACTCCGCGCACGTACCCTGCCAACACAGCCGACATCGGTATGCCTGACGGCGCACCGCCACCGGCGGCATCGAGCACATCGCCGCGGATCCCACCGCGTCCGATCGCCTCGGCGTCCATGACCTCGACCTGGGCTCGCGTCAACGTGAGCCCGAGCCCGGACGAAACGGGTGCAGGCGAATCGACGATCGTCACGCCAAGGTCTGTGAGCAGAGGCGTGGAGGCCGATAACTGCGGCGTCGCCGACTGGGGCCCCGTGATGTCGATCGAAGGCAAGGTCGTCGAAGCAGAGGAGCTTGCCGACCTCGTCGTGCCGCATGCGGTTGCGATCACGGTGAGCACGAGGAGCCCGCCCACCACTCGCCGGCGAGTCAGGCGATTCGTTCGCTCCATGTCAGGCGACACGTCCGGCGACTGCGGAAGCCCACGTCAGCAGCATTTCCTTGCCGACGTTCACGCCTGCCCTGGAGCCGCCTACCGCCACGCAACCGCCGTGAATCGTGAACACCACCTGCCCACCCGTGAGGTACAGACCGCCATCGCCGACATCGACTCGCTCGGCGTTGGTACCTTCCAGCGAACCGGAGGCCAGGGCCTTCAACACGGCGTTGCACTCCAACGGATCCTGCAGGGTGATCAGCACGACGCCGGCGCCGACGTCGCCGCCCTTCGAGTAGGTGCACCGGCCCGGCAGGTCCTTGCCGAACCCACCCTGCTCGACTCCGGAGCCGAGGGCAGCCTCCATCTCCGGAACGGTCAGCAACGCGCACGGGTCTCCCCCGAGTTGCACGGCGGTGCCACCGAGCCCAGCGGGGTTGGCCGCTGGTGTCGCGTTGCCCGCAACGGTTGCGCCCACGGCCGTGTCGGGCGAGGCCTTCTTGTCGCTACCGCATGCGCCGAGAATGGTCAGTGCGGCGGCGGTCACCACCAAAACGATTCGGGTGTGGTTCATTGTTGCTGCTCCTGTGTTGAGGGGTTGGTGTGATCGGCTTTCATCTCGTGGATGACGAGCAGGCGGTCGAAGGGAACGCCGGCCAGTTGGTGCGCGGCGCGTACGGCCTGCGCCGTTCCGTCGAACCGGCATGACAGCGACTCGTCGGCCGGTATGAAGGTGGCGCCGAGATAGCGGACGGGGATGCCGTCCGCCGCCAGCTGTCGACAGCTCGTCTGCAGCTGATCGACCACATCGCGAACCGTTTCCGGAGTAGCACCGGGCCACAGCCGCTCGACCATGAGCTCCACGGTGCTCACTGCCCGGCCAGGACGGCGCGTGCGGCAGCGATCAACTGATCCTTGCTGACCGGCAACAGGGAGCCATCCGGCTGTTGGAGGAACAGTCCGAGGGCGAAGACCGTCTGCCCGGTCAGCACACCGATGGCCTGACCCTTCACGCTGAGGCGGGCCGCATCTCCGACACCGTCGACCGGCACTGCATCGGGGAACTGCAAAGCCGCCGTGTCGAGCACCGCTTCCGAGCCAGTCGCTCCGTACAAGGTCAAGGTGACGATGCCTTGCGAACCGGGATCGGCGGGACGATATGCACAGGTCGTGTTGCCCTGCCCGGGCTGGGTGATTTTTTCACCGACCGGTACACCCAGCGCCTGAGTTGCCGCGGCGGCGGTCAACAGGTCACACGGATCGGCGGTCGGATTGGCGACTGGAGGGGCAGCGGAGGATGTCGCACCGACGTCTGCGCTCGGCAAGGTCCCCGCAGTCGACGCGGCGGTTGTCGTTATGGGTGCAGTTGCAGTTGCGGTCGCTGGCGGATTCGTGTTTGCCGACGACTTCGCATCGCTACCACCGCACGCAGCAGTGAGTCCGATGAGCGCTGCGGACGAGCAGGCAAGAGAGAGAAATTTCGGGATTGGGCGCATGGGTCGAAGGTAGGACGATCCCGCTTTGTTGGAATCGGGCGATTCCCTCGATTTTGCGGATCCTCATTAGGGTGACCCTGTGTTGCGTCCTGATGGCTTGATCGGTCGTGACCGCGAGCTCGACGTGGCGGCGATCTTCGTGGCGGCGTCCGCTTCCGGACCTGCGGTCCTGCGCATCGAGGGCGAGCCTGGGATCGGCAAGACGACGTTGTTCCGCTACACCGTCGATCTCGCCCGCCTCGGCGGCTCGACAGTGCTCGAGTGCAGTCCGACCCAGGCCGAATCGGCGATGGGCTACGTCGGGCTGACCGACATGCTGCGCAACGTCCCCGAATCAGCGTTCGAGGCACTGCCGGCGCCACAGCGACATTCGCTGGAGGTGGCGACGCTTCGCACGGAACCGTCCGAAGTTCCGCTCGACGAGCGTGCCGTGGGCACCGGGTTGGCGACCTTGATGGCCCATCTCGCCGAAGCAAGCGCGGTGATCCTGGCGGTCGATGATCTCCAGTGGCTCGATCGGTCGACCGCCGACGTGTTGACGTTTGCGGCGCGGCGACTGATCACGGCCCCCATCGGCATCGTGACATGCGAGCGCTCAGGTGAGTCCGCGCACAACCTCGTCGAGACCGTGCCGTCGCCGCTGTGGAGCAAGGCAATCACACTGGCGGGGCTTGGGGCGGCGGTGCTTTTCCATGTCGTTCGCGATCAGCTCGGAATCACGCTGCCGAGACCGGCACTTGTTCGAATCACCGAAACGTCGGGCGGAAACCCGTTTGCCGCGCTGACGCTGTCGAGAGCTGTCGGTCGCGGCGACGATGTTCCCGACGGCGTGCGGATCACCGACCTCGTGCACGGTCTGAATGCTGAGCGGATGAATGACCTGAGCGAGCGCGCACGCGAGGCATTGCTGGCTGCCGCCTCGTCGCCGCGGGCCATGGTGTCGACGTTCGCTGCGTTGGGTTTGGCCGAGGCACTCGACGAGGCCGAGATGAACGGAATGGTGCATCTGGTCGACGGCCGCGTTGTGTTTACCCACCCGCTCTTGGCCGCGGCCGTGGTGCACATGGCATCGAGTGAAAAGGTGCGCGCCATGCACGCGCGATTGGCTTCCGTGGCCGACGATCCCGAGGCGCGCGCCCGACACCGCGCCCTCGCGAACCCCGATCGCGACGAGGCAACCGCGACAGCGCTAGACGAAGCAGCGGCCGTTGCCACAGCACGCGGTGCGTCGATCGCCGCAGCCGAACTGGCCCGGCTGGCGCTGGATCGGACCGCGGATCGCGACGGCGAGAGTGCATGGACGCGTCGGATTCGTCTCGCCGAGTTGTTGCACTCGGCCGGCTCGTCGCTCGAAGCAGGCGCTGTCCTCGACGAAGGGTCGTGTCCTGCGGGACCTCTGCGGGCCCGCGTCGGGCTGATCCTCACCGAGGTGGCATACCAGACCTCGACATTGCAGAGCGCCCTCGGCCACGCCACAGCTGCGTTGGCTGACGCCCGTGGCGATGCTGCGCTCGAGGCTCGGTGCCTGTTGTCCATGGCTGTGATCTCGACGGACGGTCACGACAGCGCCCGCTTCACGGCGGAGGCTCGGCGCGTTCTCGAAGCTGCCGGCATCGATGATCCGCAGTTGCTGGCGTGGGCGGAATGTGAAGACGTCTCCGCCCGCTTCCACATGGGTGAAGGACTCGATCGCGTCGGGCTGGATCACGCGCTCACGCTCGAACGCACCGGTCGCACATGGCTGAGCAGTGACCAGGTCGCCGCGATTCGACCGGTGTTGTTGAAATGGGCAGACCATCCGCAGGATGCACTGGCCGGGTTGGACGAATTGCGCGCCCGCGCCGAGGACGAGGGCAACGAGGGAGTCATCCCCTATGTGGCCGGGCATGTTCCCGGCATCCTGCTGCGCCTTGGTCGCTTGCACGATGCAGCTGCTGCGGCGGCCGACCATCTTGGTCTTGCCGAACGCACGGGACAAGAGACTCAACGCATGCAGGCGCTGTACAACGTGTCCTTGGTCGATGCCCATCTCGGCAAGCTGGCGACGGCCGAGGCAGCGGCCGACGAGATCCTCGAATGGGCGCGACGACACGAAGACCGTTGGCTCGAGATGTCGGCAACAGCAGCACTCGGCTTCATCGCGCTGAGCCGCGAAGACACCACAACTGCGCGCCTGTGGCTCGATCAGTGGTCGCGCCTCGTCGACGAGTTGGGTGTCGTCGACCCCGGCGTCAGCCGCTTCTTCGGCGACCACATCGAATCGCTGGTCGCTTGCGGAGAGCTCGTCGGAGCGAAGGCACGCACCGAGGAGTTGGAACGAAGGTCGGCTCGGGCCGGTCGAGTGTCAGCCGCCGCGATCGCCGCCCGTTGCCAGGCGCTGCTCGCCGCAGCGGCCGGTGACGGCGCGCTCGCGCTGGAGCACGCCGAGAGAGCCCTCGTGTTGGACGACGAATGTTCGGTACCGTTCGAACGAAACCGCACGCTTCTCCTCGCAGGCACGATCCATCGTCGAGCGAGGCAGAAGGCCGCGTCGCGGACAGCGCTCACCCAGGCGGCGGAGGGGTTCGCAGCGATGGGTGCCGAAGGATGGTCGCAGCGGTGCGAACACGAACTGCAGCGGGTCGGGACCCCGGCGCGAAACGCAACAGCGCTGACCGTCACGGAAAGAAAGATCGCCGAACTCGCTGCCACCGGTCTGACCAATCGGCAGGTTGCCGAGCGATCCTTCCTGAGTCCGAAGACCGTGGAAGCCAACCTGGCCCGCGTCTACCGCAAACTGGGCATCACGTCACGCGCCGAGCTCGGAGCCCGAATGGGTCGTTGATCTACGGAAATAGGCACAGAAGGGGATAAGGATCGCGCTCCCGGATGCCGATAACTGAGCATGACGGAAATCTCCGCGCAGCGGTGGACTCGCTCGTTCACAGTCCTCGCTCCGCCTCGCCCGGAGTCCCGGGTCGCGGCAGCGGCTCCGGCGCCTCCGCAGCCCAAGCCCACGTCACGAGACTTGGCGCTCAACTTCCCAGGAACTGCTGCCCGCCTGAAGCGAGCCGAAGGCACGAAGAAGCGGGCCTGGAAAGCCGACGCAAAAGGTGAGGAGAAGGTCGCCCGTGAGCTGTCGTGGCTCGGTGAGGAGTGGCATGTGCTGCACGGCGTCGAACTAGGCGAACGAGAGTGCGTCATCGACCATGTGTTGATCGGCCCGGCCGGTGTCATCACCCTCAACACCAAACGCCACCCGAAGGGAACGGCATGGGTCGATGAGTGCAGGGCGATGGTGAACGGACGGCCCACCGACTACCTGCGCAGCTCACGCCACGAGGCGCGTCGATCGGAGCGCCTGTTGTCGGCCGCGTGCAAACAGCCCGTGCAAGTTCGGGCCGCGATCGCGTTCGTCGATCTCGACGATGTCGAAGTGCGGCAAATGCCCAAGGACGTGTACGTCACGACTCGGCGTCGCCTGCTGGTCTGGCTGAAGTCGCTTCCGGACACGACCGATGCCGAGACGGTCGAACTGATCTACGCCCGAGCACGCTTCAGCACCACCTGGCAGTAGCAGGCAGCACCCTTACTCCTGCCGCAGCGTCTGGGCGATGTCGCGACGTGCAGCGCCCCGAGCGGGGATGATCGCCAACACCAGACAGCCGATCAGACACGCAGGCACCGCGACCACCAGCAACGCGGAGGCGAGCGGCCCGACGTACACGAACGACAACTGCTCGGTGATCCCCCTCCACACCCGACGCCCGACGAAGACGCCGAGCGGCAGGCCAGCGGCCACGGCGACCGTGCCGATGGCGATCGCCTGCCAGGAAACGCACGCTGCGGCCTGGCCGGGCGTCACTCCGAGGGCGCGCAAGATGGCCAGCTCGTGCGCGCGTTGGCGGGCGATGGTGAACAGTGCATGCGCCACGGCACCGACAGCCAGGAAGGCGAGGAACAGGGCGAGATAGATGGGCAGGCTGCGCACCTGCAGCAGGTTGGCGAGGTCGAGCGACGCCTGTGGGGTGCCCGCTTCCCAGCTCGGAGGGAGGCGACCAATCGCCGCGTCGGCATCGACGCCGTTCGCAAGGCCGAGGAAGGCCTCCTCGAAGAACTGGTTCTCCACGCTGGGCCCGACCAACGCGTCGTACGCGGGCTGCGTGATCCAACCACCCTCGTCGAAGGAGCTGTGCGGTTGTTGCGAGAGGAGTGCCACACCGACGACCCGCACAGCCGTCTTGTCGGGTCCCATGTTCACGGTGTCGCCGACGTCGGCGTGAAGCAGACGCATCGTCGCCGGGCCGAGCGCAATCTCATCGTCGGCCTGCGGAGCGCGTCCGCGAACGACGGTGAACGCCATCGATCCCTTGCGGATGTCGAGCGCGTAGAGCGGCACGTCGGCTCCATCCACGACCGTCGCTGCGCGGCTGGCTATCGCGACGTCGGCGATATCGGGATCTTGCTGAACAAGTGCCAGAGCTTCGTCGTCGGACATCGTGCCAACGCCCGTCACCACCACATCCCAGCTTGCCCCCGTCCTCTCCGGATGGCCGACGATTTCGTCGATGCCGCGCACGAGTGTCAGCGCGCCGACCACCGCGACCACGCCTGCAATCGCGGCCACGAGTGCGACCCGTGACCGCCCGCCCCGACCTGGTGGGGCGTCGAAGGCCAGGCTGGCGCCGATAGCCGGAGACACCGGTACACCCGCATGCGTCGCCGCGCTCATCAGCCTGGTCCGTTGCGATCGCTTCATCAGGTTCCGACGCTGCGTCACGGCAGCCGTCGCAACGATGAGTGCCATCGCCAGCAGCGCCACGATCAGCAGGCCGAGAACCTCGCGGCCCGCCACGACATGGATCCCAAGGTCGGGGTCGACCTTGCGTGCCAATCCGACTGGAAACCAGCGGGAGGCGATCACCGACACGAGCGCGGCGACCACCACCGTCGTAACGACGGTAGGCAGCATCGGCACGATAAGTCCGAACATCAGCGAGCCGCTCGTCGCACCCATCGAGCGCAGGACCGGCATCGAAGCGATACCCGACGACGTGGCTCGGGTAATGGCCTGTCCGACGAGCACGAGCGCGGTCGCAGCGATCGCACCGGCGAACATCAGCAGTGCCGTGTGCTCGACGTCGAGTGACCGCTGAACGCGCTTGATGTCCGTCGACAGATCCTTGACTGGCACGTCGGCGCGACCGGTGAGCCGCTGAATGTCCGCTTGCAACGCAGGGATGTCAGCAGCCCCGTGATGCAGGCGAACGACGGCGTTGGTGAAGAAGAGCGGCGTCTCGGCGAGGTGCGCCGCCGCCCAACCCGGTCCCGTAAGGAGCAACCCGTCGGAGGCAAACGAGGCCACCGATTCCAACGGCAGGCGCACAACTCCGACGATGTTGAGGTTCGTCACCACACCTTTGGCATCGGTCGTCCAGTCGAACCCGTCGGGAAGAGTGGATCCGAACTGCTGACCTTGCTCCATCGACAGGTTGCGCCACACCAGCTTCGACCCGACGCGCAAGCTCGGAAGGGCGCTAGACACCGGCGCTGTGATGACGGCCTCGTCGTCTCGTCTCGGGTCGGGAAGCCGGCCCTCGAGCACGTCGGCTCCTTCGAGCGTCGAAAACCAATCTGCTCCGCTGATGATGAGCGGTGTCGCGAACGGCGGCAGCCCGTCGATGCTGCTGGCGTCGATGGAGAACCCGCCCCACGACTCGACCTCCGACAGACCGTCAAGCTTGCGCGGATCGAAGTCGTCGATGAGGACCTGGCTCGGGAAGACGACAGCGTCCGCGGCGCGCAACTCGTCACGCATCCGCTGGTACGCGGTCGAGCTGCGCTTGGCACCGTCGAACGCGGCCATTGTCAGGCCGGCGGCGAGGCCGCCGAGCACACCGAGCATTACCAGCGACAGCCACCGACGGCGCAGCTCGGCGCGCGCCCAGAGACGCGTGTCGGCACCGAACATGGATGTCACCGCACGATCGTAAGGCGGGCCGGGCAGCGGGGCGAGGGCGCTGCCTGGCAGCGTGCCGGTCGTACCAGCACCACTGCTAGCCGAGCACGATTCTGACCTTGTGGGTGACGCCGTCGTCGGCGAGGGGGATCGATTTGCCGTCCCCGGTCAACACTTGGTCATCGAGCTCGACCGAGGCCACGCCGCGACTGACGCCGTGCGGGTTCTCCACGACGATCTCGTACTTGGAGCTGTGATAGCGGAAGTCGATGTCGAATCCTGGCCAGGCGCGCGGGATGCAAGGGTCGATCACCAGCGTCGTCCCACGCAGTCGGAAGCCGAGAATCCACTCGATCCCGGCCTGGTACATCCATCCGGCCGAACCGGTGTACCAGGTCCAGCCTCCCCGGCCGACGTGGGGTGGTTCCGTGTACACGTCCGCGGCCATCACGTACGGCTCGACCTTGTATCGGTGCACGCCTGCCCGCGTGCTGGCGTGGTTGATCGGGTTCAGCACGGAGAAGAGCTCACCGGCTTTGTCGCCATCGCCCAGCGCCGCGAACGCCAGCACCGACCAGATGGCACCGTGTGTGTACTGGCCACCGTTCTCGCGGATTCCGGGCAGGTACCCCTTGATGTAGCCGGGGTCGACGTCGGAGTGGTCGAACGGCGGGGTGAACAACAGCACCAGCCCATCGCCCAGCCTGACCAGGAACTCGTCCACTGCGGCCATGGCCCTCGCTGCGTGCGCGGGCTCGCCGGCGCCCGAGAGCACCGCCCACGATTGGGCGATGGAGTCGATACGGCATTCGACGTTCATCGCCGAACCGAGTGGCGTGCCGTCATCGAAGAAGGCACGTCGGTACCAGTCACCGTCCCAGCCGTGTCGTTCGAGCGCGACCGCGAGCGACTCCATGTGTGTGCGCCATGTCTTGGCGCGAATGTCATCGCCGCGAGCTTCGGCGATCGGCACGAACGCGGCGAGGGCGATGTGCAGGAACCAGCCGAGCCAGACGCTCTCCCCCTTCCCCTCGCGACCGACACGGTCCATGCCGTCGTTCCAGTCGCCCGATCCGATCAGCGGCAACCCGTGAGCGCCGACCTTCAAACTGATGTCGAGTGCAGCGGCGCAGTGCTCGAACAGCGATGCCGTGTCCGCGGATCGCTCAGGCTGGAAGTAGTTGTCCATCTGTTCCGGTCGCAGCGGCGAACCCTCCAGGAAGGGAACCATCTCGTCGAGGACGGACTCGTCGCCGGTGACCGCCAGGTAGCGGTCGACGGCGTAGGGCAGCCACACCCGATCGTCGGAGATCCGCGTGCGCACACCTCGCCCCGATGGCGGATGCCACCAGTGCTGCGCGTCGCCTTCGACGAACTGCTGCGCGGCCGCACGAAGCAGGTGTTCGCGGGTGAGCTCGCGCTTCGAGGTCACGAGGGCGATGACATCCTGCAACTGGTCGCGGAACCCGTATGCGCCGCCGGCTTGATAGAACGCCGAACGCGCCCAGACACGGCACGCCAGCGTCTGGTAGGTCAGCCACCGGTTGAGCATGATGTCCATCGATCGGTCCGGTGTGCGCACCTGGATCGTGCCTTGCGCATCGTCCCAATACGTGGCGAGCTCGCGCAGCGTCGCCTCGTGATCACGAGCTCGGGAACGCCGGACGAGGTCGGCAACTAGGCCGGCCGATTCCGCTTCACCGAGCAGCACGACCACCTGCGTCGCCGCTCCGTTGCCGAGCTCGAAGCTGGTCTGCAACGCAGCGCACGGATCGAGGCCGGCGCCGACGACTCCCTGCAGCTTGACCCCGCGATCCAGTCCGGCTGGTCGATCCGGATCGCCGTTGCGGCCGAGAAACTCGGTGCGATCCGTGGTCCACGTAGTCTGGCGCCCACCGAGGTCGAAGAACGCGACCCGACCCGCGAACTCCGTGTTCCACGCGTTGCGTGCCAGCAGAGCTTGCGTCTGAGGCTCCAGCTCGGTGACGATCCGCGGCGCGGTGGCGCCTCGCGCCGTGCCCAACACCCACTCCGCGAAGGCCGTGACCGACAGCCTCCGCGCTCGCCCGGATCGGTTCTCGACACGCAGCACCGAGACCTTCACTTGGTCGTCGAGCGGTACGAACTGAACGAGGCTGAGTTGGATGCCGTCGTGCAGGTGCTCGAACCGGCTGAAGCCGGCGCCGTGCCGAGCAACGTACGTCGACTCGTCGCAGCGAATCGGCAGCGCAGTCGGTCCCCACAGCGCGCCGGTGTCCTCGTCGCGGATGTAGATCGCCTCGCCGACCGGGTCACTGACGGGGTCGTTGGACCATGGCGTCAACTGGTTCTCGCGGCTGTTGCCCGACCACGTGTAGCCGGACCCGGACTCCGAGACCTGGAAGCCGAACGACGCGTTGGCGATGACGTTCAACCACGGCGCCGGCGTGGCTTGCTCGGGCCCGAGGATCGTGACGTACTCGTTGCCGGCTTTGTCGAAGCCGCCGAGCCCGTTGAAGTACTCGAGCTGTGGGCGTGAGCCGGCAGGCGCAGGCGCGACCTTCGCCGGCTCAGGTGGCGCCGCGCGCGGGGCGGCCCTCTCCTGACGCTCCAACCGGATGACCTGCTCGGCCAAGCTGCCGCGGCGGCTCAGCAACACGGCACGCGCCGCGGCGAGCACGAGCACGCGATCTGCGTCGGGCAGTTGGTCGCCGCGCAGGATGTAGACGCCGCCATGACCCGGGTGAGTTTCGGCGCCGAGCGTCGACTGGCTGGCGCGGACGAGCCCTTCGAGTGATCCGGAGAGGTTCTCGGCGTACGTGACGCCCTGCTCATTGATGATCACCAGATCGACCGCGAGCAGCTTCATCCGCCAGTACTCGTGAGCGCGCAACAACTGCCGAACGATGTCGATGTCTTCCGGCTCGTCGATCCGGACCACGACGATCGGCAGATCGCCGGAGATGCCGTACGGCCACAGTGCGGGCGCGCCGCGCTGATTGCTCATCAGCAGGTTCGCCGGCGGGCGCAGCGACGGGTCGGAGTAGATGATGCGGTTGGCGAGGCGTTGGAAGAGTTGCGCCTCGTCCGAACTGATCCCCAGGTGATGCAGCTGAACCTGGGCCTGCGTCCACGCCAGGATCGCAGCACGTTCGAACGTCGCCGACTCGCGGTACTTGTCGGCGAGGTCCAACACCTCTTCGCGCGACTCGGCGATCACCGTCGAGAAGATGGCGTGCGCGGTGGCGCCAGGAGCAAGCCTGATGCGGCAACGCAGGCTGAAGATGGGATCCAGGACCGGGCCGACCGTGTTCGACAACGGCCGCCCATCGATGACAGAGACGGGTGTACGCACCGTGTGGCCTCGTCCGAGGAACCGGGACCGGTCTGTCTCGTATTGGAACGTCGCGCCGGGGTCCTCCTCGATCGCCGCGACGTGTGCTGCCCACATGCGCTTCTCGTCGCTGGACCGCGGCCGCCGAGTCGCCAGCAGCGCACCGATCTCGGACACGAACTCCGTTTGCACGAAGAGGTTCTGGAAAGCGGGATGCGCGACGTCTGCGGCCTGCGTCGCCAGCACGATCTCGGCATACGACGTCAGCTCGATCTCACGATGATGCGTGCTGAGGTTGGTCAACGACACGCGCCGAATCTCGGCGTCATGCTCCGCGGAGACCACGATGGTGAGGTTGGTGACGAGCGACCCATCGCGACGTGCGAACTCGGCGCGATCCTCGCTATAGGTCACCTCATAGGTGTCGGCCTCTGCACCGCTCGGCTGGTGACCGACGGATCGCACGACGCCCGAGTACATGTCGCGCAGGTAGAGGTAGCTGCCCCAGCAGTCGCGGGTGACGTCTTCGCGCCATCGGGTCACGGCGATGTCGCCCCAGCGGCTGTAACCCGAGCCTGCGGCCGTCACCATCACCGCGTACCGTCCGTTCGACAGCAGGTGCGTGCGCGGGATCGCGTCGTGCGGCGAAGTGAAGCGACGCAGCATCGGCGGGCTCGTGTCGCGCACGTCGGCGGCGCTCTTGACCTCTTCGGCGCGTGGCCGGGACACGATCACGTTGCGCGGCATCCGTTCCTGCAGCAGCAGTTCGGTCGCTTCGACGATCGGGTCGGCATGGAACCGGTCCACCATCATGTTGTTGTTGAGCACATTGCCGAGTGCGACCAGCGCCATCCCCTGGTGGTGGGCCATGTAGCTCTTGACGATCGCGACCTTTGCGCCTTCGGGCAGACGGCGGGCGGTGTAGTCGAGCGCTTCGCGGTAGCCGAAGCGGTCTGCGGCTCCCTCCTTGGCCAGCCTGATGAAGTTTTGGACAGCCGCCTTCGGGTCGACCATCGCCGCGAGCGCAGTGGCATACGGCGCGACGACAACATCCTCGCTGAGGCCGCGCTTCAGCCCGAGCCCTGGCACACCGAAGCTCGAGTACTGGTAGCTCTGCGCGGTGTCGCGCGCGTTGAAGCCCGATTCCGAGATACCCCAGGGCACGCCGAGCTCGGCGGCGTAGCGGATCTGTCGGGCGACGACCAGCCGGTTGGTCTGCTCGAGCAGGCTGTTCTCCGGGGCGCGCATCACCAGCGCCGGCATCGAGTATTCGAACATCGACCCCGACCACGAGATCAGCGCCGATCCCCGACCGACCGGTGTCAGTTGGCGACCAAGCCTGAACCAGTGCTCCGGAGGAACTTCGCCCTTGGCGATCGCCAGGAAGCTGGCCAGGCGAGCCTCGGAGGCCAGCAGGTCGTAGTAGCTCGGGTCCAGTGATCCCTCACGAACCCTGAAGCCGATGGAGAACAGCTTGCGGGTGGGGTCGAACAGGAAGTCGAAGTCCATGTCCCGGAACATCTGCTCGGCTTTTTCGGCGATCGCCAGCAGGCGTCGGACCAGCATCGCCGCGCCGGGAGGGCCGTCTCCACTTGGCCGATCGGGCGGATCGCACAGTTCACCGAGCGTCGCGAACGAAGTCGTTTCCGGCGGCGACTGATACACCACGAGATCGCGCAAGTGGCTGGCGACGGCGAGCCGTGTTCGCTCCGCCCACGTGACGAGCTCGCTGTCGGGACCGTCTCCGTGCTGTGCGATCAGCGCGGTAGCCACGTCCGACAGCGTGCGCGAGTACGTCGAGAGCTCGTCCAGGCGCTTGGCCCATGCCGCCGGCGTCGCCGGGACGGCGTGGGAGCCCGGCGGCTGCTCGAGTGCTTCGACCACGTGCCGCAAGCTGAGCGTCTGGCTTCTGCGGTCGTCGCTGATCGCGCTGGCGGCCTGACGAGTCAGCGTGATGCTGTCACCGATGCCGGTCAGCGCGGCGCCGACGGGCAGCGGCTGTTCGACCATCAGCCGGCAGGCGTTCGACATTGCCAACAGGTGACCGGCGAGGTTGCCGCTGTCGACCGACGAGACGTACGGCGGCTCCAACGTGCGCAGGTCGCGCGTGTCGTACCAGTTGTAGAGGTGCCCGCGGAACAGCTCGAGATTGCCGATGGTCGTCAGCGTCTGCTCGAGTCGTTCGACCATCTCGACCGTGCCGATCCAGCCGAAATCCCGTGCGGTCACCGCCGACAGGAGGTACATCCCGATGTTGGTCGGCGAAGTGCGATGCTCCACGACCGGTTTCGGCTCGTCCTGAAAGTTGTCGGGCGGCAGCCAGTTGTCTTCTGCACCGACGAACGTCTCGAAGAACAGCCACGTCCTGCGGGCGGTGAGTCGAAGCAACTCGATCTCGCTGGACGAGAGCTCCGGTCCGGCAAGTTCGGCGACCGGCAGGCTGACGAACCGAGCCAGGAACGGTGAGACCAGCCAGAGAACGAGGAATGGCAGAGCGATCCAAAACGACCCGGGTTTCACCGTGACCACGAGGACCGTGGCAGCGACTGCAAGTGCGATCGCGCTGGCCATGCGACGGTAGAACGTCACGCGATGAAGGTCGTGGCTGGCTTTGGCCTGCGCGGCCGTGACCCACTCGAGACAGTTGCGGTGCGTGATGTAGATCCGGACAAGGGTGCGGGCGATTGCATCGACCGTCAACCACGCCTGATGGGCCAGGAACGTGAAGCCGAGCACGAAGTGGGCGGCGAACTGGGTCGCGTCTCCGATGACGTCGCGCACGTGGCTGCGCTTGGAGATGCCGCGACGTCGCGGCAGCAACCCGAGCAACAGGGGCAGAGCCGCGGGAACGATCACCGTCGCCAGGACCCACGTCGTCCACACTCCCGCCGACACCGAGGGCAGCGTCCACGCCGCGATGAACGTGGCGAAGGTGAGCGGCGGAGAGACGGTGCGGCGCAGGTTGTCGATCATCTTCCAGCGCGAGATTCCGGGAATCGGATGATGGGTCCGCTTGCCGAGCGCATCGCGCGCCTGGTCGAGGATCCAAGGCAGCAGTTGCCAATCGCCGCGCGCCCAGCGGTGCTGGCGTGTGGCCGACACGAGGTAGTTCGAAGGGAACTCGTCGAACAGTTCGATGTCGGTCACCAACCCGGCGCGGGCGAAGATGCCCTCGAACAGGTCGTGGCTCAGCAGCGCGTTCTCGGGTACCCGGTTGTCGAGCGCCGCAGTGAACGCGTCGATCTCGTAGATGCCCTTGCCGGTGAAGCTGCCCTCTTGGAACAGGTCTTGATACACGTCCGAGATCGCCGCCGCGTACGGGTCGATGCCCGCACTACCGCCGAACACGCGTTGAAAGACCGAACCACCGCGGTCCATCGGGAGCGTCGGCGTGACCCGCGGCTGGAGCACGCCGTATCCGTGTGTCACCCGGCCGACCGTTGGGTCGTAGTACGGCTGGTTCAACGGGTGGGCGATCGTTCCGACGAGTTGCCGCACCGCCCCGCGCGGCAGCCGCGTATCGGCGTCGAGTGTGACGACGTAACGAACATCGGGCGGCGCGGTCGACGACGGCCGTCCCGTGAAGAACCCAGTGTTCGTCGCGCCGCGCAGCAGCGCGTTCAACTCGTGGAGCTTGCCGCGCTTGCGCTCCCATCCCATCCAGCGGTTCTCGGATTCGTTCCACGTCCGCTTGCGGTGAAAAAGCAGGAACCGTGCGCCGCCACCGGGCGCCTCGCCGTGCTGTTCGTTGAGCCGGTCGATCCCGGCCGTCGCCGCGGCCAGCAACTCCTCATCGCCGGGCATCTCCTCGGCTGACGCGTCGAGCCAATCCGAGACCAGCGCGAATCGAAGATCGCCCTCGCGATTGCCGAGGTAGTGCACCTCGAGGCCACCGACCAGAGCCTCGACATCTTCTTCGCTGGTCAGCAACATCGGCACGGCGACCAACGTTCGCAGGTCGGTCGGCACGCCGTCTTCGAGAGCAAACCGAGCAAGGCGCGCCGGGCCGAGGATCCTGGTGACCATGCGATTGACAAGCGCCACAGCGAAGTCCGAAGCGGGGAGGAGCGCGAGGAGCGACACGATCGCGATGTCGGTCCCGGTGGCACCTTGACGCCGCGAGATCCAGAACGGCACAGCCACAGCCAGCGCGGCCAGGACTGTGACGCTCATGATGTAGCCGGTGGCCGGGTATCGCACGTACGCGCGCCGCAGCCGAGTCGACAGTGGCGGCCGGGCGCGCAGTTCGCGCTCCAGCGCGACACGCCCGTCGGAGACGAGGTAGTAGCCGGGATCGCGGCGCCGCAACGAGAGCCGGTTGCCGGCGGCGTCCTCGGGAACCGCGGCCTCCGCCATCTCCGCCGCCTTGTGGGCGATCTCGACCTCGGTGATGCCCGAGCCGCGGGAGAGTTCTTCGACGGCCTTGCGATAGCTGTCTCTCGTCGCGAAGTCCATCTCGCCGAAGGCGCTTCGGTTTTCCAGAACCTCGTCGACCTTGCACACGCTCTCGACGAAGTCGGCCCAGTCGAACCATGAGATCAGCCGCATGCTCGTGATCACGTTTCGCACGGTCACGTTCATCGTCGCCTGTCGCTGATGCTCGTGGCGCACCAACTCTTCAGCGCTCGTGCCCTGCGTAGCGAGCTGCTGCTCCAGCCAGTGCACAGCCGGATTGACCGCGGGGTCCTGATCGCGGAGGCGCTGGAAGAGATGGACCTGGGCAGTTGTCGGCAGGGCCGTGCGCGAAAGGCGACGAAACGCGACGACGACGTCCTCCGGAGCATCGCCAAGGCCGAGCAGCTTGTCGGCGATCTCGTCGGCCATCTGACGTTCAACGCGGCTGCGGACGATCTCTTCGGCAAGGCGTCGGAGGTTTTCGACGAGCAAGATGCGCAGGCTGATGGCAATGGCCCACAACTCACCGATCGTCAGGGTCTCGACCTCCTGATAGGCACGCACCATGCGCCGCAGGCTGTCGGGGTCGAATCGGCTGTCGGTGTGAGCGATGTAGGCCCACGTCAGGCCCAGGACCCGCGGATAGCCGGCGAGATGGCCCTCGATCAGCTTCGGCAGCTCGCGGTAGTAGTCCGGGGGCAGGTCGTCGCGGATCTCGCGGAGTTGCTCGTCGACGATCGGGAAGTTGTCGACGAGCCATTCAGCCGCCGGCGTGATGGATCGTTCGTCCTTGATCGCCTGCGCCAGCACCCGGTACGACTCGACCAGCACCCGCCCGTTCTCGGCGACTCGGCGCTGTACCGCACGCCCACGGTTCGGCTCGGCCGTGACCTTTTGCGCGGCGGCCAGGGTGTGCGCGTGCTGCTCGAGCCGCTCGACGCTGAACAACTCGGCGAGAATCGGCTCTTCGCGCTCCAACTGCGAGCGCAGCCGACGGCCCTTACCACGGAGTGGATCTGGGGTGCCCGGGTTAGATCTCATTTTCGCGGGGGAGCCTACTCGCCGAGGCTGGCCCGCCAGATTCCGGCGGGGTTGCCCTGAGCAGCGGTAGCAACCGCCCGGCCAGCCCCGCCGACGAGGGTTAGCCGGGCGACACCCGGGTCAACGCGAGGTCGTAGACCGCGGTCCCTTTGGAGCTGGTGACGTGGACGTTGAACGTCTCGCCGACCGGCGCATCCGGGAACTCGATTCGAGCGGACCAGTGGCCCTCGGCGTTCGACTGGACCTGCTTGGAGCCGTAGGGCGAGGTCAGTGAGATCACCGCACCAGCCGTCGAGTTGCCGAAGTACTCGTCGAACGGAGGCGTGGCGTCGGTCGTGGCCCAGGCAGCGGTGGCAGTGAAGTCGATGGAGGGCGGAACTGGTGTGCCGGGTCGTTGGAGGGTGAACTCACGGACCCGGGTGCTCGTGTTCGACGTGATGCGCACGCCGATCGCCGTTCCCGGCGGCACGTCGCCCATGGTGAGCGTGGTCTGCCAGATCCCGTCCGCATTGGCGACGGTCTCGGCCACACCCCAGTCGCACCCGACTCGGATCGCCGAGCCCGGCTGAGCGTTGCCGTAGAACATCTGGGTCATCGGTGTGTTGGCCTGGCCGTTGGTCCCGAGGAAGGCAGTGAACTCGATGGCTGCCACCGTTGTCGGAGGTGCGGGAGCGGGGCGGAGCAGTGAGAACTCGCGAACCCGGTCGCTGGTGCTCGACGTGATCCGCACGCCGACGCTGGTACCGGGCGGAACCTCCGGCATCGTCAGCTTTGCCTCCCACTTGCCAAGTTCGTTGGCCGTCGTGTCGGCGACGCCGTACGGGGACTCGACGTGAATCGCCGATCCAGGCTGGGCGTTGCCGTAGAAGCCCTGCGTCATCGGGTTCTTGGCACGGCCGTCGGCGCCGAGCCTTGCTGTGAACTCGATCACGACCGGCGCCACGGTCGGCTCGGTCGGGGGCACGGTGGGCTCGGTCGGGGGCACGGTCGCCACCGTCGGCTCGGTCGGTGGAACGGGCGCGAGCACGGGCTTGTGTGGCGACTCGGAGGGCAGCGTGGTTTCCGTCGTTGGGGCGATCGTGACCACGGACGCGAGGGTGGTCGTGGTCGGCTCGTGCCTGGGCTCGGTCACCGGTGAGGCAGCCGGAACTACCTTCGTGGGTGGATCGTTGGTGATCTTCTCCATGGCGAACGCCGAACCGCCGACGAAGAAGATCCCCGCGGCAGCGACAGCGATGTATCGCGGCCGGAAGATCTTGACGTTGTTGGCTACCACCGACACCGTCGGGGTGAAGATCCCATCGGGATTCGGATGCGGGTGCACCGACGAGGCGACCTCGTCCAGCATCACGGTGAGGCGGTCTTCGAAGGTGTTCATCGGAAATCTCCCAATTTGCGTTGCAGGGTTTGAATGCCCCGCTTGTTGTGCGTACGTACAGAACCGATCGACACGTCGAGCGTGGTGGCGATCTCGCTTTCGGACATGCGCAACCAGTGCCGCATCACGACACAGGCGCGCTGGCGGCTGGGCAGCGACGCGACAGCGGCAAGGACGGCGCTGCGACCGACCCGACCGATCGCGTCGTCCTCGGCCGAGGCGACGAGCACGAGTCGCGGCGACTCGTTGCGCTCGGCGACGAGGCGATGGCGCTCCCGGCCGCGGCTGAGGTTGACGATCGTGGCGCGGAGGTAGGCGACCGCGCGATCGGGGTCTTCGAGCCGGTCCCACGCGTCGTAGACACGCGTGAACGCCTCTTGGGCCGCGTCCTCCGCGGCGTGGGCATCGCCCAGGATGAATGTGGCAAAGCGGACGAGTTCGGCATGACGCTCCTCGTAGAGCGCCCGCACCTCGGATTCCCGATTGCTCGGGACCCCAGGCAGCGCTCGCAGAACCGCGCCGGCCCGTCCACCGGGGGGATCGATCAGTGCTTCCATGGTCACGCTCCTATACACGCGCAGCTGCGTCGTTTCTAGGACACAAATCGGTACTTTCTGCGCACACTTGACCACGGAAGGTGTTTTGGGCCTGGTCACGGTTGGACCGCGGCGTGACTGGGTACCCGCTGATGGATGGCTCTGTCCCTGAAAGTGCACCACCTTCCCCGCTACAAGAGCATCGCCACCCTGCTCGTCAAGCAATGGCGCGCGGATGGGCTGAAAGACTTCGACCCGACCGATCCGAACAGCGACGACGGGGAAATGGCGGACGATGCCCGCCAACTCGCCGACGACCTCGAGTCGATGGGTCCGACCTTCGTCAAGCTCGGCCAGCTCCTGTCGACACGCGCCGACCTGTTACCACCGGCCTATCTCGACGCGTTGAGCCGGCTACAGGACGATGTCCAACCGGTCCCCTTCGAAGCCATCGAGAACACCGTCACCGACGAGATCGGGGCGCGGATGTCGAAGGCGTTCCAGTCGTTCGAGTCGACGCCGGCGGCCAGCGCGTCGCTGGGTCAAGTTCACTACGCGGTCCTGCGAGACGGTCGCCCTGTCGCCGTCAAGGTTCAACGACCGGGCGTGCGCGAGCAGGTGGTGGAGGACATGGAGGTCATCGAGGAACTGGCCGAGTTCGTCGATCGCCACACAGAAGTGGGCCGCCGGTATGCGTTCACGGGGATGGTCGAGGAGTTCCGCCGCTCGATCATGGCCGAGCTCGACTACCAATTGGAGGCCACCAACCTCCGCGTTCTGGGAACGAACCTGGCCGGGTACGACCTCATCGTCGTGCCCCAGCCCATCACTGACTACTCGACGTCTCGGGTCCTGACGATGGACTTGGTCGACGGCCGCAACGTCGGCTCGCTCGGTCCGCTTGCCCTCCAGGAGGTCGACGGGCGCGAACTGGTGTCGCAACTCTTCGACTGCTATCTCGACCAGATCCTCGTCGATGGGTTCTTCCACGCTGACCCGCACCCAGGCAACCTGCTTCTCACGTCGGACGGTCGGCTTGCCCTTGTCGACCTCGGGATGGTCGGCAGGGTCAGCCCGCAGTTGCAGGACGTCTTGATCCGATTGCTCGTCGCGGTGAGCGATGGGAACGGTGTCGAGGCGGCCAACGTGATGGCCGGCCTCGGCAAAGAGCGTGAGACGTGGGACCCGGTCCGGTTCGAGCACGAGGTCGCCCTCGTCGTCCAGAGCAACCAGATGACCGGTGTCAGCCAGTTGGAGGCTGGTCGGGTGGTCGGCGAACTGGCCCGCATCGCCGGCGAGTGCGGTCTTCGCCCGCCGGTCGAACTGACGATGTTGAGCAAGACCCTCCTCAACCTCGACCAGGTCGCCGCCTTGCTCGACCCCGACTTCGATCCCAACGAAGCCATCCGCGAGCACGTCGGGGAGATTGTGCGCAAGAAGATGTTGGCCAGTGCCTCTCCGGCAAACCTGCTCGCCGCGGCCATGGATGCCAAGGAGTTCGTCGAGCGGCTACCGGGTCGCGTCAACAAGGTGATGGACGCACTGGCGGAGGGTCAGCTCACGCTCAACGTCCAGGGCATCGACGAGAAGGAGCTGATGCGCGGGATCCAGAAGCTCGCCAACCGCGTTACCACCGGCCTCATCATCGCTGCGCTGATCATCGGTGCGGCGATGCTGATGAGGATCGACACGAAATCCAAGCTGTTCGGCTACCCCAGCGTCGCGATCGTCTGCTTCTTCATCGCCGCGCTCGCCGGTGTGTGGCTGCTGCTCAGCATCGTGCTGCACGACCTGCCGCAACGCCGACGCCATCGAAGGCGCTGACCTCTACAAGACCCGCCAGAGATGCTCATCGGCGATGATCTCGGTGATGCCAGCAGCCTGCATCGGCCGCGACAGGAAGTAGCCCTGGGCGCGACGGCAGCCGAGGCGGCTGAGCATGTCGAGCTGCGTGCGTGTCTCGACCCCCTCGGCCGTGACGTCGAGGGAGAGGGCTGCGGCCATCGCCACGATCGCGGCGACGAGAGCGGAGTCGTGCGGGTCGGTGCCGAGCCCGACAACGAAGGAGCGATCGACTTTGACTGCGTCGACAGGGAAGCGCTTGAGATAGCTCAGCGAGGAATAGCCGGTCCCGAAGTCGTCGATGGCCAGTCGAACTCCTAGTTGCTTGAGGCTGGACAGGGTCGTGCCGAAGTAGTCGATGTCCTCCATGAAGACGCTCTCCGTCAACTCGAGGCACAGGTCCTCCGCCGGCGCGCCGGTTCGCCGCAAGACATCTTCGACGAGTCGGGAGACATCGGGAGCAAGGATCTGGCGCACCGAGAGGTTGACGGCGATTGTCATCGCCGGCTTGTTCTGCTGCCATTCGCACAACTGGCGGCAGGCCTGCTCGAGCACCCAGGCACCGATTCGCACGATCAGCCCGCTCTTCTCGGCAAGCGGGATGAACTCGTCCGGACTGATGAGGCCGCGCTCGGGGTGCCTCCATCGCAGCAAGGCCTCGGCACTGACCAGCTCGCCGGTCGTGAGATCGACGATGGGCTGGTAATGGACGGTGAACTCTTCGCGTTCGAGCGCACGATGCAACGCCGATTCCGTTGCCATGCGCCGTTCGGCCTTGGAGCGAAGTGCATCGTCGAACATCTCGACACGGCCGCGGCCACGCTCCTTGGCGCGGTACATCGCGGCATCGCTGTCGCGGAGCAGGCTCTCCGGAGTTGCCTCGGCGTCGGCAATGGCGATGCCGAGGCTTGCGCTCACGTTCATCTCACGCTTGCCCACGAGGCAGGGCTGGCTCACCGCTTCGAGGACCCGCTCGGCGATCTGCTCCGTCTCGGTCAGCGACACGTCGTCTGCGACGATGACGAACTCGTCGCCGCCGAAGCGAGCCACCGTGTCGCCCGGTCGAATGGCGGCCGCAATCCGGTTGCCCGTCTGCCGCAGCAACTCGTCGCCGGAGCTGTGACCGAGCGAGTCGTTGACGACCTTGAAGTCGTCGATGTCGAGGAACATCACGCCGACCTGCGTACCTCGCCGGCGCGCGCCGGCCAGGCTGTGCACGAGGCGGTCGGTCAGCAGCGCCCGGTTCGGCAGACCGGTAAGCGCATCGTGCAGGACCTGATGGGCGAGCTCGCCTTCCATCTGCTTGCGCTCGGTGATGTCTTGGAACTGCGAGTAGAAGTACTGCGGCGCATTGGATTCGTCGCGCACCAAGGTGACGTGGACGGAGGCCCACACGACAGAGCCGTCGGGCCGGATGTAGCGACGCTCGTCTTCGTATGTGTCGTGGCCGGCACGTACCCGGGCCTGAGCCATCAGGCCGAGCGGCAACTCATCGGGATGGTCGAACTTCGTCCAGCGGGTGCCGATCAGCGCGGCCTCCTCGCGCCCGAGCAGCGCGCAGACAGCGGGGTTTACGCGGCTCGGAAGCCCGTTGAGGTCGGAGATCACCGATCCGACTGCGGACTGCACGAATCCGATCTCGAACTGGTTTTCCGCAGCTCGGCGCACCCGATCCAACTCTGCCCGATCGGTGTCATCCATCATGGTGCCGGCAATCCTGACAACGTTGCCGTTCTCGTCGACCTCGGGAACAGCTCGGCAGCGCACGCAGCGAACGCCTGTATCCGGTCGCAGTACACGGACCTCGAGATCGAACGGCACACCGTGCTTGATCGCCTGCCGCCACGCTCGATCGACGTCGACCAGGTCGTCGGGATGGACCATCGATCCGAACAGTGCAACCGACGGTTGCAGCTGCGAGTCGAGCCCCAGGATCCGGTAGTACTCCGCTGACCATGTCAGGACGCCCTCGACGACATCGAACTCGAAGCTCCCGAGGTGCGCTGTTCGCTGCGCGTCTGCCAGCCGTTGCTGGCTCAGCTCCAGTGCCGCCTGCGCGGCACGGCGTTCGCTGATGTCCTGCACCAGCACCGAAAGCCCGACCACGGCCCCGGACCTGTCGGTTTCGCTCGATGCCGAGATCAGCACGTCGACGAGGCTGCCGTCCTTGCAGCGACGGGTCGTCTCGAGGTGCTCTTGCGGGCCTCCGGCGCACAGGCGTTCGCGCATACCGACTTGTTCGGAGACCCTGTCGTGCGGCGAGAACGACGAAGCGGGCTGCCCGATGATCTCCTCGGCGGTGAAGCCGAGCAGTCGTTCCGCGGCCCCGTTCCAACTGGTGATGATCCCGTCGGTGGTCGTGCCGATGATGGCGTCCGCCGAACGCTCGATCATCGCCATCAATCGCCGGCGGGCCTCGACGGTGGCCGTGATGTCTTCGCAGATGGCCTGAACGCCGATGACTTCACCTGTCGGGGAGCACCTCAAAGATGGGCGGGAACGGATCCACACCGACGCCCCGTCCCTGCCTCGGAACTCGAGCTCGGCTGACTCCGATGCCAATGCGTGGGCCGCACGCCGAATCTCCACAGCGCGTTGTGAGGGATCGACATACAGATCGATCGCGTTGGTGACGTTGGCCATCAGATCTTCTGCGGATGCATATCCGAGCATCGTCGCAAACGCGCGGTTGGCGGTGACGAAGTCGCCCGTTGGCGTCGTCTCGACAACTCCCTCGGCCATGCCGTCGAGCAGGCTTCGATAGCGCATCTCGTCGAGCTGCGCGCTCTCGAGTGCCTCTCGCAAGATGTCGTCGGCGACGCGGCGCGCTGTGCAGTTTTGGAAGTAGAGCGTCACTCCTGCAGGCGACGGGAAGACCCGGACGGCATACCAGTTGTCGAGGGGCGGGTAGTACTCCTCGAACTCGATGAACTTCTGGATCTCGAACGCCCGCCGATAGCTGCGGTCGAAGGTCGACCCGATCGCTTCGGGAAACGACTCCCAGATATCTCGACCGACCAGGTCTGCGCGGGTCTTGCCGAGCGCCTCTGCTCCCCCGTCGTTCGCGAACACACAGATCCAGTTGCGATCGAGCACCAGGATCCCGTCGGTGATCCGGTCGAACACCTCGGCATCGACTGGCAACGTCGCGGCCGCGCGCGCTTCGCCGCCGTCGAACCTGGGACCGCCGAGATCCCCTACCGTTGTCCAAGCATCCATGCACTGTCCTGGGAATGGTGAAGCAGTGCCGTGAGGGCACCGCTTCACCGTAAGGGCGGTGAATGGCCGCTCGTTAGGGCCTTATGACCCTACGTACCTTTGTCAAGACTTCTTGCCAGACAGCGTAGGTTGCCGCACGCGACCAGGGGCGACGGTCGACGTGCGGCAACCTCGCTCGCTACATCAGAAACCCGTCGTGCGCTCGCTCTCGACGACCGTGCGACCGTCTGTCGACACATGTCGCTCCCGGCTGGTGCTGAAACCCATGAACGTTCCACGGACCAGCGATGCAATGAGCCCGACGATTCCGACGACGAGCAGGATGATGCCGATCGTGTGGAGGTCGAAACCGCTTGTGTTGTCAGTAACTGCCCACGTCAAGATTGCTCCCGCCGCGATCATCAGGATGCTTAGTGCTCCCATTGGATTGACCTCCTGGTCAGCGGCACTCGCCTGCTGCGGGTACGGCGCTGGGACGGGAATTCCCAATGGCGCAAGTCGGTAAACAACTCGGGGAAGCTAGTACCACGCAGAGCGCGTGGTGCCCACCTTGCCCGCACCTGCACGATGGGGTTCACTGCACCGATGCTGTCCGGTGCGGCCACGACCATTGCACGCAGCGAGCTCCGGCGCAGGCCGTGGTCGTACGCGGCGCTGGCACTGATCATCGCCGTCGGTGGTGGAGCAGCGCTCGGCGCGGCGATCACCGCTCATCGCACGGATCGCGCCTATCCCGACTACATCCACCGCGCCCAGGTCAGCAACCTGGTGGTGAACCCGAGCCTCGCCTCGGTGGCGATGGACAAGGCCATCCGAGAGTTCCATGGCGTGCGCGCCGTGCACAGGAGTGCGCTGATGCTCGCCTCGATCGGCGCGACGAAGGCGGCCCCGCTTTCGGAGCTCGAGCAGTCGTCGGTCGACTCCTATCTCCAGGTGATCGGGTCGCCGGACGGCCGGTTCGTCGATGTCGACCGGCCACAGATCTCGAGTGGTCGCCCACCGACCGGCGATCGCGAGATCTTCATCAGCGACCAGGTGCGACCGGTTCTAGAGGCCGAGCTCGGTCGCAAACTCGCGTTGGGTGATTCGGTTGATGTGGCGTTCTGGTGGAGCTTCGTCGAAGATCCCAGCCAGGATCCGTCGAAAGTCATCTCGCCGATCGGGGT
>JANPGV010000138.1:0-9888 GCA_031424145.1 Ilumatobacteraceae bacterium
CCGACAACCGATCAACCGGCCCACGCGGCCGCAGGATGTCCAGAGTCGCGCGAAGAGATGCTGGACCTCTTCGTCGACGGAGGGCGCTGAAGTCGACTACGGCCACGGCGTTCGGGGAGACTGAGGATGTGTTCGAGCGCGTCATCGACCCACCGGTACCGCTCTCGACAACCTGGTTCCGGCTGGAGATCTTGGCGGCGGTGCACAACGAACGCGACTACGAGGCGTGGATGTCGCGTATCGAGCACATCCACGCAACGGCGGGGTTTGCGCAGCGGGACTGGGGAGGTGACGACTGGCCGACGCGCGATGGTTCGGTCATGGGTCCGAGCGTCACGCGCTGAACGGGACCTGGATCTGGCCGTTGAGATCGACCAGTGGCTGCGCGAGGCATGGCCATTGCGCTCGCGGCGATGGCCGGACGCCCGCGACTACGTCCTCGATGTCGTCGACGGCGAACATGATGCGACGAATGCCCAGCGTGTTCGCTGGCGCATTCCTCGGCTCGACGCTGATCGCCTTCGGTGTGTGGAACATCGCCAACTCGATTCGGCCATGGCCATCGGGGGTGCGCAGCATCGCCACGTCCTGTCGGACGTCGTCGATCCCGATCACGCGCTCCACCCACCGTCCCTCGATCGGCCCCTTGCCTTCCAGCTCCATCCCAAGTTCGACGAAGAACGCGGCGACCTCGTCGAGGTCCTCGACAACGATGAGGACATTGTCCATCCGCTGGATCGGCATGTCGGCTCTCCTTGGTGTTCTAGGGGCGACGGTCGCCGCATCCGCCCGTGAGACGAAGCCGCGAGGCCGTTCTCGACATCCTCGTACGGTCTACTTCGGGACACCGCCGGCCCGCGCTCGAGTGCGGCGAGACGGACTGAACTTAACGTCGGCTCTCACGACTTCCAGAGTGTCCAGACCGCCGGGTACGGGGCCGCGCCACATGAGCCGTTCTGGCGCGTTGTCGAGTCCGGGCACGGGCGTCGTTCTGCGTCGCGTTCTGTGTGGTGCTACGCGGTCGGCATTGGCAGCTCGCCAGAGCTCCTCGTGCAGTCGCCGTCGGTTCGCAGAGGCTCCGATGACCTGACCCGATCGTTCGCTATTGACAGCACTACTCTCGATATGAGAGTATTACTCTCATATCGACAGGACAACTAAGGAGACATGCATGAAGACGATGACCTGCAGCCAACTCGGAGGAGCGTGTGAGCTCCCCCTCGTCGGCGAGGACTCGAACGAAATCATCAAAGCCCAGGACCGCCACCTCCGCGAGGCGGTCGCGGCCGGGAGAAGCGATCACGAGCCGGCGCTGCGCGATATGAAGGGTCGGTGGCGGCGCCCGGTCTCGGGCATGAAGTGGTACCGCAAGGTGCAGCGCGACTTCGCCGCCCTGCCGAGCGATACCGTGAGCCACTGACATGGCGGGCATCGATTGGCGTCACGACACGCTGGACCGGATTCGCGTGCTCATCGAGGAGACCGACGCCGACGTCGCCGAGGAGGCGAAGTGGGCCAAGGCGTCGAACCCGGCCGGCGTCCCCACGTGGTCGCATGACGGCATCATCTGCACCGGTGAGATCTACAAGGACAAGGTGAAGGTCACGTTCATGCACGGAGCGTCACTCGACGATCCCGACCGCATGTTCAACGCCAGCCTCGATGCGGGCACGAGGCGGGCGATCGACATCGTCGAGGGTTCGAAGCTCGACGAGCCTGCGTTCAAGGGTCTGATCCGAGCGGCCGTCGATCTCAACGTCGGCCGTGCGGCCGCCAGGCGACGCACGTAGCTCGATTCCCCATCTATGGCAGACGACAGTTCGCGGGCGCCGCAGGCGCGGACACGGTTGGCACGCCGGGCGGTGCTCGATGCCGCCCGCACCCTCTTCCTCGAGCGAGGATACGGCGCGACGACCATTGAGGGGATCAGCGTCGCGTCTGAGATCCCGCAGGCCACGGTCTATCGGCTGTTCTCGTCGAAGAAGGGCATCCTCAAGGCCCTCCTCGACACGTCGGTCGCCGGCGACGACGAGCCGGTTCCAGTCGCGGAACGGAGTCACGTGCGTTCGCTCCTGGACGCGACGCGTCCGGAGGACTCTCTGGCACGGCTCGCAGCCCTCAGCGTCGACATCAACACCAGGACCGCACCCATCTACCGCATCTTGGTGAGCGCTGCCAGCGCCGAAACGGATGCCGCAGCGATCCTCGACGAGCTGACGCGGCAACGCCAGGAGGGCCAGGGACGCGTCGCCACGGCGCTGGCGAGAGCGAAGGCGCTGCGCCCCGGCCTGCGCGCGCGTGACGCCGGCGACGTCATCCACGCCCTCGCCTCTCCGGAGCTCTACCACCTGTTCGTCATCGACCGTGCGTGGTCTCCGGAGCGGTACGAGCGCTGGCTCGCCGAAGCGCTCGTCGGCCAACTGCTCACGTAGACCCACAGTGGCTGCCGCGTGGTGGTCCCAGGACTTGGTCGAATGCAAACTGAGAACCGATCTCGGGCCATTCAGCGTTGCGTTTCGCCAGCGTCGAGGAAGCAGTCGAACACGCCCGAGCCACAGTGAGCTGGCTCGCCGGACAGCTGCCAGGTTGAGGCGCGGAAGAGCTGGGATCGCCGGCGCCCGATGTGTGCCTGTCCGCAGACCCAAGTTGCCGATGCACCGTTCGGAGCGGTCGGTCGTCGTGACCTCGTTATGCGCGCGATTCGGAGTGCGCGTTCCGCTGTTCCGCGTATTGCCGAGGTAGCGCCGATCGGCAGTCATGTGCGGTATCGAACTGATACCATCGTCGCATGGCCATGACTCTCCGCCTCACCTACAGCGAACAAGCGGCACTGCGCGAACGTGCACATCCGGCTCACACCTGATCGGTTGAAAATTCTCGCCGGCATCGGGGCGACGCCAATGATCAACTGAGGAAGCGCTCACGCGATGCACCACCGAACACGTGGAACTGCTGGCGTCGGTGGTGGAGGTGGGACGATGATGGGCGAGATGCGTGTGTCGTTACGGCCGAGGACCGTTGCCGGCTCGGTGGACGAGCTTCTCGAGGGCGCGAGCCGGCGAGAAGCGTTCCATCCTGAGGACAGCCGGTCCGGGTCGCACTTCGAGCGGGTGTGGTTCGGTGAAGAGCAGATGATCGTCAAGTACCTGCACATCGACGACGACTTCGCGATGCGTGCCACGCACGATGTGGATTGCCGCCCAATCCGTGCGTGGGCGGCGGGGCTCTACGACGTCGCCCCGGAGGTGATCGATCACGGCATCGTCGGTATGGCGGGCGGCGTCGGCCGCGACGGCCTGGGCGCGGCCATCCTCATGCGTGATCTGTCGACCGCACTCGCCACGCTGGGCGACGTGGCCTTCGAGGAGGAGCAGCACCTCGACTTCATCGACCATCTCGCCACGATGTGCGCGGCGACGTGGGGTTGGCACGACGACCTCGGGCTCATGCCGTACCCGGGTCGGTGGGAGTTCTTCGGTCACGCCGCGATCGACGGGGACCGCGCACTCGGCTGGCCCGAGCGGGTGCCGCAGATCGCCGACGAAGGTTGGGCACGCTTCGCTGAACGCGCACCGAGCGCGGTGGCGACAGGCATCGACGCGCTGCGCCGCGACGTAGGCCCCTTGGCCGACGCGCTCACCGCCACCCCGTCGTGTTTCTTGCACGGCGATTGGAAGGCCGGAAACCTTGGCACCTCCGGAGGTCGCACGGTCCTCATCGACTGGGTGCACCTCGGCGCCGGACCGGCGTGCCACGAGCTGGGCTGGTACCTTGCGTTGAACCGGGCCAAGCTGCCCGCCGGTCACGGCAAGGAGCGAGTGATGACCGACTTCCGCTCAGCGCTGGAACGGCACGGGGTGGCGACCGAGGACTGGTGGGACCGTCAGCTGACACTTGCGATGCTCGGCGCGGTGGTGCAGTTCGGCTGGGAGAAGGCCCTGGGCGACGACGCCGAGCTCGGCTGGTGGTGCGACCGCGCCGCTGAGGGCCTCGCGGGGCTATGACCCGTGACGTGGTCGCGGCCTACGACGCGACCGGCGCAGCGTGGCAACGAGGCCCCCAGCGCATCTACGATCGGCTCGCGGCGGAGCTGATCGACCGATGCCCGACACTGGACCACACGTCGCTTGTGCTGGACCTCGGCGCAGGCACCGGCGCCGCGACGCGAGCGATTCGCCGGCGAGGCGCACACGTTGTGGCCCTTGACGCCTCGTTCGGCATGTTGGCCCACGGCAGCAGAGACGAACCAGCCTGTGTCGGCGATGCATACGCGTTGCCGTTCAACGACGGCGTGTTCGAAGCGGTGGTCGCCGCGTTCTCGCTGAACCACGTCACCGATCCGGCAGTCGCGCTGCGCGAGGCGGCGCGCGTGACAAGCCGCGCAGGCACCGTCGTCGCCTCTGCCTACGCGACCGACGACGACCACCCCGCCAAGCGCGCCGTCGATGACGCGGCCCGAGACGCGGGATGGGTGGAGCCCGAGTGGTACCAGGAGCTGCGCCGCGACATCGTGCCGCAGCTGAGTACCGTCGAAGGTGCCGTGCACGTGGCCAGGCGCGCCGGGCTATTGGATGCGGTGGCGGAAGTGGTGCGCGTTGCCTTCCCGGAACTGACATCGGACGACCTTGTCGCGTGGCGTCTGGGCATGGCCCAGCTCGCGCCGTTCGTGGATGGACTCGACGAGCGCGCTCAGCGCCGTCTTTGGAGAGATGCGCGCGAGCGCGTCACTGGTATGCCCGTGTTGGTGCGCTCGATCATCATCCTGACGGTCCAAGGGGTCGTCTTCTAAGATCGCGTACGAATTTCGTGACCGCCGCAAAAGGGGGCCCGTCATGGGCAAGATCGCCGACACGATGCTTTCGGCAATGAATTCGCACGATCTAGATCGCTTCGTATCCATGTTTGCTCCGGATTACCGCAGCGAGCAACCAGCGCATCCCAGCCGGGCTTTCACGGGCAGTGAGCAGGTCAGGGAGAACTGGGCAGGCGTCTTTGCGGGCGTGCCGGACTTCCGCGCCGAGCTCCTGCTGACCACAACTGCGAGCGACGGCGTCGAGATCTCCGAATGGCGTTGGTCGGGAACCCACAATGATGGTGCACCGTTCGAGATGCGTGGGACCACTGTGCTCGGAATCGAGAGCGAGCGAATTGCCTGGGGGCGCTTGTACATGGAGCCGGTCGAACACGACGGCGCGGGCATCGATGAGATGGTGCAGGAGACGTACCGACCACCTTCCGCCAGTTGAGAGGTTCCTGACCCGCGTTCAGCGACAGTCCGATCTGTGGATCGTTGATCGTGACGACGAGATCCAGCCTGCCATCACCGTTGAGATCGCGTGCCGCGAGATCCTGGGCCCACCCACGGCATGGTTCACGTGGGCAACTCCTGGCCTTGGCCGGCCAGCATCTCGTCCGTGGCCCGCCAGGCGATGCCGTAGGCGGTGTCACTGCTGGCCAGCGCGTCGAGGAACTCAGGCGTGCCGAGAGTGGCCAGATGCACGTCGGACACTGCAATGACCGTGGCAGTGCGGCTGGTGCTGCGAAGAAGTGCGATCTCACCGAAGTGGTCGCCGGGCCCGAGCAGGCGCTGCGTCGCCCCGCCTCTACGCACGTCCACCTGTCCGTCGACTATCGCGTAGAACTGATCGCCTGCGTCGCCCTCCGAGATGATCACATCTCCCGCCTGCACCTCGGTCAGAGCACAACGCGCCGCGATCTTTTCGAGTGTCGTCGGAGACAGCGGTGCCAGCAGGGGGATGTTGGAGAACAGCGCGACCAACTCGGGTTGTGGCTCCGAACGCTGATCGATGGCGTTGAAGCGCGGCAGAAGAACCAGCGCTGCGGCAGGCAGCAAACAACCGACGATGACCATGAACGGTCGCAGCCCGAGCATCGAAGCCAGAGTCGGCGCCGCGAGCGAGCCCAAACCTCCGAACGCGATTCCGAACGAGAACAGCACGCCGAACACGCGGCCGAGCGATCGGTCCGCGCCTAGCCGTTGGATCAGCGTGAACCCGGCGACATCGAGCGTGGCATTGCCGACGCCGACTGTCACCATTGCCGCCAGAGCGACCACCTTGTTCGGCACCAGGGCGATCACAGCGATGGGCATGCCCCACAACACGAGCGCCAGCGCGAACGGGTGGCCGAGCCGCCGCCGACCCGTAAGGGAGACGGCGTAGAACGCGCCGGCGATACCGCCGATTCCCATTGCGGCCGCCAACCAACCCACCCCGCTGCTTCCGAGGCCGACGAGGTCGAATGAGATCGACACCAACAGCACGGTGAGAAAGCCTCGCACCAGCAGTTGGACGATGAAGCAACCGACGACGATCGCCATGTCGTGGTTTCGTCGCAGTTCCTGGAGTCCACCCATCATCGCCGCGAGGGGGCGGTCGTTCGCGCGGCGGACGGCCTTCGAGGGATCAACGTCGAGATGTATGCCCGAGACAGCACGAAGTCCAACGAGCGACGCGAGGGCCGCCACCGCGACCACGAACCACGGACCGGTGAAGAACAAGAGCGATGCTGCGAGCGCGGGGCCGGCAAAGGTGACCACACCCTCGAGAGTGCCGGCCGTGACGTTCATCGCCACGAGCTCCGCCGGTGACCGTGCCACCAGCGGACAGAGGGCGAGATGGGCGGAGCGATATGGAGTGGCGGCGACACTGCTCGCGCCGACGAGGACGTAGATCAGGATTCCCGGCCCGCGAAGTGCCAGTGCCACCGCGATGGCCGCATTGGTGCACGAGATCGCGAGGAACACCGCTGTCACGACACGCTGACGTGAGAACCGATCGGCGGCCCACGCGCCGAAGGGCAGCGCGATCGCGCCGGGAAGCAGACGAGCCAGACCGACGAACCCGACTGCGCGGGTGCCGGCGTGCCGAAATGCCCACACCGAGAGCGCCACCAGCGTGATTCCGTCGACGAGAAAGAACGCTGCCCAGCCCAGTTGAAGGCGACGCAGATCCTTCTGGCGCAGCACGGCCGCCACGACGTCGAATCGACGACTGAGTGAACCCGTCGATCCGAGCATGCGTCATGTTGCCTCAGGCATGGTTCCGCTTCAAGGCGTGGAGCCGGCCACGCGCCCGAAAAACATGAAGGCGTCGAGCGGGGATCCGCTCGACGCCTTCATTCGACTGACACTGCCTGATCTACTGCGACGCCCTGGACGCCCACGCATCCTGGATCCTGCGCGGCGAGGCACGAAGCGGCTCCGGCGGCAGCGAGGAAACCACACTCCCTGTCGCTGGGGGCTCGAACTCGGTACCACGCAGCGTGTACCGCCGCTCGTACTCATGACGGACGAGCTTCGTCGGCTTGGCATGCATCCATCCTGCATACCACGTCGTCCACACACGCCGTAGATAGAAGGTCTTCGGCGGTCGGTGGGCGGACAATCGCAGCAACAGGGTGACTGTGATGATGAACCCGGTGAACGTCAGCATCATTGCCGGGTCCTCGATCACCTTGGCGGGTTCGATGGTCCGGATGTACGGCACGGCGGCAGCTGCAAGGCCTGCAGAGACGGCTGCTGCGGCAACGGTTCGCCTCGAAGGCGAGCTCGGACGAACGCTGATGACTCCGTCGGCAATGGCGAACAGGAGAACGATCTCCATCACCAAGTAGAACGCCGAGGGATTCACCTTGCCTGTCATGATGAACACCACGTTCATCAGGAAGACCCAACGCAACGCGGGCCGAAGTGGTTTACCGATCGCAATGGCCAGACCGCACATCAGCTGAGTGACCACGACAACGATGGCAACGAACTGTGCGTTCGGCGCAATGAGGCCGTCCATCACCGGACGGAAGAACGGCAGGGCCGCGTCGTGCTGCGCACCCACGAACGTGCGCAGCTTTGCGCCTGTCCACCATTGCGGGTCAATCAACTTCTCGGCGCCTGCTCGCAACCAGCCTGCGGCGAGAAACAGCCGCAGCGGCAACAGGACCACAACGCTCGTGTGATGACTCGGGTGATGTGAGGGCGAATATGACGGCGTCGGCCGACTTGGCGACACCCTTGCCCTCGAAAGGGCGGCGGATTCATGTTCGAGAACGTCATGCATGAATATTTGTCTCCTGACTTTTGTTGTTCACGTCTGCGTCCTGGGACGCGAACGCTTACGCCATTGGTGCTGGGGATGTGCGTCCGCTCAGTCTCACTTTACGAACGCGTGACGTATATGACGAATACGTTACGAATATAACGAATGGGCTCGGCGAAATGTTTCGAACTGGGACGAGACAACCGTCACACCTGCGGCCTTTGACACCACTACCTGCCGTTTTCCCCCCCGAAAAGTGCGTTGAGTCGAAGCATGTCTACGACTGAACCCTGCCGGGTACAGGACTTGAGGGCAAGTCGGAAACTCCTTGTTCTTCGCACAACGGTCAACCCTGCGCGAGCAGGCGCCCGGTCACGGGCCTACTCCACTGCAACGTGGCACGGCCGCCGGACCAACGAGGGACGAAGACTCAGGAGCTCCGCATGAAACGAAACGCCCGCCTACAGATCACGACACCGCGCTGTCGCCGCTCCCGGCGACTGGCCGTGCCGGTCGCTATGGTCAGCATCGCCGCGATGCTGATGGTGAGCCAGACAGCCAACGCCGGGATCGTCCCGACCGTGCCACTGGCGACTGCGGCGAACTTCTCGGTGCTCGGCGGGCAAACGGTCACGAACACCGGCCCCTCTGTTCTCGGCCAGAGCCTCGGCGTGGACCCTGGCCCGGCAGTGGTCGGCTTCGGCGGCCCTCCCAACGGAACAGTTCTCGGTTCCACCGAGGTGGCCAACGCTGTTTCGCTTCAAGCCCAGAGTGACTTGACCATTGCCTACAACGACGCTGATGGCCGTGTGCCCGAGTTCTTCCAGACCAACCCGGATCTGGTCGGTTCGACCTTGATCCCCGGAATCTACGCGGCTACCGCCATGGGGCCGTTGAGCCTGTCCGGACACCTGGTACTCGACGGGCAGGGCAACTCCGCAGCCGTGTTCATCTTCGAAACCGATTCAACGTTGATCACCGGTCCGGGTAGCTCGATCGAACTCATCAATGGCGCGTCCGAATGCAACATCTTCTGGCAGGTCGGTAGTTCCGCCACCCTGGCAACCGGCTCGCTGTTCGTAGGCACCGTCATGGCGCTCACATCGATCTCGGTCCAGACCGGCGCGGTCGTGCACGGACGAGCACTTGCCCGCAACGGGTCGGTCACCCTCGACAACAACGTGTTCACAGCGCCGAGCTGCATTCCATCGACCGCCACGGCGCCCAGCACGACGACAACGGCTGCTCCCGTGGCAACGGTTGCTCCCGTGACAACCCTCCCGGTGAGCCCCAACGTCACGCTGCCCAGGACAGGCAACGACGTCGGCGCAGCGCCACTCATCGGCAGCGTCGCGCTCGTCGTGGGTGCAGCTGCCCTCGTGCTGGCTCGCCGCCGACGCCCGGCTTCTTGATACCGCGGGAACCAACCGCGTTGTGGCGCCGGGTGCGGCGTCGCAATGCTGCAGCAATTATCGTCCGGCACATTGACTGACCCCCAGGTCCGACCCAACCAACTCGGTTGGCACTCTTCCGTACCTCCGAACGGCTTCGCCAACCGCGCCGTGACACAGACGACGAACAGCAACCCGCTCGGGCTGGCGACTCCCCCAGCCGAAGACATCGAGACCACCCCCGAGCACTACAACCTCATCGGCGGTGATCCGGCATGTGCCGGCTGGACGCGCGCGTACGACGATCCCAACGTCGTGAAGCTGCGCGAGAAGCTCCGGCGCCACAACGGCATAAAGGGGCTCGAGATCCTCGATCCATCCGAGGTCGAGCGCGCTGCCGAACTGTTCCATCGTGACGGGTTCGTGGTCGTGCGCGACCTGCT
>JANPGV010000139.1:0-4389 GCA_031424145.1 Ilumatobacteraceae bacterium
ATTGACACGCATTCGCGTGCGGCAAACGTGGGGATCTCATTGCGGCCCTCGTTCCGCGGTCGAGGATTCGGCACCGAAGTAGTACGCGTTCTGTGCCGATACGGGTTCACAACCCGCGGATTGCATCGGCTCCAACTCGACACACTCGCTGACAACGCGGCAATGCGCGCTGTCGCCGTGCGGGTCGGGTTTCGTGCCGAGGGCGTGCTGCGCGAGGCCGCTTGGGTGGACGGAAGATTCGTCGACTCGATGGTGTTCGGCCTTCTCGTAACCGAATCGAATCCGCATGTGGCCAACCCATCGGAGGATCAACGACGCGGCGACGCGCCGGTCGCGCGCACGTCGCTCTGATGTTCTGCGGGCCGCCGGAGACCCTCTCTCTTGTAAGCGAGGATTGAGTCAGGTCATCAAAGGGGAGATGCCTGGAGTGGGCTCCACGGGGCGTTCGATGTTCGGCCTCGCCAGCTAGCGCCGAATGCCCGGTAGGGGCGCTGCTCGCAAGCCGCAGTCGCGCACAGATCATTCGATCTGCAACTGCCCCCAAACGCCGCGTCGGGGAGCGCCCAGATGCTTCGTTCCGTGCGCGCTCGTTCCCGAGCTGCTGTGAGTCGGATCTGACCCGATTCGCGGGCGACATCCGACACACATCGCACCGGTCGACGCGCCTGCCGGTCGCGCGCTCTGGGGCGACGTCAGCGGGCGCAGTTGTGCCCTGCTGTGCGAGGCGACTCGCCGCTTCATGCCGGGAGGATCGCGCGGGTTCACGCGGGTCCGACGCAGTGCGTCGCCCGTCAGGTGACGCGGTGTGGGGTGCTGATGTCGCAGACTGCGATTGCCGGCGCATCCCGGCGGGCTTTGTCGGTTGCTGTCGCCAAGTCGCTGAGCATGGCGTACGTGAGTCGATCGGGTTCGATTCCGAGTTCTGCGGCGTCGTCTGGGTTGAGGCGTTCGATGAGGTCCTTGGACGCCAGTGTTCGACCTCCGGTCGCACAGGCCTCGATCCGCGCGGCGTCGTTGACATCGTCACCGAGCGCCGTGACTTCGGTTCGGCCTGCGGTGGTGATGGCTCCGATGTAGATGTTCGATCCCCAATGCAGACCGAATCGCAGAACGATGTCATCGGCTTGGACTTCGCTTCGTGCAGCGACCTCAGCGACGGCCGCAGTGAGGGCAAGTGCGGCCCTGAGACATGCGTGGGCAGCGGCGGACTCCGAGCCGGAGAGCTCCGCCGGGAAGAACGCGACGACGCCGTCGCCGACGTGACGGCCCACGAGTCCCCCTGCATCGATGACGCAACGATCCGCGGCGCGAACCAGACGGCGACCGAGCGCGAAGTAGCTCGCAGTGGAGAGCCGTTTCGCAAGTGCCGAGGAGCCTTCGAGATCGGCGAAGAGCACCGCCGCCGGCCGGCGCGCCGCTCGCCCGACCCGGCGCATCAACTCGAGATGCCGGGGATCGCTGTTGAACGTCATCGCCGCGAGGGTGTCCATGCCCGCTGCGGGCTTGCCGATGAGCACCGTGCCGGCCAACTCGCCGGTCGAGCCACGAATGCGCAGCACGACGTGGTGGATCACGTGGGTCTCGGAGACACTCATTCCGCTGTGCACCTGCGACATCGCCACGTCATCGATCGGGACGAGGTCGTCGACGAGGTCTGCCAGCCTCGCGTCCACCAAACGGCGCAGTTCCTCACGGCCACCAGGAGTGTCGGCGATCACCATGCCGCCGACTCCGCGGAAGAAGCCCCGATACAGCTCAACGCTGTTCGTCCCCACCGGCCAACGCTCCGCCATTCTGATTGCAGCAGGCCCGAACATGTGCTCACCAAGCGCAACGGACACCAGCTGTTCATTTGCCCCGTTGGAGCGGCGCAACTCATCCGTGACGTACACGCACCGCCACTGAGAATCGACGACCCAAGCCCACTGACCCGAATCCCGCACGGCCCTAGCCACCTCGGCGAGATCCGAATCGACGGGCAGAGGATACGAATCACCACCACCAGTCGGCATCACCGAACCCTAGCGATCCGACGCCAACCGGCTCCGCGGACCGGCCGAGCGGCCGAGCGGCCTGCTGAGCGTGGCCGAAGCGTCGGTAGGGCCGCGCAATATCTACAGATCGGCGCCACCACGCGACTACGCGAACCATCAGAATGCGCGAACCGAGCGTCGCCACCACTCCAGTGAGCGAAGCGTTGAGATCAGCGTCGGTTACCGGCGAAGCGATAACTCACAGTCCCAACAAACGCTCCCCCTATGGACGAGGACCATCTCAGAACGCTGGTTCAGGGAGCGCATGCGTGCCGATCGGCTTTACTAGCTGAGTCGACTACTTCCCGTCGAAGAAGTCGTCGTGCGCCTGGATGTCCTCGGGCAGGTCCCACAGGTCGAGGACCTTGCCGTCACGAAGTCGGAGGACGTGCACCTCGTCCACCGCGATCGACGCGCCGTCGGGACGGCTCGCCGTCTCGTGCAGGACCACGGCGGCGTGGTCGTCGTCGGCGTATATGCCTTTGATGTCGAGGGCCTGGGTGCCCGCGGTGAGTTCGAAGTTCTTGATCAGCGCCGCGGTGATGGCTTCGCGGCCTTTGTGGTCACCGCTGTTCGGGCCATCGCCACCGAAGTGGAACACGCAGTCGTCGGCCAGGTCGGCCAACGCTCCGTCGAGATCGCCCTTGGCGAACGACTCGTAGGCGTTGCGGACGATAGCGACGTTGGGATGCTCTGCCATGTCGGTCTCCTTGTCCGGTCGACGACCCGCCGACCACGTCTCGACTCTAAGCGCGAACGTCGTCCGGCGCGCCCGTCGATCCTCCCTCCGCGTTCTTGGGAGGAGAGGTGTCGGGGGCCGAGGTCACGCTAACCACGGACCCGTAACTGCCTGATTTTTCCGGACCCGAGAGCTGCTTGACTCGGTTGGCCCATACCGCGCAGCCTCTTCGTCGGCGGGGGGCGCTGAAGTCGACTGCGGCGACGGCGTTCGGGGAGACTGAGGTTGTGTTCGCGCGCGTCATCGACCCACCGGTACCGCTCTCGACAACCTGGTTCCGGCTGGAGATCTTGGCGGCGGTGCACAACGAACGCGACTACGAGGCGTGGATGTCGAGTATCGAGCACATCCATGCAACGGCGGGGTTTGCGCAGCCGGACTGGGGAGGTGACGACTGGCCGACGCCGATGACGTTGGACCAGAACCTCTCCGATCTGGAGCAACATCGGCGTGAGTTCGTCGCCGGTGAAGCGTTCGCGTACAGCGTGCTGGACGGCGATGAGGTGATCGGATGCGTCTACATCAACCCCGACGGCAGTGGTGCCGCTGACGCGATGGTTCGGTCATGGGTCCGAGCGTCACGCGCTGAACGGGACCAGGATCTGGCCGTTGAGATCGACCAGTGGCTGCGCGAGGCATGGCCATTGCGCTCGCGGCGATGGCCTGGACGCCCGGCCCTCGGCTCATAGCCGGGCACCTCAACGTGCGCCCGGAGTTCCGCGCCGTTGCTATGTGCCCCTGGCCGACATCAACTCTGGTGGTCATCTTCCTCGCCGATCAAGCGATACACCGCCACTCCTGCTTCCCGATCATCAAACAAGACGGTCGGCGGCGGTATCAGCTGGGATCCGGTCCGCCATGAGATCTCCAAGATGAGCAAGTTGAGCTTGTCGTCCGACACATCGCCGTCCCGCTGATACTTGTACCTGATAACCCGGTCCCATCTCACCGTCATCAACCGCAGAGCCTTTCACAAGCCACACTGGTCGTGCTCCGGCCCAGAGCCGCGCTCGCCTGTGAGCGCGACCAGCGGCTAGATGCCTGCCATCGCCCCATGTCGAGGCAGTGTGCGGTCATCGCGTTGCCGGAACGGGGCCCGGTATTGCGCTGCAAGAAACTACGCAACCGACTGGCAGGTGAGACACCCACCGCGGCGTCGACTGGCTCGCCGACTACCTCGCGGACTGAACCGCCATCGACATCAGCTCCAGTCTTGGGCGGCGAGTAGCAGCGTGGCGAGCGGCTCGAGGGTGTTGATCAGTTCGTCGAGCTCGCCCGGCTCAAGGCTCTCATAGGGCTTCGCCGCGAGGTCGTCGGTGAGCGACTCGACCCGCTGTTTGACGGCGCGACCCTGTTCGCTGAGCCAACCGTCATCCCCGATCAGGCCGCGATCGCGCATCCCGTCTATCACGGCAGCGAGTTGCGGTGCCGGAAGATGGTGGATGCGTCCGAACTTCTCCGCGGGCATGTTCATGTCGAGGGCGAAGAGCACATGCGCCTCGAGGCCGCCGACGCCCTCGATCATCAGGGCCGCGATGTGCCCGTCGCCGCGGTGCTCGCGCAGCAGGGACGCTGCATGGAAGAGGCGAGCCACCACGTCGTCGGGGATCGGAATCG
>JANPGV010000140.1:0-36641 GCA_031424145.1 Ilumatobacteraceae bacterium
GCAACTGACCCACCAGACCGGCCGCATGCCACGTTGCTCCATCGGTCAGTTGATGCTGCTCGAGCAGCACGACATCGGTTTCGCCCATCGCGGTGAGGTGGTAGGCGATGCTGCAGCCGATGATGCCCCCGCCGATGATCACGACCCGCGCCGGAGACGGCACGCTCATGACTTCACCCTCGTGTTGGCGGGGTCGTAGAACGGCTGCAAGGAGACCGCCGCGGGGACGCGGTCGCCGGCGACCTCGAGTTCGTAGCTGCCGCCGGTCACGAAGTCGGCGGTGACGCCTCCCGGGTTGCGCACGTAGCCGTAGCCGATCGAGCGGCCGATCGTGTAGCCATAACCGCCGCTGGTGAGCCAGCCGACGCGTTGGCCGTCGCGGTAGATGGTCTCCCTGCCGAGCAGGACAACAGCGGGATCACACGTGAAGCCGGCAAGCATCTTGCGAACGCCATCTCGCCGTTGCCCCGCGACCGCGTCGCGTCCGCGGAACGCGATCTCACTGCGCAGCTTCACTGCCCAGCCGAGCCCCGCCTCGAGCGGTGAATGGTCGGGCCCGATGTCGCTGCCCCACGCCCGGTAGCCCTTCTCCAGACGGCAGCTCTCGATGGCCCGGTAGCCGGCATTGGTCAACCCGTGCGCTTCACCCGCGCCCATCAACGTGTCGTAGACGGTCGTGGCGTATTCGACGGGAAGGTGCAGCTCCCAGCCGAGCTCACCGACATACGTGACCCGCAGCGCCCGCACGGGGCATCCGGCTATCCCGATGACCCGCTGAGTTCCGAAGGCGAACGACTGGTTGGAGACATCAGCGCAGGTGACCGCGCCAAGGATCTCGCGCGACCGCGGCCCCATCAGGGACAGCACGGTGTTGGCCGAGGTGATGTCGAAGAGTTGGGCGTTCATACCCTCTGGGATCGACCGCTGGATCCAGTCGAAGTCGTGGGTGGCGAAGCCCGTCCCTGTCACGATGTAGAACTCGTCGTTGGCCACCCGACACACCGTCAGGTCGCATTGGATGCCACCAGAGTCGTCGAGCATCTGCGTATACGTGAGCGAGCCGACCGGCTTGTCGACGTTGTTCGAGCAGATCCAGTTCAAGGCCGCCAAGGCATCGGATCCCTTCAACGCGAACTTGGCGAACGACGTCTGATCGATCAGCACGGCTGCTTCGCGAGCGGCCTGATGCTCGCGTCCGACAGCGTCGAACCAGTTCTGTCGCTCGTAGCTGTAGACGTCGTGCGGCGTCTCACCGCGCTCCGTCGACGCGAACCTGTTGGGTCGCTCCCAACCGAGCTTCTCGCCGAAGCTCGCACCGGCGTCGACCAGGCGCGAGTACAGCGGTGATGTGCGGCACGGGCGGCCGCTGTCGTGTTCTTCGTACGGCCAAGCCATCGTGTAGTGCTTGCCATAGGCCTCGAGTGTTCGGGTGCGCACCCAGTCGGTGTCCTGATGCGGGCGACCGAAGCGCCGGATGTCGACCACCCATAGGTCGTACGGTGCGATGCCGCGATGTACCCACTCGGCCAGAGCCATGCCCGCGCCACCGCCGGCAGCGATGCCGAACGCATTGAAACCGGCGCCGACGAAGAAGTTCTTCAGCTCGGGTGCCTCGCCGAGTATGAAGTTGCCGTCGGGGGTGAAGCTCTCGGGGCCGTTGATCAGCTCGTTGATCCCGGCAGTCTGCAGCGAAGGCACACGGCCCATCGCCAGTTCCATGGTCGGCGCCAAGTGATCGAAGTCGCTGTCGAGCAGCTTGAAGTTGAAATCCTTCGGAATGCCGTCGTTGGCCCATGGGATCGGGTTCGGTTCGTATCCGCCCATCACGAGACCGCCGACCTCTTCCTTGTAGTACGTCAGCCGATCTGGATCGCGCAACGTCGGCAGGTCGCGCGGCACCGGCGGGTCGAATGGCGTGGTGATGAGGTACTGGTGCTGCACCGACACCAGAGGCACGTTGACGCCGACGGTTGCGGCCAGCGACCGTGTCCACTGACCCGCGCAGCACACCACGACGCTGCATTCGATGCGACCTTGCGACGTGACGACCGCACGGATGGTTCCATCTTCGACCTCGATCGAGACGACCTCGGTGTCTTCGCAGATCGTCGCCCCGGCCTGGCGTGCCCCTCGGGCCAGGGCCATGGTGATATCGGTCGGGTTGGCCTGGCCGTCGGTCGGCAGGAACGCCGCGCCGATCACGTCGTCGACGGTCATCAGCGGCCACAACGCCTGCGCCTCATCGGGCGAGAGCAGATGCATCTCGAGACCGAAGGACTTGGCCGTGGTCGCCTGCCGCTTGACCTCGTTCCACCGTTCGTCGTTGCAGGCCAGCCGGAGACCGCCGTTCATCTTCCATCCGGTTGCCTGGCCGGTCTCTTCCTCCAGCCGCTTGTAGAGATCCACCGAGTAGCCGAGCAGTTGCGTGATGTTGGCGCTGCTGCGCAACTGTCCGACGAGACCAGCGGCGTGAAAGGTCGACCCCGACGTCAACTTGTGCCGCTCGAGCACGACCGTGTCGGTCCAGCCGAGTTTGGCGAGGTGATACGCGGTCGAACAGCCAACGATCCCGCCGCCGATGATCACGGCCCGAGCCGATGTTGGTTGCTCCGTCACTTGCCGTGCCTTCCGGTGTGGTGCCTCGTCGGGAGGATTGCCAGCGTATGACTAGCATCGGCGCCGTGGGGCAAACCAACCCGTCTATCTCCGTGCGCGGCATGTGGAAGGTGTACGGACCGAAACCTGAACGCGTGGTCGGGTCCCAGCTGGCGGACCTGCCTCGCAAGGAGCTCGAGGCCCAAACCGGCAACGTCGTGGCGATGCGCGACATCGACATGGACGTTGCCCCCGGTGAGGTCTTCGTCGTGATGGGGTTGTCCGGCAGCGGCAAGTCGACTCTCATTCGCTGCCTCACACGCCTGATCGAACCCACCGTCGGAACGGTGCGGATCGGCGACGTCGACGTGACGAAGGCCGACAAGGAGACGTTGCTCGATGTGCGTCGTAACAAGGTCTCGATGGTCTTCCAGCACTTCGGCCTGCTGCCTCACCGCACGCTCACCGACAACGTCGCGTTCGGCCTGGAGGTGCGCGGTGTCGGCAAGATCGAGCGTCGTCGCAAGGCCAACGAGACCTTGGAGCTGGTCGGGTTGTCGGAGATGGGCAGCTACCGTCCCCATCAGTTGAGCGGCGGGCAGCAGCAGCGCGTCGGCCTTGCCAGGGCCTTGGCCACCGACCCCGACATCTTGTTGTTCGACGAACCGTTCTCGGCGCTCGATCCGCTGATCCGTCGCGACATGCAAGACGAGGTGGTGCGCCTGCGTCGCGAGGTCAACAAGACGATGGTGTTCATCACCCACGATCTCTCCGAGGCACTGCGCCTCGGAGATCGGATCGCGATCATGCGGGATGGTCGTTTCGTACAGGTCGGAACGCCAGAGGCTGTTGTGGTCGAACCTGCCGATGAGTACGTCGAGAACTTCGTTCGCGATGTGCCGCGAACGTTCGTCGTACCCGTCGAACACGTCATGCGCGACGTGAATGGCGACCAGTTCTGCGGATCAGTGGTGGTTGGCACCAAGGTCCGAGACATCGTCAAACTCATCGCTCACTCGGAACGCCCCGTTCAAGTGGTCGATGCCGCGGGCAAGGAAGTCGGCTGCGTCGATCGAGTGCACGTGTTGTCAATGATCGCCGGCGGCGCCGAATGACCCAGGCAGTACCTGCCGTGCCGACGCCGGCTACGACGGCGATCTCTCGCCAAACGCTGGTGATGCTCGGCGCAGGCGCCGCAGCAATCGTCGCAATCGTGATGTACAAGATCACGCGTGGGCAGGACGTGCCAACGTGGCTCGACCTACACGTGCAGCGTCACGCGCAAGACGCATACCACTGGATCACGCAGAACACCGGGCGCAACCTGGTGCTCGACGCAATCAAGTCGGTTGGCACCGGCATCACGTGGTGCGTCAAGCGGGCGTTGTCGCTGCTGCGGGTCCTGCACTGGACCGGTGTCATCGCGCTGGTCTTCGTGATCGGATACATGCGCGCCGGCCTGCGCACGGCGGTCTTCGCCGCTGCCGCGATCTTTGCGGTCGGACTGTGCGGCTATTGGGATCTGACGATGATCACGCTGGCAATCATGACCGTGGCGGTTGCGTTGGCAATGTTGATCGGCGTGCCGCTGGGCATCTGGTCGGGGTTGTCGGACGGCGCCGAGCGCCGTCTGCGCCCGATACTCGACACTGCACAGGTGATGCCCGCGTACGTCTACCTCATCCCATGCGTTGCGTTCTTCGGTATCGGCATTCCCGCTGCTGTCGTGGCGACATTGATCTACTCGGTGCCGCCGGCGGTCCGCCTCACCAGCCTCGGCCTACGCCAGGTGCCTGTCGTATCGACCGAGGTCGGCCGATCGTTCGGTTCGACCGGGCCGCAGTTGTTGGGCAAGGTGCAGCTTCCGCTGGCGCGTCGAACGGTGCTGCTCGGCCTCAACCAAGTGATCATGATGGCGTTCGGCATCGTCGTGATCGCATCACAGATCGGCACCGGCGACGTCGGTGGGGTGGTCCTCGCAGGCCTACAAAAACTCGACGCCAAGCTGGCGTTCTCGGGTGGCTTTTCGATCGTGTTCGCGGCAATCGCCCTCGATCGCATCACCACCGGCGAGCGAGCGCTCAGGCACGGTCGCCCGGTCACGGTGTGGGTCGTCGATCGCCGCAGAATATGGGCTGCTGCTGTCGGCGTGGTGGTTGTGGCGGCGCTGGGGGCCAAGGTGCTCAGCGTTCAGGACTTCCCCTCGTGGCGAGTCGGTCTCGGTTCATGGGCGAAGTCTGCGATCGACTGGCTGAACGAGCACGCCCGTCACGGCGTGCCGTTGATCGGGGGCACGGATTCGATCAACACGTTCTTCGTGCGCGACATCCTCAACCCGATCCGCGGCGTCTTGCAGTCCGCGGCGTGGTGGCTGGTCGTCGCCTTCTTCGCCATCATCGGCTGGATCAGCAAGGGCTGGCGACTTGCCCTCCTCTGTGGGCTCGCACTCATCGGCATCGCCGCGATGAACAACTGGGACCTGGCCATGGACACCCTCAGCCAAGTTCTGGTCGCCGTGGTCATCAGCGTCAGCCTTGCCATTCCGATCGGTATCTGGAGCGGCCGGTCGCGCTGGTTGGAAACGGCTCTGCGACCCTTCCTCGACACCGCTCAGGTGCTGCCGCAATTCGTCTACCTGGTGCCAGTCGTCTTCCTGTTCAACGTCGGTCGCACGCCAGGTGTGATCGCCGCAGTGATCTACGCCCTGCCGCCGGGCATCCGCTTGGTGAGCCTCGGCCTCAAAGAAGTGCCCTTCGCGCCACGCGAGGCGGCGATTTCGTTCGGGGCCACACCACGCCAGGAGTTGATCAAGGTGCAGCTCCCGTTGGCATTCAAAGCGATCATGCTCGGGATCAATCAGGTGATCCTGATGGTGCTGGCCACGGTGATCATCGCCGGCCTGATCGGCGGCGGCGCGCTCGGTCTCGAAGCACTCGGCGGATTCACAAAACCGAACCTGAAGATGGGTGATGGCGTGGCCGCCGGGGTGAGTATTGTTCTGATGGCGATGATCCTCGATCGACTCACCCAGGCATGGGGCAACAAGTCGGCGCCGGAGAATCGCAAATCGTGAACTCGCCTCGAATTCTCGGGGCCAAAGGGGAGAATATGAGAACAAGGATTCGTACATCCGCCCGCTTCGGGGCCGCTGCAGTTGCGCTTGCGCTCGTGGCTGTGGCTTGTGGCAGCGACAGCAAGTCGAGCGGCGCCACGACTGCAGCGGCGGGCACGACTGCCGCCGGGGCCGTGGGCACAAATCCCGCTGCCGGCGATACGACACCTGCCGCGGCGGCCGGAGCCGGCATCAAGCTGGCCGTGAATGCGTGGACCGGGTCTGCCGTCAACGCCAACGTCGCCAAGGTCGTGCTGGAGTCCAAGCTGGGCACTCCGACCGAGCTCGTTGCGCTCGATGAGAACGCGGCCTGGGTCGGTCTCGACTCCGGCGATCTCGACGCCAACCTGGAGATCTGGCCGTCGGGTCACGTCGCCGATCACAAGACGTACATCGAGGAGAAGAAGAGTGTCGTCGATCTCGGCCTGCTCGGCCCGAAGGCAAAGATCGGTTGGTACGTGCCGAAGTTTGTCGTCGACGAACACCCCGAGTTGAAGACCTGGGAGGGTTTCAAGAACACGGATCTGGCGAAGCTGTTCGCCACTGCGGAAACGGGCGACCTGGGCCAGTTCCTCTTTGCAGACCCGAGCTTCGTGACGTACGACGAGCAGATCATCAAGAATTTGAACCTGCCGTTGAAGTTCGTCGTCGCCGGTTCCGAGAGTGCACTGCTCACTGCTATCGACCAGTCCATCGCCGACAAGAAGCCACTGCTGATGCAGTTCTGGAAGCCGCACTGGAAGCATCTGCTAGTTGACCTCGTCGAGGTCAAACTGCCAGACGTGACCGACGAATGTCTTGCGTCCGCGGCTGCTGGCGACGGCAGCTACGCCTGTGACTACCCGGTCGACGTGCTGTACAAGGCTGCCAGCGCGAACCTAGAAGCAAAGAACAAGGCCGCATTCGATTTCCTGTCCAAGTTCCAGCTGAGCACCGAGCAGCAGAGTGAGGTCGCAGGGTTGATTGACAACGAGAAGAAGGCCCCCGACGTCGCCGCCAAGGAGTGGGTCGACGCCAACCCCGACATCGTCAACGCCTGGCTCGGCTGACCCCCAAAGCTGTTGCGATTGGAGCCGGAGGACCCGATTCGGGTCCTCCGACTCCAGACGCTTTCACTCGAAGCGGTAGAAGTCCACTGGTTCGGGGGTGAGGGGTGTGTTGCCGAGGATCATGTCGGCGGCCTTCTCAGCCATCATCATCACCGGCGCGTAGATGTTGCCGTTGGTGACGTAACGCATGGCCGAGGCATCGACGACGCGCAATCCATCGACGCCGTGAACGTTCATGGTCAACGGGTCGACCACGCTGTCGTCGTCGGCCTGGCCCATCCGACAGGTGCACGAGGGGTGCAGAGCCGTCTCGCCGTCGGTACGCACCCAGTCGAGGATCTGCTCGTCGGATTCGACACTGGGCCCCGGGGACACCTCGCCGCCGTTGAACGGCTCCATCGCCGGTTGGTTCAAGATGCGGCGGGCGATGCGGATCGCCTCGATCCACTCGCGTCGGTCTTCGGGAGTCGAGATGTAGTTGAAGCGCAGCGCCGGCTTCGCTTTCGGATCGGTCGAAGTGATCTGCACCGAGCCTTGCGAGTTCGAGTACATCGGGCCGATGTGAACCTGGTAGCCGTGCCCGCCGGCCGGCGACGTTCCGTCGTACCGCACGGCGATCGGCAGGAAGTGGAACATCAGGTTCGGATAGGCAACGTCGTCGTTGCTGCGCGCGAACCCACCGCCTTCGAAGTGGTTCGAGGCACCGGGGCCCTTGCGCAGGAACAGCCACTCGGCGCCGATGAACGGCCGTCGCCACAACTTCAGTTGCGGCTGCAACGAAACAGGCTGCTTGCACGAGTACTGCACGTACACCTCGAGATGATCCTGCATGTGCTGTCCGACCGCGGGCAGGTCATGCACGAGCGGTATGCCGAGTGCGCTCAACGCACGTGCATCGCCGACACCACTGAGCTGCAACAGTTGCGGCGAGTTGAACGCTCCGCCGCACAGGATCACTTCGCCCGCGCTCACTTGCTGCGTGCCGCCGCGACGGGTGCTGAACTCCACTCCATTGGCGCGGGTGCCATCGAACAGCACGCGGTGGACGAGGGCACGCGTTGTGACCGTGAGGTTCTTGCGGTGCATCACGGGATGCAGGTAGGCGCGGGCTGCGCTGACCCGGCGACCGCGGCGGATGTTGCGGTCGAACTTGGCGAAGCCCTCCTGTTGGTATCCGTTCACATCGTCGGTGAGCGGGTAACCGGCCTGCTGGACCGCTTCGAAGAACGCGCCGAACAACGGATTGGTGGCCGGACCGCGCTCGAGCTCGCGCGGGCCGCTGTGGCCACGGAACTGGTCGGCGCCGTCTGCAGCCAGGCAGTTCTCCATCTTCTTGAAGTACGGCAGGCAGTGCGCGTAGTCCCACGTCTCCATGCCCGGGTCCGCTGCCCATCGCTCGAAGTCCAGCGGGTTGCCCCGTTGGAAGATCATCCCGTTTATGCTGCTCGACCCGCCGAGCACCTTGCCGCGGGCGTGGTAGATCTTGCGGCCGTTCATGTACGGCTCTGGCTCGCTCTCGTACTTCCAGTCGTAGAACCTGCTGCCGATCGGGAAGGTCAGCGCGGCAGGCATGTGGATGAAGACGTCCCACTTGTAGTCCGGCCGTCCGGCCTCTAGCACGAGCACGGTGGTGGTCGGGTCGGCGCTGAGCCGGTTGGCCAATGCAGATCCGGCCGAGCCACCGCCGACGATCACGTAGTCGTACGTGGTCATGCTGGAGATCCCCCGGTGGTCACAGCTGTACGCGCTCGGCAGCGGCGGCGACCAACTCGCCGACCTGGTCGGCGTCGGTCCCACCCGGGAAGCGGTAGGCGGGGCCGTGGGCGTGGATCGCGCCGACGACGCGGCCCTTGCCATCGCGAATCGGTGCGGCGACCGAGTTGAGCCCGTCGAGGAACTCCTCGAACGCCCAGGCGTATCCCTTCTCGGCGATCTCGGCGAATCGGGCGCGGATGGCCACGGCGTCGGTCAGCGTTCCGCTGGCCGATCGTTCGAGCGGCTGCGCCAGGTACTGGTCGGCATCGATCGCCCCGAACGCCAACAGCACCTGGCCCGAGGAAACCGTGTGAGCACGAAGCCGTTCACCGGTCCAGTCGCGCACCTGTACCTGGTTGTCGGCGTCGACCTGGTCGAGGTACAGCATGTCGAAGCCGTCGGCGACCGACAGGCCTGCCGCTTCTCCCGTTGCTTTCACCAGGACATGCAGATGGGGGCGAACGGCGGCGATGAGCGATCGCCCCGGCATCACCGCTGCCGCGATCTCGAACATCCCGGCGCCTACGCGGTAGCTGCCACCTGGCTCGATCTGCTCGACCATTCCGAGCTCCTCGAGGGTCGACAACATCCTCGAGACGGTGCTCTTCGGCAAGCTGACCTGATCGGCCACATCGGTGACGCCGGCGGGCCCGCCCGACAGACAGCGCAGCACCGCGAAGGCACGCTCGACGGACTGAACCGTTGACATCAGATCGGTGCCATCAGATCGGTGCCATCAGGCCGGGAACGCCCCTTGCATGCGTGCTGCCTCCAGCGTGTTCTGCAGCAGGCAGGCAATCGTCATCGGGCCGGTGCCACCAGGCATCGGAGTGATCGCTCCGGCGATCAGCGAGACCGGATCGAAGTCGACGTCGCCGACGATGCCGGTCTCGGTGCGCGAAACACCGACGTCGATGACGGTGGCACCTGGCTTCACATGGTCGGCGGTGATCATGCGCGCCTGGCCTGCAGCCGCGACGATGATGTCTGCTTCTCGACACACCTCGACGAGGTCCTTCGTTCGCGAATGGGCAAGCGTCACCGTTGCATCGACACCTTTGCGGCCGAGCAGCAGGACCATCGGCAGGCCGACCAAGGTCGATCGTCCGACCACGACGGCACGCTTGCCGGACGTTGGGATCTCGTATCGCTGCAGAAGGCGCATGACGCCGAGAGGCGTGCAACCGACGTGCCCTGGCTGACCGCGGACGAGCCGGCCCATCGATGCTTCGGTGAGACCGTCGACATCCTTCTCGGGGGGGATCAGCGCCAGCACAGGTTCGGCGTCGAGGTCACCGGGCAACGGGAGTTGGCACAGGATCCCGTGGACCGCTGGGTCCGCGGCCAACGCGGCGACAGTGTCCTCGAGCTCGGACTGGCCGACGTTGCCGTCGACGGGGACGTGGCGCGATTGCATGCCGGCCTCTGCGGCCTTCTTCTGCTTGCTGCGTACGTAGATCTGGCTGGGCTTGTCGTCGCCGACCAGCACCGTGGCCAGGCAAACCGGTGGATTGCCGGCCGCCTCGATCTCGGCGCGTATCTCGGCGACGATGTCGTCGCGCAGTTTGGCGCCGTCCATCACTACAGCACTCATGCGATCGCCCTCACGAAAGCCCGACGATTTCGCCGTTTTCGTCGAAGTCGATGATCGACGCTGCGGGGTGGGAGCCGAGCCCGGGCATGGTCGTCATGTCGCCGCAGATCGGATAGATGAAGCCGGCACCTACCGAAGCGCGGACCTCGCGAACGTTCAGCGTGTGGCCCGTCGGGGCACCCTTCAGCGTGGGATCGCCACTGATCGACAGGTGCGTCTTGGCGATGCAGATGGGAAGGCCGCCGAAGCCGTTCTTCTCGTAACGAGCCAACTGTGTGTTGGCTGCAGGCGTGTAGCTGACGGAGCCGGCTCCGTAGATCTTGGTCGCAATCGCCTCGATCTTCTCCTTGAGGGTTGCCTCGAGGGGGTAACAGAAGTTGAACGAGCTCGGTTCGTCGCACGCCTCGACAACAGCCTGGGCCAGGTCGATGGCACCCTTGCCACCGTCGGAGAAATGGGTGCAGACCGCGACTCGTGCGCCCACCGACTCGGCAATCTCGCGGATGGCCTGGTGCTCGCTGTCGAAGTCGTCAGGGAATGCGTTGATGGCCACGACCGGTGAGACCCCGTGGACCTTCACGTTCTCGATCTGCTTGATCAAGTTGGCCGCGCCGGCGCGGACGTCGTCCGGGTTCTCTGCCAGGAGCTCGGGCGGTAGCGGCGTGCCGGCGACGATCTTGAACTTGCCGCTGTGTGCCTTCAGCGCGCGCACGGTGGCCACCAGGACAGCGGCATCGGGGACCATGCCGGAAGTGCGGCACTTGATGTTGAAGAAGCGCTCGGCTCCCATGTCGGCACCGAACCCGGCTTCGGTGATGAGGTAGTCACCCGAGTGAATGCCGATCAGGTCACCGATGATCGACGAGTTCCCGTGGGCGATGTTGCCGAACGGACCGGCGTGAACGATGACGGGTGTGTTCTCGAGCGTCTGCAGCAGGTTGGGCTTGAGGGCCTCGCGCATGATCACCGCCATCGATCCGGCACCCTTCAACTGCTCTGCCGTGACCGGCTCACCGGAACGGTTGTAGCCGACCACGATCCGGCCGAGGCGGGCACGCAGGTCTTTGGCAGACGTGGCCAGCGCCCAGATGGCCATCACTTCCGACGCTGCGGTGATGTCGAAACCTGTCTGGCGGGTGACCCCGTCGGCCTTGCCACCGAGGCCGACGATGACGTTGCGCAACGCCCGGTCGTTGACGTCGAGCACCCGTCGCCAGGTGATGTTGTGGATGTCGAGGTCGAGCTCGTTGCCTTGATGCAGATGGTTGTCGACCATTGCCGACAGCAGGTTGTTGGCCGCAGTGACCGCGTGGAAGTCGCCAGTGAGGTGCAGGTTGAGCAACTCCATCGGTATCACCTGGCTGTAGCCACCGCCGGCCGCGCCGCCCTTGATGCCGAAGGTTGGGCCCATCGACGGCTGGCGCAGGCTGATGGTGGCCTGCTTGCCGATGTGCTTCATCGCCATGCCGAGCCCGACGGTCGTGGTGGTCTTGCCCTCGCCAAGGGGCGTCGGGGTGATCGCAGTAACGACGACGTACTTGGCCTTCGGCCGATCAGCGAGCTCCTCGATGGCTTCCAGCCTGATCTTGGCCAACACGTCGCCGTGAGCCTCGAGCAGATGCGGGCCGATGCCCATTTGAGCGGCGATCTCGGTGAGCGGCGCTGGCTTGCCGGCACGGGCGATGTCGAGGTCCGATGGGAAAGACATGGTTGACTCCTTTGTCAGGCCAAGTTCCGGGTCAGTTCCACCGTATGGAACCAGCCCACGATGCGGAATGCTACCCCATCCCGGCCACGTTGCTGCCACCGAACACTTGCGCAGTCGGCACCACTTCGATCCTGGTCACATCGACGTGGGCGGGCATGGACAGCGCCATGCCGACCACCGAGGCGATGTCGGCGGGCTGCAGTGCAGTAGCGCCGGCGTACAAGCGGGCAGCCGCCACGTCGTGACCGCCCATCGCCTGGTCGTAGAGGTTCGTCTCCACCCTGCCCGGCGCCAGCACCGTGACTCGCACTGATGCGCCGTGCAGGTCCATCCGCAGGCCGTCGGCAAAGGCCTGCAGGCCTGCCTTCGTGGCCGAGTAGATGGCGCTGTTGGCGGTAGGACGGCTGGCTGCGATCGATCCGGTGAAGACGATGTGGCCGAGGTTGCGACTGACCATGCCAGGTAGCACCGACAACGTTGCCTGCACGGCCGCGCGCAGGTTGATATCGATCAACGCGTCGGCCACGGCAGTGGTCGCGTGCTGCGCCGGCTTCAGGTCGCCGATGATGCCGGCGTTGTTGACGAGCACGTCGACCTCGAGGCCGGCCAGGATGGTCGTCAGTGTCTGGGTGTCGCGCACGTCGACACCGTGCACCGTCACCGAACCAAGACCGTTCAGCTCATCGAGTGCCGCGTCGGGAAGTGCAAGGGCGTGCACGTGCATTCCCAGCCGTACCAGCTCGTCGACGATGGCTCGGCCGATGCCACCCGAAGCCCCGGTGACCACGGCCGTGCTGTAGGGGATCACAGGTCCTTGCACAGCCGCAGCGCGTCGTAGATCGCGGCGTGGATGTTGCGGCCGGCAACGGCGTCGCCGATCCGGAACAGTTGATAGCCGTCGCCCTCGATCGGCTGGGGCCTGCCGGCAAGCAGCGCCGGGTAGTCGACCTCGCCCCCATTGTTCGAGCCTTTCACCAAGGCGTGATAGAGCTCGTCGTTGGCCAGCACGCCTTGATCGACGACGACCGCGTCAACGGTGCGTGTGTGCCGCACGGGTGAGTGGTCGCTGCCGACTTCTACGACCAGACGCGAGCCCTCGCGACGAACGGTTCGCACCCGTTGGTTCAGCGTGATGCGGGTGTCGGTCTCGTTGAACGCCCTGGCGTACGGGACCATGTTCATGCCACCGACGTCGACGCCGACGGTCCGCTCCGGCGTGACGATCTCCAACCGGGCGCCGGATCGGGCGAGGAGCTCGGCCGTCGTCATTGCCGAGTGGGTGCCGTCGTCGTCGTACAGCAGCACATCGCCGCTGAGGCGGGCGTCCCCGCCAACAACATCCCAAGCGGAGACCACGAGATCGGCCCCCGATTCGAGTTGGGGGTCGTGCGGCAGACCGCCTGTGGCGACAATGACAACATCTGGCTGCAGGTCGCCGACGACGTGCTCATCCGCGTAGCTATCGACGCGCACATCGACGCCCAATCGGGCGAGCTCGCTATCGCGCCACTCGACGATGCCGAGCAGGTCCTTGCGCCTCGGATTGCGCGCCGCGAGCCGGATCTGTCCGCCCGTCCACGGCATCGCCTCGAGCAGGACGACATCGTGACCTCGCTCGGCAGAGACCCGGGCCGCCTCCAAACCTCCGGGCCCACCACCGACGATCACGACACGCCGGCGACGCGCCGCCGGGGGGATCACGTGCGGCATCGTCAGCTCGCGCCCGGTTGCCGCGTTGTGGATGCACAACGCCTCGCCTGCCTGGTAGATGCGGTCGAGGCAGTACGTCGCGCCCACGCACGGTCGAATGGTGTGCTCGACTCCGAGCTCGATCTTGCGCACGAGGTGGGGCTCGGCCATCTGGGCGCGAGTCATGCCGACCATGTCGACGAGACCCTCGGCGATCGCGTGGCGGGCCGTGGCGACGTCGTCGATCTTCGAGGCATGCAGAACAGGAAGGTCGGTTTCGGCGCGGACCATTCCTGCGAAGTCGAGGTGGGGTGCGGACGGCATGCCGTGGATCGGGATCACCTCGGTGAGAACAGCGTCGTTGACGATGTTGCCGCGAATGACGTTGACGAAGTCGATCAGTCGTTCATGACCGGCTCGAGCGCCACTCAGGCGGCGGAGGATCTCCAATCCGGCTGGTGCATCGATGCCCGGCTCGAGCCGCTCGTCGACCGCCATGCGGATTCCGATGATGTAGTCCGGTCCGACGCGTTCGCGGATCGCGCGCAGGACGCGTAGTGGGAAGCGCAACCGATTGTCGAATGAGCCGCCGTACTCGTCGGCGCGCTTGTTGGTCGCCGGTGACCAGAACTGGTCGAACAGGTGCCCGTATGCCTCGATCTCGACGCCATCCATGCCGGCGCTCTTCATCCGTTCGGCGGCGTCGGCGTAGTGGCCGACGATGCGGTCGATGTCCCATTGCTCGGCCACCTTCGGGTGGGAGCGGTGTGCAGGCTCGCGTAGCGCCGAAGGGGCGACAACGGGCAGCCAGTCGTCCTGGCCCCACCCGGTCCGGCGACCGAGATGGCTGATCTGGATCATCGCCGCGGCTCCGTGCTCGTGGATGCCATCGGTCATGGCCTGGATCCATGGCACGATCGCATCGTCGTAGGCGTGCAGGTTGCCGAAAGCCGGCGGGCTGTCGGGCGAGACGATCGCGGTGCCGGCCGTCATCGTCAACGCCAATCCGCCTTTGGCCTTTTCGACGTGGTACAGCCGGTAGCGATCCTTCGGCATGCCGTCTTCGCTGTAAGCAGGCTCGTGCGAGGACGAGAAGACGCGGTTCCGCAGCCGCAGATGTTTGAGGGTGAACGGTTGGAGGAGCGGATCCGAAGTCACAGTCACTTCATTCTCACGGCTTGAGCACGTCGATCATCGGGTCCTGCGACATCGGCACGGCGCCGGCCGACGTGATCAGCACCTGCTGCTCGAGCTTGACACCTTGCCCGCCACCGACGGCACCGATGAAGCTCTCGACGCAGACGACCATGTCTTCCAGGAAGTAGCCGTCATAGCCCCAGTCGGCGTAGTCGGCTGCGTAGGCGACCGTCGGGAACTCATCGACCATGCCGGCCCCGTGAATCATCATCATGTACCTGTTCGGCACGTACTCGTCGGGAACAGGCCAGCACTGCTCGCCGAACTGCTTGAACGAAAGTCCCGGCTTGATCAGATCGATGTTGGTCAGGATCTGCTCCTGAGCGATGTCGTACAGCTTGCGTTGCTCGGCCGTCGCCGCCTTGCCGGGACAGATCAGCGTGCGGGAGATGTCGGCCAGGTAGCCGAGCGGACCGACCATGTCGCTGTCGAAGGCAACAAGATCCCCGGCCTCGATCTTGCGACTGCCGGCCTCTTGGAACCACGGGTTTGTCCGAGGCCCAGAAGTCAGCAGGCGGCATTCGATCCACTCGCCGTCGTGGGCGATGTTGACCTCGTGGAGCATGGCCCACAGCTCGTTCTCGGTGATTCCCGGTTGCAATGACTGACGGATGCGATCCGCGCCGGCGTCGCAGACGTCCATCGACAGCTGCATCGCCATGATCTCTTCCGGTGACTTGATCATGCGCGCCAATTCGAGCGGCTCCTGAGCGTCGAACAGCTGGATACCGGCATCGGTCAGATGCTTTGCGCCCCACGGCTCGCACCGGTCGACGGCCAGTCGTTGGTCGGTTCCCCCGTACTGGCGCATCAGATCAATGATGTCGCGGGACCACAGTTCGGCCTTCTCCATCGTCCGCGGACCGGCCAGGAAGTAGAACCACGGCACCGACTTGCGTATCTCGTCGACAGAGTCGAGATCGGTGTGCTGGTAGATGACCGTCCCGAATTCGAAGAGCACGACAGGCCCGTCGACCGGTACGAACACGTACCGGCCAGGCGCATGCATGGTCCACACATTGAAGGTGTGCGTATCGGTGGCGTAACGAATGTTGATCGGATCGCTGAGCAGCGCAGCACCGTAGTCGAGGGCCACCAGCTCGGCGCGAATCTTGGCGAGCCTGTCGAGGCGCAGTTTGCGCCGGTCGATCGCGGCGATCCTTGCCGGTATGTCGATGGCCAGGGTCATGCTGACACCGTCCTTGAGTCGTGAGGTCTCGGTTCGCGAAACTGCTCCCACATTGATATCAGTACCACTGGTCGGGCATCGAAGCCTTCCGCCGATCGACGAACTCGCGCAACGCCGAATCCACTGCATCATCGATGTGTGGGGCGACGTAGTTGGCGAGCGCGTCGCGATAGTGCTGCGCGGCACGGTCCTCGCTGCTGCGCTCGCCGGCGTCGCGCCACTGCTCGAACGACGACGAGTCGCTGAGAGCCGGTTCGTAGAAGGCGGTCTCGTAGTGCCGAAGGGTGTGCTGGGCAGAGAAGAAGTGCTTGCCGGGCCCGATCTCGACGAAGCCGTCCATTGCGAACTGGTCTGGCGACAGATCGAACCCTTTCAGGTAGGTGTGGGCCGCACCGCACAGGTCGAGATCCATCATGAACTTCTCGTAGCCCATCGTCAGGCCGCCCTCGAGCCAGCCGGCCGAGTGCAGGATGAAGTTGGCACCGCACAGGAGGGCAGCCAGCATCGATACGGCCGATTCGCCCATCGCCTGACCGTCGGGAATCTTCGAGGAGGTGAACGCGCCGCTGCACCGCAACGGCAAACCGACTCGGCGTGCCAGCTGGCCGACGACCAATGAGCCGAGCGCCGGCTCGGGTGTGCCGAACGTCGGGCTGCCGCTGCGCAGAGCCATCGACGACAGGAAGTTGCCGTAGATCGCAGGCGATCCCGGGCGCACTAGTTGGCCGAGGGCGACACCGACCAACGTCTCGGCGTGTGCCTGAGCGACGGCGCCCGCGGTCGTGACCGGGCCCATCGCGCCGCCGAGGATGAACGGCACAACCACCGGGGCCTGGTTGGCCGCGGCATACGTCTTGAGCGCGCCTGTCATCGTCGCGTCCCACACCAGAGGCGAGTTGACGTTGACGTTGCCCATGATCACGCAGTTGTTCTCGACGACGTCGGCGCCGAACGCGATCCGCGCCATCTCGATCGAGTCCGCTGCGCGCGAGGGATGGGTGACGGAACCCATGAATGCCTTGTCGCTGTACCGCAGGTGCGCGTAGACCATGTCGAGATGCCGCTTGTTGACCGGAACGTCGACGGGCTCGCAGACCGTCCCGCCGCTGTGGTGCAACCAAGGCGTGTCGTACGTCAGCTTGACGAAGTTCTGGAAGTCGGCGAGTGATGCGTAGCGCCGGCCGCCCTCGAGGTCACGCACGAACGGCGACCCGTACGTTGGTGCGAGAACGACGTTGTTGCCACCGATCTCGACCGAGCGGACCGGGTTGCGGGCCAACTGTGTGAACTGGGTCGGAGCGGTGCGGCACAGCGCCTTGGCCTGGCCGGTATCGAAGTGGAGAGTGATCCCCTCGACGGAGACGCCGGCGTCTTTGAAGAGTTGGAGGGACTCTGGGTCGTCTCGGATCTCGATGCCGACCTCGGCCAAAATGCGGTCGGCCTGCGTCTCGATCAGCGCCAGGCCTTCCTCACCCAGCAACTCGTACGGTGGTATCTCCCGTCGGATGAAGGCAGGCGCATGCGGCCGTGCACCCTCACCGGTGCGTGCTGCCATGCGTGCTGACCGGCCTCCGCCGGTGCGATGACGCGCCGAGTCAACGTGCTCGCCTTCGGTCACCCGTCTGCTCGCGTCTTTGAACCCTTCGACTGCAGTTCGACGAGTTGCTCTGCGGGGATGACGCAACGGATCAGGTGGCCGTTGCCTGCATCGAGAAGTGGTGGTTCCTCGACATCGCAGACACCGTCGATGAACCGGTGGCAGCGTGGATGGAACACGCAGCCCCTCGGTGGGTTTGCGGGACTGGGTATCTCGCCCTGCAATGGGATCCGGTCGAGCCCTCCACCGTCCACGTCCGGCACGGCCGACAAGAGTGCCTCGGTGTACGGGTGGTGTGGCCCGTTGAACACGTCGTCGGTGTCACCGACCTCCATGATGCGACCCAGGTACATCACCGCGATGCGGTCGGCGAGGTAGCGGACCACACCGAGGTCGTGGCTGATGAACACGTAGCTGGTGCGCTGCTCCGATTGAAGCTCGGCAAGCAGGTTGAGGATGGCTGCTTGCACCGAGACGTCGAGCGCGCTGGTGGGCTCGTCGCAGACAACGATCCGCGGATCGCCTGCGAAGGCGCGGGCGATGGCGACGCGCTGCTTCAAACCACCCGACAGTTGGCTGGGCTTCATGTCGAGGTGACGCGGCGAGAGGCGGAGATGGTTGGCCAGCAGCGCAACCTTGCGATCGGCCGCGTCACGATCTGCTCCGGTGAGCTTGCGCACCGACCGAGCCAGGATGCGTCGCACTGTCCACGACGCATTCAGGGCCGAGTCGGGGTTCTGGAAGATGATCTGCATGGCCCGTTTGTCGGCCGTGCTGCGCTTGCCGACCGTTCCGGCCAGCTCATGGTCATCGAGACTGAGCTCCGACCCGCTGTCGGCGGAATGAATGCCGAGGATCGCCTTTGCGAGAGTCGACTTACCGGATCCCGATTCGCCGACGAGGCCGAGTGTCTCGCCATCGGCCAGGCCCAGATCGATGCCGACCAGCGCCGGGATCTTGTGACCCTTCTGGCGGAAGGTCTTCGACACGCCGCTGATCGACAGGATCTCGTGACCCATCGATGGCGCGCTGGGGATCGGCCCGGGGATCACCTCGAGCGTCGATATCTGGTCGTGGTGATGGCAGCGGGCCAGGTGGTCGGGCAACACCTCGATGAGCTCTGGCGCCACCTCGCGGCAGACGTCGGTGACCAGCGGGCAGCGATCGATGAAGACGCACGTCGGCAGGTCGGCACCAAGTGGCGGCAGCGTGCCGGGGATAGTCGAAAGTGCGTGCTGCGACTTGCGCATCCCGCTGCGCGGGATCGAGTGCAGCAGCCCGACGGTGTATGGATGCTTCGGCTCGTCGAACAACTCGGCGGCGGCCCCTTCCTCGACGATCTTGCCTGCATACATCACGCCGACGCGGTCGCACATGGAACGGATCACACCCAGGTTGTGGGCGATCATCAGGATCGCCGCGCCCGTTTCGTTGCGCAGCTTCCGCACGAGGTCGAGCACCTCTGCTTCGACGGTTGCGTCGAGGCCGGTGGTCGGCTCGTCGAGAACGAGAAGCTTCGGATCGCATGCCAGCGCCATGGCGATGACGACCCGCTGCAACATGCCGCCCGACAGTTGGTGCGGGTACCTGCCCATGACCCGCTCTGGGTCGGCGATCTGCACCCTGCGGAGCGCGGCGAGCGAGCTCGACGCGGCCTGGGCCTTCGACTGACCCAGCACCACGAACGTTTCGATCAACTGCTTGCCGATGCGCAGCGTCGGGTTCAGAGCCGAGCCGGGCTCTTGGTACACCATCGACGCGGCGTGAGCGCGGAACAAACGCAGTCGTTCGTGCGACATCTTGGTGACGTTCTCGCCGTCGACCATGATCGTGCCGCTAGAGATCCGCCCGTTGCGCGGCAGGTACCGCAGCGCGGCATAGGCCGTGGTCGACTTGCCGCAACCTGATTCGCCAACCAGGCCGTACGCCTCGCCCGGCTGGACTGTGAACGACACGCCGCGTAGCACCGGTCGGGGCATGCCCCGCACGATGTAGTCGACGTGCAGGTCGCGCACGTCGAGCGCGGCATTCGTCGCCGGAGAATCGGCCGGGGTGGTCGAAGGTGAAAGTGTCATCGCTCGTACACCGATTGGATCGCGTCGGCGATGAGGTTGACGCCGATGACCAGAGTTGCGATCGCCAGGGCGGGGAACGTGATCGGCCACCACACGTTGGCACGGACGAGGTCACGCCCGTCGGAGATCGCCAGCCCCCAGTCGGGCGAGGGTCGTTGGATTCCGACCCCGAGGAAGCTGAGGGTGGAGACCGTGAAGATCGCGTAGCCGATGCGGACGGTGAGCTCGACGATGATCGGCCCGGAGATGTTGGGAAGGATCTCCCGAGCCATGATGAATCGACCCGACTCCCCGCGCAGCTTCGCAGACGTCACATAATCGAGCTCGCGTTCGCCGATCACTGCCGAGCGGACGGTGCGAGCGACGATCGGCGTGAACAGCAACGACACCACATAGATCACCAGCACCTTGCGACTGTGGAAGGTGATCGAACCCAGGAACGGGCTGGTGTCGGCGAGCGTGAGGATCAGCAGGCCGATGAGGATGACCGGGAGCGCCAGCAGCGCCTCGATGACGCGACTCAGCAACAGATCGATCCACCCCCGGCGATACCCCATGATGGTCCCGAGGATCGTTCCGAAGAGCACACCGAGCAGTGCGGCGGGAGGCGCAACGAGCAACACGTCGCGCGCGCCGGCAATGACTCGTGAGAACACGTCGCGGCCGATCTTGTCGGTGCCGAACCAGTGACCGCTGCGCGGCGACAACTTCGGCTTGGTCGTGTAGGTGAGAGGGTCGTAGGGAGTGATCTTGTCGCCGAGGATCGCGCACGCGATCCAGAACAGGCTGATCACTGATCCGATGATGAAGCTGGGACGGCGTCGCAACAGGTGCCAGTTCTCGCGGCGAGCCTGCTTGCGCTCGATGGTCGCAGCGGACAGCGTGTCGACGGTGGGGATCACCGGTCTAGCTCCCGTTGAGGACGGCTCATGTGGTCTCCATCTCGAATCGGGCGCGCGGGTTGAGCCAGGCGATGGTGACGTCGGCCAGGAGGGTCGAGGCCATGTAGATCGCGGCGATCACGATGACGGCGAACTGCAGCACGGGCAGATCCTTGCTGATGGATGCGTTGAGGATCACGGTCGACAACCCCGGATAGTTGGTGACGACCTCGACACCGAGGATGCCGCCGAAGAGGTAACCGATCTGCACCGACATCACCGTGATCGTCGGCGCGAGAGCGTTGCGCAACACGTGACGTCGCATCACCTGTCCATCCGTGAGGCCTTTCATGGACGCGGTTCTGGCGTAGTCGCTCTCCAACCCCCGGGTGGCGCCGGCGCGCATCATCCTGGCGATGTAGCCGAAGTAGACGATCGCCATTGCCAACGCCGGAAGCAACAGGTAGTGGAGCTGGGTGATGACCGATGCACCTTTCGGGATGGTCGCGATCGGTTTGAGGATGTGAAGGTTGAGACCGAATGCGACGGCGAGCAACGCGCCGGTGACGAACTCCGGGATCGACGATGTGGCCAGGCCGACCATCACGATGCCACGGTCGATCAATGTGTCGCGTTTGCGGGCTGCGATGACACCTGCAGTGATGGCCAGCGGTGCGGTGATGAGCAGTGCCAACCCTGCGAGCTTCGCCGAGCGGAACAGCGCCGGCGCCAACAGGCCGCTCCACACCTCCGTTCGCTGGTTCTTCCATGAGTTGCCGAAATCTAGCGTGACCAGGCCTTTCAGGACCCGCCAGTACTGACTCATGAACGGATCCTTGAGGCCGAGCTTGACGCGCAGTGCCTCGACCGAGGCCTCGGGTGCCTGCGCGCCCGACAGTGATCGCGCCGGGTCGCCAGGCAACAACTTGACCATCAAGAACACGATCGTCGTCAGCAGCCACAACGTGACCAGCGACAGAAAGAGGCGTTTGGCGATGTAGCGGATCATCTCGTGGCCGATGATACGAAAAAGGCGGGCCGCCTATGCGACCCGCCCCTTTCTCGGTGAATGGGTTAGGCCGTCGCAGCCTTGTCGAGAAGCATCTGGCCGAGTGCGCTCAGACGCACGCCGGTGAACTTCTTCGAAAAGCCCCCGAGGTAGTTGTAGAAGTAGGGGATCGCTGCCGGAGTGTCCTCCGTCATGATCGTCTCGATCTTCTCGCAGGCCGCCGTGCGCTTGTCGAGCTCGGCCGATGCCTGGTACTCGAGAATGGCGGCGTCGAGAGCTGGCGAGCTGTACGCCGAGGAGTTCCAGTCGCCACCGGTCTTGAACGCCTTGAGCAGGAAGACGTCGGGCGTTGCGCGGTGCCCGTAGTCGACGATGCCCAGTTCGGCTGAACCGGCGCAGGGGCTTGATGGGCACCACTGGCTGCTGTAGAAGGTGGCGTCGGACTCGACAGCGAGCTCGAGCGTGAAGCCACCCTCAGCAGCCTGGATCTGGACGAGCTCGGCGAGCTGCGGGATCTCTTGCAGGTCGACGGCGTGCAGCGTCGCCTTGATGCCATCCGGGAAGCCGGCGTCGGCGAGCAACTGCTTGGCCTTCGTAGTGTCGCGAACTCGCTGCGGCACCTTGTCGGAGAAGAAGGGGTACAGAGGCGCGATGACGTTGTCGTTGCCGAGGTCGGCCTTGCCTTCGAACAGGGTCTGGATCAGCGCGGGCCGGTCGAGGCTGAGGGCGAGGGCTTGGCGGACACGCTTGTCGGTGAACTGGCCTGTGGTGCAGTTCATCCAGATCTCGCGGTGAGTCGTGGTGCGCATAGCGATGGTCTCGAAGTCAGGATCGTTGAGCAAGGCGTCGCCGCCGACAATCGAGAACTGGACGATGGCATCGACAGATTTGCTCTGCATCGCAGTGACCATGGAACTGGCGTCGGTGAAGAACTGCCAATCGACTTCGTCGAGCGGTGTCTGGCCGCCCCACCAGGTCTCGTTGCGGGCGAACGTGGCACCCGTCGTCGGGTCGTACTTCGTCAGCTTCCACGGGCCCGTGCCGTCGGGCTGGGCGTCGAGCGTGGTGCCGGGGGTCCAGCCCTTGGGAGTGATCGCCGACTGCGGGTTGTAGATCGACACGAGGTACGGGAGGCTGGCGTTCGGGGTGTCGAGCGTGAACACCACGGTCGTGGCATCCTTGGCGACCGCCGACCCGGCCTTTAGCGAACCGCCGAGCTTGTCGCCGGCTGACACGATGTTCTCCATGGTGGCGACCACGTCGTCGGCGGTGAAGTCGTCACCGTTCTGCCACTTCACGCCGTCACGAAGCTTGAAGGTCCACTCGGTCGAGTCTGCGTTGGCTGTCCATTCGGTTGCGAGACCAGGACCGATGTCGCCGTCGTCGGCAAGACCGGCGAGGTACTCGAAGCACTGAGCGACCACTCCGTATGCGCCGAGGTCTTGCATGGCGATGGGGTCGAGCGTCTTTGCAGGTGCCTGAGCAGCGACGCGAAGCGTGCCGCCGGCCGCGCTGGTGGCGGCGCTGGTGGCAGTGGCTGCGGATGTCTCGGTGGCTGCGAGAGTTGTGTCAGCGCCAGCCGGTGCCGTCGTCCCACCCGTGGTTGCACCCGTCGCGACGGTCGTGCCCTTCTTGTCGCTGCCGCACGCTGCGATCAAGGCAGTGACAGCCGGAATGGCCAGCACGCCTGTCGCCAACTGCCGGCGAGTCATCCGCCCGTTCAACTGCGAAGCGATCAGGCCGTCGACGGCCTCGTTCACGTGATCCATGAATAGTCTCCCCTGTAGCAAGCGGTCCTCGAGACCGGTTCCGACAACGTAGTCGGCGACCCCCTCCTGGTCAACGTCGATCGTCATTTCCAGTACGACTGCACCGGGAATTCTTCTTGACGTGCTCAGTCGACGAAGCGATCGCGCTGTGTGTCTCGGCGCGCTGTGTGCCAGCGGTGGCACCCAGCGTCGTGAAACCACCGTTCGACCTGCACACCGTCGACGTTGGTGAACATCCACACTCGATCGAGATCGCGATCCGCATCCGAGGTGAGGTGCGCCGGTGCTTCGGGCAGTTCGCCGCCGAACCGGAACTCTTCGACCGGCCTCGGTCCGCAGTTGGGACAGATGATCGTCAGCATCAGCGCGTTCCCGTCGAGCCCTGATCGGCCATCGGATGATCGGCAGCGAAGCGCGACAACGCAAAGGGCGCGATCAGGTCAGGCGTACGACCGGTGGCGATGAGTTCAGCCATCTGTTCACCGCCTGCGGGGATGCCCTTGAAGCCCCAGGTGCCCCAGCCCGTTGTGATCACGAGTCCGTCGACTTCGGTGAATCCCATGATCGGCGAGAAATCCGCCGAGATGTCGCAACGACCTGTCCACTGCCGCAGGATCTTCAGGTTGCGCACGAAGGGGAGGAGGAACGCCATCTTCAACGAGCACGACTGCAGGAACTGGAACGACGACTGGCGCGAGTAGCTCGATTCGCGCTCGAACTCGTGGCCGATGAGCATCTGCCCGCGCGCGGTTTGCGAGACGTAGCAGAGGAGGTCGGTCGATGACACGATCGGTCCGAGGCCCTGTGCGTAGCCGTTGGTCACGAAGGCCTGCAGCGGATGCGTTCGCACAGGAAGGCGCAGCCCTGCGTGCGCGGCGATCGTCGACACGTCACCGCCGACAGCGCTCATCACCGTGCCGGCCGCAATGTCGCCGCGCGATGTCTTCACACCTACGACACGGTCGCCATCGCGCAGGAGCCCCGTGACGGCCGTGCCCTGGATCACGTGCACTCCGCGCTGCATCGCCCCCTGCGCGTACGCCCAGACCACGCGGTCATGGCGGGCGGTCGAACCGGGGACGTGATACGACGCACCGAGCACCGGATATCGACCGCCTCCGGTGAGATCGATCTGCGGACACAGTCGCTTGATCTCCATGGGATCGATCAGCAGCGTCTCCACGCCACACGCGTTGTTGAGTTGCACGCGCGATCGTTCGGCGCGCATTCCGGTCTCGGTGTGAGCCATCCAGATCAGGCCCTTGTTGGCGTGCATGATCCAGCAGCCGGTCTCGTCTTCGAGGTTCCGGTACAGCTCGACGCTGTGGTTGTAGAACCGGATCGACTCGGGGATCCCGTAGTTGGCCCTGATGATTGTGGTGTTGCGGCCCGAGTTGCCTGATCCGATGTAGTCGGCCTCGATCACAGCCACGTTGGTGATGCCGTGTCGCGTAGCGAGGTAGTACGCGGTCGCCAGGCCATGTCCACCACCGCCGATGATCACGACGTCGTAGATCGTCTTCGGCTCGTGCCAGGTGAGCTCCAGGAGCGTCTCGACGAACTCGTTCACCAGAGACGCTCCGACAACTCGTGTGCCAGGCCGGCAGAGACGATCAAGAGGACATCGTCCGGTGTGATCACGATCTTCGCCGGAACGCTGGCGATGAGACCCTGGCCAAGCCGGCCCATCTCGGGGACCGGCCATTCGATGTGATGCTTCACGGCCTCGAACTCCGCCGGCCGAAGTCGCCAGTACACGAACGTGTACTCGGGCTCGATGATCGCGAAAGGATCGTCGATCGTCAGCGTGGCTGCACCGGCGACGATTGCGTCGTCGGGAGCGATGCGCAACATCCTGGCTCCATCAGGGAGGACCGCGGCATCGATCGCGGCCGAGTTGGCGACGACGCGCAGCCCTTCGAGCAGTTCAGGCGCGCGCACGGGCGCCCTGCGGGTCGTAGAACGGCATGTCGGTGACGTGCGCCTCGCGGCCGTCGATCGTGACCGTGGCGGAGAACGGCGTGTGCTTCTGCCAGCCGAGCATCACAGCCTGACCGAGACCAGGTGATTGAAAGCTCGACGTGACGTGCCCGACGATCTCGTCGCCGACCCAGATGGGCGCGCCCTCGACTGGTGCCGGGCCTGGCATGGTCAGTCCGAAGAGGCGACGATGATCCTCGAGCTCGGCCGTGCGCAGCAGCGCGCGCCGTCCGATGAAGTCGGCTTTGTCGAGCTTCACCGCCCAGTCCATGTTGATCCGACGCGGCGTGGAATCCATCTCGGTGTCCATGCCGACGATGACGTGACCCTTCTCCAATCGCAGGGCGAACAGCGCCTGCAGACCGTGTGGCCGCACGCCGAGGTCGCGGCCAGCTGCCATCAGGGCTTGCCACAACTCCGCCGAATGTGTGCGCGGGTGGTGGAGCTCGAAGCTGGCCTCACCCGTGAATGAGAGGCGCAAGACGTGGCAGGGAACTCCGGCGACGTCGGTGTGCACGTGTTGCAGGAACCGCGGAGCATCGTCGAGCCCGACCCGCCGCAACAGCTCGGAGGCCAATGGCCCGGTGACGTTGATCGCGCCGACGGCCAGCGTGCGATCGAGGATGTGAACGTCGAGGTCCCACGACTCGATCCAGTCGCGGATCCAGGCCTCGGCGAAGGACGCCCCACCTGACGTGAAGGTGAGCACGAAACGGTCCGAGCCGTGTTCGGTGACTTCACGACAGACCATGCCGTCGTCGATCAGGTGGCCGCGCTCGTTGAGCAACAACACGTAGCGACTTCGGCCGGGGCGGATGTCGTGAATCGTGGTCGGATAGATGCGCTCCAATGCCTCGACTACGTCGGGGCCCGTCACGATCATCTTGCCGAGGGTCGACACGTCGCCCAGCGAGACGCCTTCGCGCACAGCCCAGTACTCATCGAGGAAGTTGCCGTAGTTCCATGGTCGCCACCATCCGCCGAAGCGATCCATCCGCGCCCCGAGCGCCACGTGCTCGTCGTGCAGCGCGGTTCGACGGAAGGGATCGAGGTGCATCTCGGCGGCGGCCTCGCTGATGGTCAACTGACGCGAAGCCGGCCGGCCGGTGAAGGGCTGCGCTGGTGTGCCCGATCTGGCTGTGACGAACGCCCGGAGGTGGGGCATGCACGCGCCGCCCTGGCACGTTCCAGTGCCGCACAGCGAGGCCCGCTTGACCAGCTCGAGGTGCTGAAAGCCCTTGTCCCACACCATCTCGAGATCGTCCACCGTCACCTTCGAGCACGGGCACACCGTGCCAGTTGCCGGCGCCGGCGGGAGATCGAACGCGGAAGCTGCTGGACCGACAGTGACCACGTGCGGGTCGGCGACCATCCTGGCGAGAAGGTCGCGCGGCGCCTTGGTGCGCGAGGTCACGACCACAGCGTTGCAAGCCGTTGCCGTTCCTTCGACGTCGACGATCCCGTTGACGCGACCGTTGTCGCCCTCGATCCGTTGCAGACGTTCCAGCTCGATCGTGGCGACGACGCCGAGGTCCGCACCTGCCCGGTGCAGTTGTTCCGCAGCGCCGGCGGTGTAGATCCCGCGCAGCATGTTGCCTTCGCACACGGGATGGATCTCGGCGGCACCTGTGGCGATCACGACATCGTGGGCGTGCACGTGCAGCATCTGTCCGTTGCTCAATCGGACGACGACGAGCGGGCCTGGGTAAACGCCGACGACATCGTGGCCTTCTTCGCCGGCGAGCACCTCGACCTCGCGTCCCTGTGCTCGTGCCTCTGCAGCCGCCGCATTGCCTGATGCGCCTGCGCCGATCACGACGAGATCGGCGTGCTGCCGGTTCAATTTCGTGACGGGATGGTTCGGTGGCGCCACGGGGTCGACCGGGGGAGCGAGGTTCAGGGGCGGAGCGCCGATGGCCGGATGCCGAACAACGCGAAGGCCGGGTTGCGCGGGCGTGAGGCAGGTGCGCGTGAAGGCGATGCCCTCGACCTCCGCGCAGCAGTTGCCGCAGTCGCCCGCCAGGCACAACGTGCCTCCGTGCTGCGGATGCTGCCCGGCGCGCACGATCGCGATTGCGACCGAATCGCCCGCGGCATACTCGATTGGTTGGCCGTCAACCGCGATGCGCATGTTCGGACGACTGTAGCCAATCGACCTTTCCCGGCACGACTGTGCGGTGAATGCCTTGAGCATGCCGCATGCGAAACTACGCGGGATGAATACTCGTGTCGCACTGGTGACCGGTGCAGGCAGTGGCATCGGCCGTGCGGTCGCGGTCGGCCTGGCCGCAGACGGGTTCATCCTCGTACTGGCCGGTCGGCGGGCGGATGCGTTGCACGAGACGGCAGCGTTGATTGCCGGTGATCATCTCGTGCAGCCGACCGATGTGCGTGATGTCAGCAGTGTCGACGCGCTGTTCTCGGCGTTGGACGAACGGTTCGGCCGGGTCGACCTGCTCTTCAACAACGCGGGGGTTGGTTCGCCGGCAGTTCCGCTCGACGAGTTGAAGCTGACTGACTGGCAGCGAGCGGTCGACACGAATCTCACCGGCTCCTTCCTGTGTGCGCAGCGGGCGATCAAGAGGATGAAGAGCCAGAATCCGTCAGGAGGCCGGATCATCAACAACGGTTCGATCTCGGCTCACACACCACGCCCGAACTCGGCGCCCTACACCGCCACCAAGCATGCGATCACAGGGTTGACCAAGTCGATCGCCCTCGACGGCCGCGACCACGGGATCACGTGCGGTCAGATCGACATCGGCAACGCCGAGACACCCATGACGGCGCGGATGCACGACGGTGTTCCTCAACCCGACGGCACCCGCCGCCCGGAGCCGGTGATGGACGTCGATGACGCCGCGCGCGCAGTCCGTTACATGGCCAGCCTTCCTCCCGGTTCGACCGTGCTGTTCATGACGGTCATGGCCGCGGGCATGCCCTTCGCCGGCCGCGGCTGACCCAGACGCCCCTCAACCCTGTCCGAGTGTTTCCGTCCCGCGGCGGCTCATCCGAGTGTTTCCGGGCACCCCGGGCGGGCGCGAAACACTCCTTCGTCAGGTGGCGCAGGTGATCGCGATCCACGGTACTGATCGTCACGGGCGTGATCCGCGAGGACTCGGACAACGAACGAAGGCTGTAGCCAATCGATAGGAGCGACGATGAGCAACCTTCCAACCGTTCAGGCTCTCTACGAAGCGTTCAGTGCCGGTGACGTGCCTTCTTTCCTCAGCCACCTTGCCGATGACGTCCAATGGGAGCAGTGGGCCGACAATCGCGCGGTCGCGGCCGGGGTGCCGTGGCTGCAGCCGTACTCGGGCAGAGATGCCGTAGCAGGGTTCTTTGCTGCGGCCGGCCAGATGGACATCGTCGACCTGCAGATCCTCAACATGCTGGAGGGCGGCAACGAGGTGGCCGTCACCTTCCTGATCGAGGCCAACCTTCCGCAGTGCGGTGGGCGGTCGTACCGCGACGAGGAGCTCCATCTGTGGACGTTCGACGCTGATGGCAAGGTCAGCCGGTTGCGGCATTACGTAGATACCGCCAAGCACATAGAGGCATTCGGGGGTCGGTAGCGGCAGACTGGCGCCCATGCTCGGCAGGATCGGTGTATGGCGCCACGTCGTCGCCCTTGGTTCCGTTGCCGGCACGGCGCTGCTCGCTGCGACGGGCGTGATCGGTAGCGAAGCGGGTGAGCGCTTCGATCGGAAGGTCGTCAGCATGCAGCCGGCGGATATCGACGGTCTGAGGATTCGCGAAGTTGTGGACGAGGACTTCGGCAGCACCAACCGCCACGGCTACCAACGCATCGTTCCCACGGATTTCGGAGAACCCACCGACATCCAAGCATCGTCACCGGATGCGAACGCCGATGTCCACGTCGACACTGTCGACACCGGCTTCCGGATCCGCCTCGGGGATCCGAACGTGACCGTCAGGGGCCAGCACCGGTACGTCCTCTCGTACACCTTGCCCGCGGCCCGTCTGTCCACCGGCCAACTCGCCCTTGACATCATCGGCACCGACGACACGGTCGAAACCCGACGGTTCGAGATCGTCGTCGGCGGCCTCGCCCTTGCGAACCCGAAGTGCAGCGTCGGCGGCACCGGAACGTCCGGCGGGTGCACGCTGGCGCGACTCGGCAACCTCTACAGCGCCGTCATCAGCCCGCTCAAGCCCCACGAGGGCATCACGATCGGCGGGACGATCACCGCTCGTCTCCCCATCGAGAAGACATCCGACCCGCCGCTGCCCAAACGGCGGCCTGATCACCGCTTGGCGCTCGCCCTCGCAACGATTCCGCTTGGTCTCATCACTGTGGGTGCGGTCTATGCATCGGCGCGGCGCAGGGGTCGCAACGAAGTGTTCGCGGGAGGAGCTGCCGATGCCGCGTACGGGTCGTTGCCGTCGCCGACCGGCGACGCGCTCCGACCCGACGTGCGAATGGTGCCCGACAGCAAGATGGACGACCTGGCCACGATCGAGTTCGTGCCGCCGAAAGGCATCGCGCCGTGGCAAGCGGCCGTCCTGCTGAACGAGCGAGTCGATCGCTCGACGGTTGCCTCTTGGATCTCGGGTCTTGTTGCCAAGGATGCGATCACGCTCACCCAGGAAGACGGCGGGCTCGTCCTCCGCCGCGGGCCGCATCTCGCCCGGGTCGATGCCCAAACGAGAGAGTTGATCGACCAATTGCTCGATCACAACGACGAGTTGGCACTCGGCAAGTACAACGCCAACTTCGGACAGGCGTGGAACGAGATCTGGGCAAGGGAGCGTCAGAGCATCGCCGATTCGGGCTGGTGGAAGCGCCTTCCACCGGGAAGCATGCGCCAGGGTGGCTCGGCGACGAGATACGTGGGCTTGGTAGTCGTCCTCTTCATCTTCTTCGGTGCCGGGTCGTTGATCACCGCCCTGTTCGGTGTGATCCGCAACCCGATCGCGGCCCTCGTCTTCGCCGTCGTCGTCGCGTTCATCTTTGCCCACTTCGTGTACGCGGTGATGCTGCCGGCGCGCACCGCTACCGGTTCGGCCCTGACGCTGCGCGCCGAATCCTTCCGCCGCTTCCTCGCCGCGAGCGAGGGCAAGCACGTCGATTGGGCCTGGAAGCAAGGGCTGTTACGTGAGTACAGCGCGTGGGCCGTCGCGCTGGGTGCAGCCGATGCGTGGGGCAGGGCGTTGGTCAACAGCAACGTTCCTGCACCGGAGATGAACCTCGCCAGCCCGATGTGGGTGTACAGCATGGGCTCGTCGTTCGACAGCACACGCAGCGCGCCAGCACCGTCGGGTGGCTCCGGAGGTTCGTCCAGTGGGTTCTCCGGCGGAAGCGTCGGCGGCGGTGGCGGTGGCGGGAGTTCGGGGTCCTGGTGACGTCAGCCGGGGAAGGCGCTTCTGGCGGCGACTGCCGCCCCGCGCGCGCCGGCCATGTCGAGGTCCGGCACCAGCGAGAACTCGGCCACGTCGAGTTGCTCAGCGCGTAGCTCGGTGCTGCTGCGCACCACGGACAGGTACCAGTCGCGAAACTCCGGAGCAGTTTCGACCACGCCGCCGCCGACGAAGTACGCGTTGGGATCCGTGAAGTTGGCGGCGATCGTGAACAGGCGCCCGATTGCCATCGCCTGCTGCTCGAACACCCTGCGGGCCATCTCGTCGCCGCGCTCGCCGTAGCTCCGGAGCTCTTTGGCGGCCACGTCGATCGGCAGTGCGGCGAGGTCATGGTCGGGATACCTGGTGAGCCAGTACGGCAGCAGGTTGCGGCGGATGCCGGTCAGTGATGCCACGCTCTCGACGTCGCCGAAGAAGCCGCAGTTGCAGCCCGGCAACGGCTGGCCTTCATCGAGCAGCCCGAGCATCGGGATGTGTACGTGCCCGAGCTCGCCTGCCATGCCTGCTGCGCCGCGCACGACGGAGCCGCCTTCGATCACCCCGCCACCGAGACCCGTGCCGACGATCGCGCTGACCGACGACCGGCGCAACGCCTTCTCCCCGTAATAGGCGTAGTGGGCGTAGAGCGCGGCGGCGTTGCCGTCGTTGCTGTAGACGACGGGAATACCGAGGACCAGTTCCAGTCCTCCGCGCACGTCAAACCCCCACCATTCGGGGAGGGCGAAGTTCGTCGCACCTCTGGACGAGATGATTCCCTCTGCCGATGCCGGGCCGGGCGTGTCGAGACCCACGGCGCGAACATCGGCGCGACGGGTCCCGGTGACCTCGAGACCCAGCAGGAACGCAGCGGTCAGTGCCTCGAGCGCGGCTGCCGTGCCCTCCATGACCCGGCTGGGAACTTCCATCATCCGGTCGATGAGGAACTCGCCGGATTCGTCGAGAACCGTCACGTTGTTCTTCGTGCCGCCGTTGTCGATGCCGACGATCACAGACCCCAGGTCGCGCATTGTCCTCCGTTCAGCGGAGATGATAGGCACGACGGATTCTGCCGCGTTCGAGCGACGAGACCTCGGAGGTGACCGAAAAGTGAAAAGGTGAACAAGATGATTGATCGGTTGCGGCGCCGGCAGGAGTGGCAGTTCTTCCGCGCCCTGCGTCGCGCTGCTCCGGCGTACGCCATCGGGTGGTGGGTGCTCGTCGTGCTGCGAGGAGCCCTTCCTGCGGTTACGTCCGTGGCCTTCGGCTGGTTGGTCAGTGCAATCACGCGCGGGACGTCGTTGGTCGGTCCGTTGACCATGGTCGGTGTGTCGTTCACCCTGCTGCTGGTCTCACAGCCACTGCACCAAGTTGTCTCGGCCAACCTCGGTGGGCGGATGGCGGCGCACCTGTACGACCGTCTCATCTCCGTTTGCGTCGCGCCACCCGGGATCGCCCACCTCGAGCGCGCCGAACTGACCACCGACCTGACGATGGCCCGCGACTTCGACCTCGGGATGATGGGCCCTTCGCTGGAGATATCGATGGACTTCATCGCCGGAGGCCTCGTCGATCTCGTTGTCGGCTTCAGTGCAGCCCTCCTACTCGCCGACTTCCACTGGTGGGCGTCGCTGCTGCTCGCCAGTGCCTGGCTGGCCACGCATTGGCTCCTGCGCGAGAGCGGCGTGTGGAAGGACCGCAACACCGACGAGGTCCGCAAGGCTCAACGCCACGCCGAGTACTCGTACCGCCTTGCTGTCGACGCCGCGCCCGCGAAGGAGTTGCGGTTCTTCGGGCTCGCCGGGTGGGTCACCGAACGATTCGTCTCGACCCGCCGCCGCCTGTACGACCTCCAGTACCAGGCTACGCGGTTGCGCGAGAAGTCGGTGCTGTCCTGCTTGGTGATCGTGTCGATCGCCAACGTCGTTGTTTTCTGGCTGCTGGCGGACGGCGCCGCCGGGGCAACGTTGAGCACGGCGCGGGTGGTGGTCTTCGTACAGGCGGCCATCGGTGTCTCGTCGATCGCCTTCGGCGGGCTGAACTGGGCGATGGACGGCGCAGCGGCACCAGTCGTTGCGCTGGCACGCGTAGAGGCGTCGGTTGCCAGTGGTGCTTTGGCCGAGGGATCGACGATCCCTGGCAGTGGTCCGAAAGAGATCGAGTTCCGTGACGTGTCCTTCGTCTACACCGACGGCGGGCGACCGGTTCTCGACGGCTTCAACCTGACCATCCCGGCCGGTACCTCGATGGCCATCGTCGGGCAGAACGGTGCCGGCAAGACCACGCTCGCCAAACTGCTGTGCCGGCTGTACGACACCACCGCCGGAACGATCCTCGTCGATGGACAGCCGCTGGCCTCACTCGAGCTGACTGCGTGGCGATCCCAGGTGACCGCCGTCTTCCAGGACTTCATCCACTTCGAGTTGCCCCTGCGGAACAACGTCGCGCCGACCGGCGCGCCCGACGATGTCATTCGCGCCGCGCTGGCAGCGGCGGGCGGCTCGGACCTGCCCAGTGGCGATCTCGACACGATCCTGTCGAAGGGATTTGCGGGCGGCACCGACCTCTCCGGCGGTCAGTGGCAGCGCATCGCCCTCGCCCGAGCACTGTGTGCGGTGCAGCAGGGCGCCGGCGTGGTGCTGCTCGACGAGCCGACCGCGCAGCTCGACGTGCGCGGCGAGGCAGAGATCTTCGAACGGGTGCTCGCCGCGACGCGGCACTGCACCACCATCTTGATCTCGCACCGTTTCTCGACCGTTCGATTGGCAGACCGGATCTGCGTGATCGATGACGGCCGGGTTGTCGAGCTCGGCAGCCATGACGACTTGATGGCGCTCGGCGGTCGCTACCGCACGATGTTCGATCTGCAGGCGTCGCGCTTCACCGAGGATGCCGAGCCCGAGTTCGACGAAAGTGGGGAGGCGGTGACCTATGACTCGCTCCGCTAAGGGCAGCCGCTACAACGAAGATCTGCCGCCCGCGATGCGGTCGCTGTGGCGCACGTTCCGTCTCGGCTATCGCGCCGAGCCACGCCTGCTGGGGTTGTCGCTCGGCCTCGCGTTGTTGATGATGCTGCCCGACGCGCTGCTGGCGCTGTGGCTGAAGTTTCTCGTCGATGGTGTCCTGCACGGTGAACGCCGCCGGGTGATCATCGCCGGGCTGGGGCTAGCGCTGTCGGTCACCGCGACGTGGTATCTGTCCTTGCTCTCGCAGCGCGTGCAGCGTCGCTTCAGGGACCGGGTTGCGATCGCGCTCGAATCCCACGTGGCCCACCTGCAGGCATCAGTCCCGACGATCGAGCATCACGAACGACCTGAGTACCTCGACCGACTGGCCATGTTGCGCGACCAGGTGTTCGCGCTCGATCACATGTTCATGTCGCTGTTCTCGACGCTCGGCTGGTTGTTCCGTCTGGCGATCACCGCCATACTGCTCGCGTCCATCCACCCGGTGCTCGTGTTGCTGATGTTGTTCGCGATCCCGGCGTTCTGGGTGTCGACATGGAGACCAGCAGTCGAGCGCCGCATCGAGGAATCGGTCATCGCCAACGCGCGCCTCGCCCGCCACCTGTTCGTTCTCGGCACCACCGCGCCGCCCGCCAAGGAGGTGCGTGTCACCAACACTGGCGACTGGCTGATCAAGGAACGCCGTGCAGCCTGGGAGCGCTGGTACGAGCCGGTCTCGAAGGTGCGATGGACAACAGCGGCGTGGCACACAGCAGCGTGGGCGATCTTTGCCGGTGCCTATGTAGCGGCAGTCGTCTACGTTGCCTCCGGCCTCGACCGTGGAGTGGGAGATGTGGTTCTCGTGCTCGCCGCCGGAACACGTCTGGCCCGCTACGTCGGCGCGACCGCTGGCGAGCTCGGTTTCCTCCGCGGGTTCTGGCTCGATTCGTCGCGCCGGTTGACCTGGCTCGAGGACTATGCGGCGGGCATCGATGCATCGGCAACTGCCGACGCTCCGACGCGGTTGACGGACGGCATCACGTTCGATCACGTTTCGTTCAGCTATCCAGGTACCGATCGGCTGGTGCTCGACGATGTCACACTGCACCTGCCGGCGGGGGCTGTCGTCGCCGTGGTCGGCGAGAACGGAGCCGGGAAGTCGACGATGGTGAAGCTGTTGGCAAGGATGTATTCGCCGACCTCCGGCCGCATCGTGATCGACGACGTCGACCTGTCCCACATCGCCACCGATGAATGGCGGGCGTGCCTGGCCGGCGCCTTTCAGGACTTCTACCGCTTCGAACTGCACGCCCAGCAAACGGTCGGCGTCGGGGACCTGCCTCGTGTCGACGATCGCATCGCGACGCAGAGTGCGGTCGACAGAGCGGGTGCCAGTGACGTCATCGACCGGCTGGCCTACGGGATCGAGACGCAGTTGGGACCGTCGTGGGACGAGGGTGCAGAGGTCAGCTTCGGGCAATGGCAGAAGTTGGCTCTCGCTCGCGGGTTCATGCGTGACGCGCCGCTGCTGTTGATCCTCGACGAGCCGACGGCGGCACTCGATGCGGAGACCGAACATGCCCTCTTCGAGAGGTTTGCGCAGGCATCGCGAGCGCACGCCGGCACCGGCCGGGTCACAGTGTTGGTCTCACACCGATTTTCGACCGTTCGCATGGCTGATCTGATCGTCGTGATGGACGGTTCGCGCGTCGTCGAGTTCGGCAGTCATGAGGACCTGATGGCCCGCGACGGGCAATACGCGGAGCTGTTCCGCATCCAGGCTGCTGCCTACGGCTGACCGCGGTTGTTAGCCGATGCACCCGGCGGCGGCACCCAGCTGCCACAGGCCGGTGAGGTCGCCCGCGCCGTAGGTCGTGGGTCCGGTCGACGAGGCGAACGCATACATCAGTTGGGTCGAATCGCTGGTGTGATCGAGACCGACAGCGTGCCCGAGCTCGTGCAGCAGCACCGGCCCGGCGCCGGTGCTGGACCACGGCAAAGTTGTCGGCTTGCCGACAGCACCCATGTCGATGACCACGCTCGCCCGGGCGATCGCGACCCCGTAGATGATGCCGGTACGGCCGACAACATTTCCGTTGACGAGGTCCGTCTGAGCCTCATCGCCGAGTGCGATCACCAGGTCGCTGGTGGTCGTTGGAAAGTCTCCGCCGTTGACGGAGTTGGGCATGTACGTGGTGTCGCCGGTTGGCAGGAGTGGCAGGCCCGTCGCGGCCTCGAGCCGCTCGACCGCCTCGGTGATGACACGACGGAAGCTGGCGTCGTATCCACCGAGATTGACGGTGTAGCGGATCACGCCGCATGGGTTCCACCGGATCAGACCACCGACGAACTGACGCTGCGAAAACACGAACGACGGGTTCGGAGGTGGCCCGCCGGGACCGGTGAGCGGGATGTGTGGCGGCAACACTGTCGGCAGTTCGGTGCCGGTGTACCAACCGGCGATGTCGACGATGAGATGTGCGCCGTTCTGCGTGTAGAAGCTGAAACCGCCCGTGCTGACCGGCGTGATGACGTGGTTGGCGATCGTCTGCCCGGCGCGCATGGCGTTGAGGCTCGATGTAGTCGGCCGGTACGTCTGTGCCGGCCAGACCGAGAAGAACCCTTGCGCGGATGTTTCGGTGGCCGTCGCATTGAGCACGACTGCGCCGACACCGGTTGCAGGCAGGCCGGCACGACCGGCAACCGGGACTTGAGCGGTGCGGTTGTGTCCTGGAAGTGCGCCGAGGGGCGGCTCGCGGCTGTCCAACAGTCGCGACGGTGATACCGGGACGAAGAGGCCGACGTCGCTCGGCGGCGAGCTCGGCCCGGTGAACCAGCCGACGAGATCGATGACGAGATGACCGCCCGTCTGCGCGAAGACCGTCGCGCTCCCTCCGCTGAGGGGCGCCAGCACCTGGTTGGCGATCGTCGTACCGGCGCCGACGACGTTCAAGTTGCTGACGGTGGGCCGGGGTGAGTTAGTGGGGAACACGGTCCAGAACCCACTGGCGGTGCTTTCGGTCACCGTGACCTTCAGGGCGGCGGCGGTCGCGTCGGGGGGCAGGCCGGCGAACACGGCGACGTTGAGGTCGAGCTGCTCGCCGGCAGAGAGCGGACGGGGATGGATGGAGCCGGCCTC
>JANPGV010000141.1:0-30787 GCA_031424145.1 Ilumatobacteraceae bacterium
GCCCGCAGCCTTCGTGCGCAAGCAGGCGAAGTCCTACGGCACGGCCCGACTCGCCGAGGGTGCCGACATCGACGGCAAGCGGGTCACTGTGATCGAAGACGTCATCACCACCGGCGGGCCGGTGGTGATCTCCACGACCGAGCTCCGCGCGCTCGGTGCGATCGTCGATCACGTGGTCTGCGTGATCGACCGCAGCCCCGATCAAGGTGCTGCTCTGGTCGCAGAAGGTCTGACGATGACAGCCCTGTTGACGCGTGCCCAACTCGACGCCGCAGAAGCGGCAGCTAGCTGAGATGCACGCTCTAGGCGATGACGTTGCTTCCCGCCGGGAGCTGTGACAGCAGGGGCTCACTGACCCAGCAACGAGTGAGGTGCAGCGTGCTGCGGATGCGCACGACGCTCTTTGGCTCGTCGACCGCCTTGCCACACATGCTCAGGGCAGCCTTGATGCAGTCGGCCTCTGTCGGCAGCACCATCGGCATCCTGCTGCGACGGACGCCAGACGGGCCCGCGGTGAAGCAGTTGACGTAGGTCTTCTGCCAGTTGATGCCCGCCGCGACGGAGGAGGGGATGAAGTCGGCGAAGCCGATCCCCAGCACGTTGCCGCCGGAGACCTCGGTGATGCCGAGCAACACGATGGTGCTGACGCGCGGTGACTCCGAGTCGGCGAGACCGTGGACCCAGAACCGGCCGGTGACGTTGGGATCCATCGTCGTGCCACTGATGTCCTTGCCGCCCTGCTCGATGATCAACACGTCGATCACCGGGAACGGCAGCGGCGGGACCAGCTCACGAGCATCGTCCGTCAGTGTGATCTCGGTATCGCTGCCCACCTCTTCGCTTGTCAGTGCTCGCACGTTGACGACGTGACCATCTGCGGATTCCAGTGAGGCGACCCCACCGAGCAGCCGACCGGTCTTCTTCAGGGCGTCGATGCCGTTGAGCAACCGGTTGCGCATCTCGACCGGGCCGCACGCATGGATCTGCGCGGCACCGGGCTGCTTGCCAAAACCGACGACCGCCATCTTGGTGAGGCCGCTCTCGATCGGACCTTTGAAGCAGGTATGCGGCTTGATCCGGTTGACGGGCATGATGCGGTCGGCACCGGCGGCGTTGCGATCGAGGTACAACGGCATGCCATCGGCCGTGCGGGCAACCTCGACGGTCTCCATCGTTGCTCTGATCTCGCAATCGATGGCCTGCTCGGTCATGCCCAGCGACTCCAGCATCGCTCGTTGTCCTTCTGACGTCGCGCCGCCGTGGCTTCCCATCGCCGGCACGACGAACGGCTGCGCACCCAGCTCGCGCAGCCCGCTGATGGCACCGCGCAGAAGCTCGACGCGCTGGACGAGCCCGCGACTTCCGGCGCCCACGGCAACGGTCATGCCGCTCGACACCGAGCCGGCCAGCCGCGCGACGACCTGCCGGTGCGCCTCGGCTTCCACGTCATCGACGGCATCGGGATGTGGGATCGGCAGTTCGACCTCGGTGAGGGCCGGGATGGCGAGATCGGGGTGGAAGGGAAGATCGATTCCTTCGAGGAGCTGTTCCCAAGGGTTCATCCGGCCGACGCTAATCCCGGTTGCAGGTGCCTGCCACAGCTCGGCGATCCCGGTCACAATGTGCCTATCGCGACCACAATGTGCCTATCGCGACCACAATATGACGGGTGGAACCAGTCGATGGCGTGTACAGAACTCCTCGCGGCCTGCGCATCGCTGCCGACGCGGTGTCATGGCTGGCGACGCGCTCGGGCGGCCCCGGTGGTCAGCACGCGAACACTTCGGACACGGCGGTCACGGTGACGATCGATGTCGATCGGGCCGGGCTCAGCGAGACGATCCACGACAGGGTGCTGGCCGCGGCCGGAGCGACGATCACTGCCTCGTCGTCTGGTTCACGTTCGCAGTTTCGCAACCGGGCAACGGCCTGGGCCGCTGTGCTGGAACGGCTCGACGAAGCGGCCAAGCCACCGCCTCCGGCCAGGCGGGCGACACGTCCTTCGGCTTCGGCGGTTCGCAAACGGCTGACGACCAAGCGGCATGTCTCCGAGCGCAAGCAAGCGCGGAAACGGCCCCCGGTCGACGAATGATCCCAGCTCAACGCGCATTTCTGGGCGAACTGCCGCTGATGATCAAGTCAAGAACTCGTCAATGAGAAATGCCCGTCGTCCAGCGGGTGGCCACTGTGAGTGAATCAGTTGCACACTCTGCGTTAAACGTTTACTGTGACCGACATGCCGCTTGACCGTCCAGGAGTCGAAATGATGGATATCACCCAGATGCAGCACGGGTCCATACTCCGTGGCCGGCAGGTGAACGCCAGCGCCAATCGGGAGCGCAAGCGCCAGCAGCGCCTGACGCGCCTGCTCATCGTGTTGGGAATCCCCGTCGCTTGGTTCTGGTATAGGTATTTGAGCGGCAATCCGATCAGCCTCGGGATGCCGCCGGTCCTGCAGAGCAATCCTCAACTCGTCTTTCTCGCGTTGATGCTGTTCCTGATCACCGGAATGATGTTGGTTCCGATGATGTCATCGGGGAAGTCGCCGCACACGATGTTGCGGCCATCCGACTCCACCATTCGCCTCGCCGATGTGGTCGGCGCCGACGCCACCCGTCGTGAAGCGATCGACACGTTGAACCTCTTCCTCAACCACGAGACGTTTGCTGACGAGATGGGTGGCTCGCCCCGTCGTGGCGTGCTGTTCGAAGGTGCGCCGGGAACAGGCAAGACCTACCTGGCGAAGGCGATCGCTGCGGAGGCCGAAGTGCCCTTCCTGTTCGTATCGGCCAGTGAGTTCCAGTCGCATTTCTTCGGCATGACCAACCGCAAGATCCGCCAGTTCTTCAAGGCGCTGCGCCAGGCGGCGCGGGCCGAAGGCGGCGCCATCGGATTCATCGAAGAGTTCGACGCCATCGGCATGGCTCGTTCGGGCATGGGCAGCGGTGGCATGCGCGAGGGTGCCGCAGGCATCGTCAACGAACTGCTCGTGCAGATGCAGAGCTTCGACCTCCCGACCGGGTGGGGCAAGTTCAAGAACAAGATGATCGATCGTGTCAATCTCTTTCTCCCGCCCGCCAGGGCGATCTCGCGACCGAAGTTGAAGGCCGCCAACGTGTTGGTCTTCGCAGCCACCAACCGGGCCGATGGACTCGACCCCGCATTGATGCGTCCCGGCCGTTTCGACCGCACCATCCATTTCGACCTTCCCCCGCGCGGCGATCGCATCGCCATTGCCGACTACTACCTCAACAAGAAGTCGCACGATCCTTCTGTCAACGCTGTCGGCATCGCCGATCGCACCGCCGGCTACAGCCCGGTGCGGATCGAGCGACTGCTCGACGAGGCGCTGATCATCGCGCTGCGCGACGGCCGCAAGTCGCTCACCGTCACAGACATCGTCGAAGCACAGTTGATCACCGAGGTCGGTCTCGCCCAAGACGTCGGCTACCACCCCGAAGAGCGTCGTCGGATCGCCATTCACGAAGCTGGGCACGCCGTGATCGCGGTGCTCGTCGGCCGCGAGGTTCGCGTCGCATCGATCCTCCGCCGGTCGAGCTCGCTCGGTCTCGTCGCCCACGACGATGGCGAAGAGCGCCACCTGCGCACACCATCGGAACTGCGCGACCTCATCGTTGTGGCGTTGGGCGGCCGAGCCGCTGAGATCCAGGAGTTCGGTGAAGCCTCGACAGGTATCGCCTCTGACCTGGCCGCTGCCACCGACATCGCCGCCCAGCTGATCGGCTTGGTCGGCGCCGGCGACAGCCTGCTGAGCCTCGAGGCGGCACAGATGCACATGGCCGGCAACATGACCGCGAAGGTCTTCGCCGACGAGCGCTCGAGGGTTCAGGCAGATGATCTGCTCAACGCTGCAGCCGACAGGTCGGCATGCATGCTGCTCGAGCACCGCGGTGCGCTGTTGGCGGTCGCCGACGCGTTGATCCAGCACGACGAACTGACCGGAGACCTGGTGCACGAGATCGTCGCCGACACGGTCAGCAACACCGGATAGTCGCCACTCATATTCCTGCAGGTCGCAGCCAACGCTTGCGCGGCGCGGGCACGTGGGCACTCGGTGCCACTTCGCCGATCTTCTCGATGACCCACACTCCGCCGTCGTCACTGAAGGCGTGCGGCGCCACCAGCGGTTGCACTTGATGCACTCGCCCTGCCAGCCCGGCAGCGGCGATTGCCGCACCGAGGGCTCCGGCCAGACGCGGGCCCCATGCGGGGTGGGTGTCGGGAAACTCCGGGTAGGCATCGCCTACGAGGCTCAGCCCGACGGACACGCCGATGCCCGCAGGTTGGTTGACGGTCTCCGCCAATTGCGTCGGGTCGAGCAATCGCTCACGAAGATCCTCGATCGAGGCCGACCAGCTCGTGGCCAGCAGTTCACTGCGCGGCGGTTCCATCCGGCCTTCAGCCACTGGTGCCGCTGCCAGCACAAGGTGGTCGTGCACGACGGCGATCCATGGCTCGGCCTCGCCGCGGCTGCCGATGATCCGCATGGTGTACGAGGGAACCAATCGGGCGATTGCGATCGGAGTCGGCTCGATGGATTCGAGGTCGAAACCGGCCTGGCGAACGAAGCGCTCGACCCGTCGGTAGCGGATCATGTCGGTGTACAAGTGGGCCAGCAGCTTTCGTGCACTCGACGACATCTCGATCGTTGCCGACACGTCAGTCAGCCTGGAACGGTGAAGGTTGAGCTCAGTCGTGCTCCAACCGGTGATGTCGAGCGACTGGATGTACGAGTCGTGTCGCCACATGCACACCCGAGTCGGCTGGCCGGCCTCGTCGAGCAGGTTGCGGAGCCGCGTCAGTCCGTCGAGCAGCAGGAGATCGTTGTTGGTGTCGCAGGCGACACCAGCGACCTTGGCGACACGTCCAGGGGCGTCTTGTTGCAGCCGCACCCCGCGTAGCGCGTCGGGAAGGACCTCGATCCCGATCCCGTCGCCGCGACGCATCATGGTCCACCGTGCCGTGTTGCCGACGTTCCACCCGGCTGAGCCGTGAGGACATCTTCGGTGGGTCCACCGAGCAGCACCGGAGTCGTCTGGTCGCCGTCGATGATCAGGCCCCGCCCGACGGACGGGTGGGACGACGTCACGCGAAGGTGCAGACCGAAGAGGCCACCGTCGCCGGCAAGTGGGTGCAGGATCGCGGCGGCTCGCGAACGCCGCAGCGGCGCCGTCCAGTGCCCTGGGACCTCGAGGTCACGTGTGCGTCCGGCGGCGATCACGACGAGTCGTGGGTCGTCCAACCTGCCGAGCCGTTCGAAGACCTCGCCGTCGAGTCGATCGGCGTCGTCGATGAGAACAAGTCGGGCCCGGTCCGTCTGATCGAAGAACTCGGCAGCCCACCTGTCGATCCCTGCCAAGGTGGTGGCGCTGGTCAGCCCGGGCAAGAGCAGCAGTGGGCTCCACGTCGAGGCGATGGCATGGATGTCGACCGCAGTGTCGATGCCGAGAGCGCACCGGGCGATGTTGGCCAGCACCGTCGATTTGCCTGTGCCGCCGTCGCCGAGGATCAGGGCACCACCAGGCCGATGCAGATGGAGTGCGGCCGGCTGCAACGTGCGTGCGTCGAGCCCTACGGGTAGATGCCAATGACCATCGGTGTACTCGGTCTGGCCGGCGAACTCGGGCAGTGAGACATGGATGGGCGTGCGCGCCACGGGCGCTGGCCCGTGAGCCGCGCCCGAGCGGTCACGGCGGTCGGCGACCGCGTCGACCAGATCAGCGATCGCTCCTATCTGGATCTCGACCAGGTCGGGAAGTGTGATGGCTCTGCCCGGGGCTTGACCCGGGATCCGACCGGGCTCCACGCCCATCGCCCGGTATGCGCCGCGATCGTCGAGATGCAAGATGATGCGCTGCTGGAACTGACCAACCATGCGCGTCGGCGCTGCCTGCTCGCCCGCCGAGCTCATCAAGGTGGTGATGCCGTGCATCGGCCCGTTGCTGACGATGCGGTCGAGCAGCTCGCGTCCTTGTTCGAACTCGCCGCCCAGCTCGAGGCTGCGCAGCAACGAGCCGATGTCGTTGATCACCAGCATGATGTGAACCTCGGACGACGAGTGGTCGCGCCCGGCGCGATGATCGAGCTCATCGACAAGGAGCACCAGCACGCGCATGATGCGATCGGGGTCGTCCGCTGATGCAACGCCCCCACAGGCGGGAAGCGATTCCAGTGCACTCAAGTGGGTCAGTGGACCTGTGGCGCAGTCGATGACGTAGCCGTGCAGCCGATCAGGAGGCATGCGATCGGTGGATGCGACGAACAACGTGGCCAACGCATTGGAACGTTCGACAGGTGTGCCGCCGACCACCAGGAGGTTCCCGTCGTGAGCCGGGTTCCATCGTCGAGCCGTCTGGGTGTGATCGTCCGGAAGGTCGCTGAGAGCGAACGCGGCTCCGTCGGCGTCGGACGTGCTGGCTTGTGGCGACGAGATCAGCTCATACGGAAGGTCGGTCGGCAGTTCGCGGCACAGGATCATCTTCCGTTCCTGGCTGTGCCGCTTGGCCACCGCCTTGCCGATCACATCGACGAGGTTGAGGACCCCACCGTCGCGGCGCGACTCGGAACCGGGATCGGCCGGGCGGGCAGTGACCTTGCGTTCGGCGGCGTTGAGGTCACGGGCGAGGATGAACGGTGTGATCTCCATGAGCTCGCCCGATGTTGCGGCAGCCGAAGCGAACTGGACCGGCATCGATGCGCCCTCGCCGATGCGAACGGCACCGCGGCCCGGCGTGTGCAAGGAGATCTGGACCGGCTCGCGGTTACCCATCAGAGCGACAGCCTCGGTGGTGTCGTTCATGCGGAGCCCGATCCGGATGTTGGCGAACGACTTCAGCGTGCGTTCGATCGATCGGGAGAGCTGGCCGGTGGCAACGATCAGGTGCAGGCCCAGATGGCGAGAGCGATCAGAGATCTCGATGAGTTGTGGCAGGAACGCGGCGTGCCGTGTGACGACATCATCGGCGTCGTCGAGCATGATGACCAGGCGGGGGATCGGTTGCGATTCACTGTCGGCGCCTCTGCCACCGTGGTCGGCTAGTGCACGCGCCCGGCGGTTGACTTCGGATTGCAGCGCACGCAGCAGGCGAGCCCCTCCGTGCTCATCGAAGTTGTCGACGAATCCGACTACGTGGGCGCCATCGGCAAAGGCGCCGAACGACGTGCCGTCCGATGGCTCGACACAGATGATGTTGACTGCCGATGGGTCGTTGGCGGCCATGAGCGAAGAGATGATCGTTCGCATCAGGTCCGTCTTGCCGGACCGATTTGCTCCCACGATCAACACGTGCGGGCCATCCTCGGCGAGGTCGAGCTCCACAGGCCCCGACTCGCCAGTGCCGACGGCGACCCGCAGTCTGCGACCCTTGCGGCTGTTCTCCCATCGTTCGGCGATGCGGCCTGAATCGAACCCGTCGGGATCGATCAGCGAGGCCAACGAGACCATCGGCGGCAACAGCGGCTTGGTGGACTGCTGCACGGTGTGGTCTTCGATGGGGCTGAGCCGTCGCGCCGCGGCGACGGCGACGTCGTGTTCGAGGACGAACGGCACGACATCGGTGATCGTCGGCCCGCTGATCGGATAGTCCACCTCCGCGGCGCCGTTTGCCTCGATTCGAACCACGGTGGTGCACACGGCGGGCACGTCGTCGGCCCGGTCGGTGATTGCGACGAAGCGCACGGGAAGTTGTGCCTCCGCGAACAACCCGCGCAACATCGCGGCGCGCCCCCGCCACAGAGCCGGGTCGTCGATCACGGCCAGTGTCAGGCGGCTCGGTGTGATCGGTCGGCCGAGCGATTGGATGCTGGCGACAACCGCGGTGAGTGTGCGCTGTGAGTTGACCCAGTCGGTGAGCGCCTCGTCGTCGCACAGCAGTTGTACGCCGTGCGAGCCTCGGGCATGCGGTAGCCACTTGATCCATTCCCAACGTGCTGCGCCGGCGGCTGTGGCCAGCACGACGACATCGAGGTCTTCCGGGCTGTGGGCCACGCATGCCTGCATCACCAGGGCCCGAGCCGCGGCGCGGGCCTGTGGGGGTGTGCTGGCGAAGCCGATGCCGCGCTGATTGACGAGATCGACGAGCACGGGTGCCGATGGCAGGATTGCCAGATCGCGACGGTCGACGTCCAGATCGTCCTCTGGAGCCCATTTCTGGTCGGCGAGCCCGACGCTGAACACGAACGCGTCGTCGTCGGCGGGCCGGCGCTCCCAGAGGCGCTCGGAGAGCTGTGTTGCCCGTCGAACGACTTCGGCCAGATCGAGGTGGGTCCGACGAAGGCTGTCGAGCTCGGCTTCGTAGGCGGCTCGTGCGGGGTCCACAGCGGCGACCGGCGGTGGCGGTGGTGTCGCTTCGGCTCGACTCCGGCGGCTGCGAAGGCGTCGGCTGCCGTTTCGTCCGCGACCATCGCCGTCGGGCTCCGGCGCCTGCTCATCGCGTGCTCCGCGAATGAAGTTGAGCTGACCGAGTGAGGTCGGCACAAGGGTCGCGGCGCGGTCGTCGCTCGGGCCATCGAGCCTGAACACGCGATGCCCGATGCGCAGACGTTGCTCCTCCCATCGAGAAGGGTTGTTGGCCGGACGCCCGTCGAGGTCGCCCTGATTTGCAACAACGGTGACCTGGTTGGAGTGCTCGACGACGATCTCGCAACGCGGCACGAGGACTTGGTTGAAGGTCAGTGGGCTGACGTTGGCGCGCCGCGCCGTTCCCAGCGAATAGCGCCCGGGCGGCAGTGGTCGACGATTGCCCCCGCCTTCGCCCGCCGCCTGGACCAGAGTGACCTCGGCGTCGCCGGCTCGCTCCAAGGGGGCGACGAGCTCGATCAGCGATCCGGTGACGAGCCCGGCGGCGCTCAACAGGGTTCCCGTCGGTGTCGGTCGACCGTCGATGTAGACGAGGCTCGGTGGAGCGGAACTGAGCACGCGACCCAACAGGTCACCGACTGTCACTGACTCGTGGGCGGCGTTGACCGAGATCTCCGCCTCGCCCTGTGGTGTCGAAATGATCAGATCCATGAGTGCGGGCGCGACCGTAGGTCCGGGAGGGGCGCGAAGACGTGCACGGGCCTCATGATCTTGTTATCGGTACGACTGGTCCACGAGATAACCTCAAAATTCAAGACAACGTCAAGTTCTGACCTTCCCAATGTGGCGGTACCCCCCGCCAGGATAGATGAGCGATAGCATCACCGCCCATGGCGGACCAGGTAGCCAGCGTATTTCACGCGTTGATCGACAACGTCGAAAGCATCGTTCGTGGCAAGGCGGAAGCCATTCGTCTGGCCCTGTGCTGTCTCCTGACTGAGGGCCATTTGCTGATCGACGATGTCCCCGGTACAGGCAAGACGTCGATGGCCAAGGCGATCGCCGGGTCGATCGCCGGCTCGTGGAAACGTGTGCAGTTCACCCCCGACCTGTTGCCCAGTGACGTCACAGGGGTGATGGTGTTCGACCAGCGCACCTCGTCTTTTTCGTTTCGGCAGGGTCCCGTCTTCACCAACGTGCTGATCGGCGACGAGATCAACCGTGCCAGCCCGAAGACCCAGTCAGCCCTGCTCGAGGTGATGGAGGAGCGCCAGGTCACCGCCGACGGCGTGCCGCACCTCGTCCCCCGGCCGTTCTTCGTGATCGCCACCCAGAACCCTCGCGACTTCCACGGGACCTTCCCCCTTCCCGACGTGCAGCTCGACCGATTCGCGATGAAGTTGTCACTCGGCTACGCCGATCAGGCCACCGAGGTAGTCGTGCTCGAGGCGTACCGGCGCGAGAACCGCGACCGGGGGGTGCCGGCGGTAACCAACGCCACGCAACTCGAGCAGCTGATCGCCTCGATCGAGCAGATCGAGGTCGTGCACAGCATCAACGACTACATCGTCCGTCTCGCCAACGCCACCCGGACGCACCCGGATCTGCGCCTCGGCGTGTCGACGCGTGGCACGTTGTCACTCATGCGCGTCGCCAAGGCGTACGCCGCCAGCGAGCAACGCGGCTACGTGACACCCGACGACATCAAGACGCTCATCGAGCCCGTGTTCGGTCACCGCATCTCGTTGAGCTCCGAGGCCGAGCTTCGCGGTGTGCGCAGCGAGCAGGTGTTGGCCGAGATCGTCGACGACATCGCAGTACCCCGACACCGCGAGGGTTGACGGCGTGCTGACTCGCACCGGGCTCGGGGTGTTGATCGGTACTGCGATCTGCACGTTTTTCGGCCTGTTCTGGCGCTACGAGGAACTGCTGGCGCTGGCGGCCGCAGGCGCGATTTCAGTCGGCCTTGCTCTCTACACCTCGCGGCGACCGACGCGGCACACGGCCCGGCGCCGGCTGATCACCGCGCGCGTCGCCCGCGGCGAAACGGTTCACGTCCGCTATCAGATCTTCAATCAAACTCAGCACAGGCTCGGCTCGACACGTTTGACCGACGAGTTTCAGGGGGTCCATCAGTCGTTCGAGGTGCCGAGCCTGCCGCGCATGACCAGGCACGAGGTCGACGCGCAGTTCGCTACCCGTCGCCGGGGCATCTTCCCGATCGGTCCGTTGTCGTTCGAGCGCACCGACCAACTCGGTCTTGCTGCAGCCAGTCGTCCGCTCGGTCAAGTGGGTGCAATCGTCGTGCACCCTCGTGTGTACCCGCTCATCACCGCGTCGGGCGCGGTGCGCGTCATCACCAACGATGCAGTGCTGCGGCGGCCTTCCGGCGATCCGCAGTCAGGCTTTCAATCGCTGCGCGAGTACCAGTACGGCGACGACACCAGGTTGATCCATTGGCCGACCTCGGCTCGTGCTGCGACGTTGATGATCCGCGAGTTCGTCGATCTCCGCCGACACGAGTTCACGGTCGTGATCGATACCTCTACCGAAGCTGGGACAGCCGACGACTTCGAAGAGGTCGTCGATGCTGGCGCCAGTGTTGCCGCGTTCGCGTTGCGGTCAGGGCTCGACGTGGTCGTTCGAACAACGTCTCGCTTGCGGGCGGGGCGGCCGTATCCGCTGGTCGACCAGTCCGAGATGCTCGACCTGTTGACGCCACTCGAGCAGGGCAGTGGCACCGATGTGCTCTCCGTGGCGAGCCTCTTCACGGGCGGTCTCGGTGGTGTCGCGGTGTTGATCGTCACGGGTCCTCGTGGTCCGTCGACGGTGTTCTCGCACGGTGACCAGATCAGCGTCGCCAGGATCGGGGCCGGCGCCGACACCGCCGGTCTTGCCTGTGCTGCCATCGCTGCCTCAGATGCCGGGCAGTTCGCGGAACGGTGGGCGAGATGGAACTGAGCTCCGGCCCGCAACTCACCAACGGTCGCCGCGTCGTGCGTGCCTTTGCGGTGCTGGTCTTCGCCACTGGACTGGCGCTCAGCGCGGCACGCGTCGTCGGCACACGGTTCGAGCCGATCTTGGTCGTCCCCGCGGTGCTGGCTGTGCTGGTCGGATGGCTCGTGTCACACCTCAACATCGTTCCCAGAGTCGCCGCTCTGGTGGCCGCCTTCGTCGCGTCCGGCTTGGTGGTTGCCTACGCCTCCGATGGCACGGCCAATTCGTTCACCCGTGGCCTGCTGGACGGCCCGCGACAAGTCGTCACCACAGCGTGGCCGAGTCCTCGATTCGCGACGATCTTCGTCGCCTTGGCTGCGCTGATCTTCATCGGCACCGCCGTCTCGGTCGATCTCGCCATGCGCGTCCGCTGGCGGGCCCTGGCGATCGCTCCAATGGTGGTCGCCATGGTCGCCTTGATCGCCGTCGGTGCCCCCGACGGCCCGCAGTGGCCAGCGGTGCTGTGCGCTGCCGCGGCGTCGTTCACGTTGCTGTGGATCGGTCTCGACGATCGCGTCGCCAGCCTGCGGTCCGGGTCGCTGGTCGCCGTGGCATCGGCACTCGCTGCCTTGATCGCAACACTCGGCGTCGGGGTTGCTGTCGCTGATCGTGCGAACCCACGCCACGGCGAGCCGGCCAACAGCCAGCTGTCGCTGCTCGATCCATTGGCTGACATCGTCGCCCAGCAGAACGCCGACCCGGCGGATGCGCTGTACACCGTCGAGTCACCTGAGCTCGCAAACCTGCACCTCTGGCGCACAGCGTCGCTCGACGTCTACAACGGCGAGTCGTGGTCGACCAGCGGCAGGTTGACCCCGATCGGCAATCGCCTCGGTCAACCGACTGGTGCACCACAGGTCGCGGTCAAGGTCACCGCACTGCGCGCGGACACCGAGCTTTGGGTCTCACCCGGCCGATTGTTGCGAAGCACCAGCGCTGTCGAGACCGACGCCGACCGCAGGGTGGTCAGCATCATCGGTACCCAGCGACCAGCAGTCACCGTTTTCACCGTCGAGCCATTGACTGCCTTCGATTCCTCGACCCACCAAACATTGGCTACCGCGCAACCGACCGACATCGAGAACACGTACTCGCCGTTGGCCGCCACCATGGCCCCCACCGGCACAGTTGCCGAGAAGGTCGCCGAGTTGGCGGCAAACCTGCACGACAACTACCGCTTCAACCCCGAGGCGCCGGGGGGAGTCCAGCAGCATCTCATGACCCAATTTCTGGGTACGAAAAAGGTCGGCAACCTCGAACAGTTCGTCACCGGATTCGTGCTCTTGGCCCGCAGCCTCGGTGTGGATGCTCGAATAGCGACCGGTTACCAGCTCGACAGCACCGGGCAATCTGCCACGATCACCACGAAGACCGCGACGGCGTGGCCGGAAGTGCGCGTAGCCGGCCAATGGGTCTCGGTCGATCTGCTGCCCGAACCGTCGAACGAGGTCCCGCCCGGAAATCAACAACCGGCTCAGTCGGAGACACCCCCGGCTCCGCCGCCATTGGAGCCGCCTCAGGTCGATCAGGCAAACCCCAACCTGCCACCCGATGCGCCGCTGCCTCCGGCCAAGGCCTCCGGCTGGTCCGCGGTTCGCGTCTGGGTGCTCCGCGGGAGCGTCTTCACGATCCTCCTGCTGTGGCCGCTGGTGGTCTTCGCAGTGATCGTCACCTGGAAGAAGCTCCGACGGCGCAGGGGCCTGAAAGCCTCGGACCCGGCACGCCGGGTCAGCACTGCGTGGATCCTGGCAGCCGATGCGCTGGTCGATGCTGGAGCGACGCTACAGACCAGCCACACCAACGCCGAGCTCGTCGAAGCGGGTGTCCGAACCCAACCGGCGGCAGGCCCGCCGCTCGGCCGGTTGCAACGACACGCAGACGCAGTCACCTTCGCGACTGCGACCTGTGATCCGGCACGAGCCGACGACGCTGTCGACCAGTTGCACCTCGTCGAGTCGAGCATTCGCAACTCGTCGTCGCGCTGGTGGCGCTGGAAGTGGTGGCTCAGCACCCGTTCGTTGCGCCGCCGCACCCAATCGCCGTTGCGCTGAACGATCGAGTTAGTTGAACGTGATGCTGACCGTGGCGACCGCTGATCTGCCGAAGGTGTCGGTCACCGTGCAATGGAACTGTGCGTCGAGACTTCCGGGAGTGAATGGATGTTCGACCGACACGTCGACATCGAACTGTGGATGCGTTGCGGGGTCGGGGCCGATGTTGCCGATGAAAGTGATCCCAAGGATGCTGAAGTTCGGGTTGGGACCGTCCCCGTCGGCCAGCGTGTTGCAGGTGACCGAGACCTGGTCACCGTCGGGCTCCGTCGGTTGCAGATGGATCTCGACGGTCGGTGAACCGTTAGTCGCTCCCGTGGCGTCGGGCACTGTCGGCGGACGGTTCGAGATGAACGTGATGGTCGAGCTCGACGTCAGCTGGCCGGGTTCGTCGCGCACCGTGTAGCTCACCCTGGTCTCTCCGTGGACCAGGGTGAAATCGATCGATTTCGGACAGCTGACAGCAGGCAGGATGAATGTGCTGCCGTTGTCAGGGTTGACGTCGACTGTTTGCACGCAAAGCAGATCGCCGTCCGGATCGAAGTCGTTTGCCGTGGGGTCGAACGAGATCGACGAAGCCTCGGTCGGGAGGGGCTGATCGGGCACCGCGGTCGGGGCCTGATTGGCGATGATCAACGTGATGTTGGCCGTCGCTGTCAACCCACCGGGGTCTTCGACGGTCGCGGTGAATGCATAGCTCCCGCTCGCGGTGTTGGCAGGCGGGGCGGCGCTGATGACTGTCTCATCTATGGGATTGCCTGGCGAGGCAGGCGGGAGACGGTCGACCCAGGGCGGATTGCCAGAGAGTGCGGTGATCTTCAACGGCTCTTGGTCGGAAGCCAGGTCGGTGGCCCGCAATATCAGCGAGTCCCCGCGTGTCAGGTTGCGGGTGATCGTGCCGCCTTCTGGGCTGTGGTTGACGTCGATCGTCAACGTGCCCTCTGTCGTCTGCTGACATCCGTTGGCGACCGTGTAGGTCACCGTCTCAACGCCGTTGAAGCCGGTTGGTGGTGTGTAGACACCGGTCGGCCCGGTTAACTGGGCGCCGCTGACGCTGCGGATGCTGCCGGACAGCACGTACTGGTTCAGGTCGATGTTGATCGGTGTCTGATACGGCGTGAAGAGGAGCGGATCGCCCGAGGTTGCGGGTGGGCTGACTGCACAGTCCCTGACGCTGATCGTGATGTTGCCGATGTCGAAGACGCCGGAGCCGTCGCCGAGCGTGTACGTCAGGATCACGCTTCCTCGTGCGTTGGGTTGGGCGACGAACGTCAGCTGAGTCCCGACGAGGTCGACCGTGCCGAAGTCGGCCGACGGCCGCTTGTTGAGCTCGATAGAAAGTTGGTCGCCGGTGTCGCTGTATCCAGTGTCGTTGAGGAGCAGGTCGATGCTGTTGGAACCACCGCTCTGCACGATCATGCTGTCGTCGTTGGCGATGGGAGGGCTGCCCTGCTGGAGCTCGCTGACACTGATCCTGATCTTGCTGGAGGCGCTGACGCCGTCGGTGTTGCTGACGGTGTAGCTCAGCACGACGGGACCGGCCGCGGTTGCGACCACCGTGACGATGTTGTTGCTGACCTGTGGTGACGGCGCCGGGCCCGAATCGACAGTGACCGCACCGAGCGTGAGCTCGCCGGGGTTCGCGTCCTTCAACTCCGTCAGGACGTCGATCGGTATCGGCTCGCCGACCAAACCGTTCTTGAGGATCTCGTGGACCGATGGCGCTGGGCCGGCGGGGGAGGTGGTGGTCGTCGACGGGTCGTTGAGTTTGATCGACACACTGTCGCTGGCGTTTCCATCGTGTCCGTCGCTGATGGTGAAGGTGACCGTGACCCCAGTGGGGGTCTTCTCGGCCGACCCGGCCGGCGGTGCGGTGTACAAGAAGCTGTCGCCGCCCTGCCTGACATCGGTCTTGCCGTTGAGGGGGCTGTCGACCGAAACGAAGACCAGGTGGTCGGTGACGTCAGCGTCCGTGGCCAGGTCCGTGGCGTTCACCGAGAGGGTCTTGCCGAGATCGACAGAAAGTTGAACCCTGCTGGTATCGATGACGGGTGCGTGATTGCCGGCGGGCGCCTCGGCGACCGTGACGATGATCGACGCCTCGCCGGTCAGGCCCTGGCGGTTGATGACGGTGTACTTGCAGCGGAACGTGCCACTCTGGCCCTTGGGTGGAGAGTACGTGACCCGATCATCTGCCGTCCGCTGGGCGTCGCCTCCGTTGGGACATGCGGGGTCGCCGACGAGGTTCGGTTGCCCACCTCCCGACGGGTCGCCGTCATTGGCCAGCACATCGATGTTGACCGGCTTGTCGACCTCGGTGTCGGCGAAGTCGTCGCGGGCGAACGGTGCACGCGGCAACGCCTCGAGCAGCACGGTGACGGTAACCTTGCCGGTGGCCTCGTGGCCATTTCCGTCCGTGATGGTGTACATGAATGTGACAGGCGTCGGCTCGGTGATGTCGGGGAGGTTCGGGGTGAACCGAACGAAGTTTTCCTCGACCGTCGCGGTGCCCGCCCCGCCCGACGGCGTGCTGGCGGTCAGCACGCGCAGGGGGTCGTGATCCGGATCTTCATCGTTGGCGGTCACCGGGATCTTGACCGAGTTGCCGACGACAACGCGCTCGACGTCGGCGTTGGCGACAGGCGGACTATTGGCTGCCGTGTCAGCGATCCTCATGACAAGAAGCTTCCCGGGCACGATGTGTTCCTTGTTGCCGTCGGACAGGTTGTAGAACACGACAGACCGTTCGTCCGCTCCGGGTTGCACCGTGATCCTCAACTGCTGACCGTGCAGCGCCACGTCGATCCCTTTGGTCCGGGTGGTGGACAATGAGATGGTCAACTCGTCGCCGTCCGAGTCGAAGTCGTTGGCCTTCACGTCGACGTCGGCGGGCACGCCCACCGGAAGACGGATGGAATCGGGATTGGCAGTCGGAGGGTCGTTGGCGGCGTCGGCACTGAGGACGTCGACGGTCACTTGCGTTTTCGGACTGGTGCCACCCTGCGGGTCGGCGGCTTGATAGGTGAACGTGTATCTGCCCGCAGTGGAGGGCGCCACATACCGCAGCGCTGGAAGGCCGGACGGGCCCTTCGTCTCGGTGATCTTTGCCGTGCCGCTCTGCCGGAAGGTCGAAACGGTCAGCACGTCGCGTTCGGGATCGATGTCATTGGACAACACGTCGATGGTGATGCCGCGGTCGACCCTGGTCTTGACATGATCGGGTCGGGCGATAGGCGGCTGGTTGGGGCTGCCGGGCGGGAACAGCTGCACGTTGACGGTGGCGGTGTCGCGCTGACCGGACGGGTCGACGATCGTGTAATCGAAGGAGTCCGGGCCGCTGTAGCCGGGCTCCGGCTTGTAGGACACCGACGTTCCGCTGAGCACGTCGACGGTGCCGTGGGTGGGTTGCCGGCCGACGCCGGCCGATTCGACCGCGATCGGATCATCGTCGGGGTCGTAGTCGTTCAGTGTCACGGGAATCGTGACGGTGGTGTCGGCTCGAGCCGTGACAGAGTCGTCGACAGCCGTCGGCGGATCCTCGCGACCGTTGTTGTCACGATGATCCACCGGCTCAGTTCCGCCGTCACTGCTTCCGCCCGCGGCGGGGATGTCGCCGCCTGTACCTGCATCCTGCACCTGGCCCTGCGCGTCGAACGTGTCGGCCCTCAGGTCATTCTTCGTGATGGGGTTGATCCCGAACCGATGGACAACCCACGCGTGGGTGCCCGTCGGCTCATCGAGCCAGATCAGGCTTCCCGCGGCTGTGATCGTCGGGGTGGAAGAGATGGTCGGTGTGTTCTTGTCGTCGGCCATCCTCTGACCCTCGAGATCGATCCGATCCACCCTGTGGCTTCCGTTGCGCACGACGACTGCCGCCGTGCCGGCAACCGCCAACTTGTCGCCGGTCGAGATGCCCAGGCCGGCGATGTCGAGCGTCTGATCGACGCCTGATGCGCCGACGCACAGCAACGTGTCGCCGGAAGCGATCCACACACACGGAGCGTCGTCGCCCGGCTGCTGAATGACGGCCTCGCTGGGGTTCGGGAGCGAGTCGAGCCGGACGTCGTTGTCGCCGATCCAGCGCAACGTTCGGCTGGAGCTCAGGAACGTGACTGCGCGCGCACCGACGGTCGTTGTCATCGTGCTGTCGGAGGCGCTTGCCAGCGGAACCGTCGTGCGGGTTTCGTCGATGTTGACGTGTGTCGCCTGCAACTTGGCCAGGAGCCACATGCTGCCGTCGGCAGCGAGATATGCGTTGTCGGATTCAGGCACAGCTATCTGTTGGGTGACGTCGTCGACCGTGACGACGCTGGCTTCCTTCGTGTGCGGGCTGAGAATTGTCAGGCCACTGGTGCCGACCCGGAACTGCGCGCCTGCTTCGGACAACAACCCGACTGTCTGCGGTGTACCCAGTGCCAACTTCGCGGTGGAGATCGTGCGCACCGAACCTTGGCCCGGGGCGACGAGGAACGCACCACCAGGACCTTGCACGGCGACGTTGCCGCCACTTCCTGTCTCTGCGTCGAGCTTGACCTTGGCGACAACGCGCCCGGCCAAGCCATCCACCAGCACCACCTGATTTTCGAGCTGGTCGACCAGCCATCTGGTGGCGGCGCTGGAGGTGAGCGACGTCGGGCGCACACCGTCGCTGTTGATGATGGCGACGACAGAGGCGGCAGCAACAGTGACGCCGAGCGCGGAGTAGCCCACCGCTCGCCAACTCACCTTCTGTGACTGTCCCATGCCGCCTACCTTGTGGCCGATTTTCGGCGACGTTTACGAGTCGGAGCCTACAGCCGTCTCAGACCCTCTGTCCGTACGCACCACTGCTGGCAAACGCCAACGCGTCTGCGAGCGTCATCGGCTTTGCAAACAGGAATCCCTGCGCCATCTTGCATTCCAGTCGGCGCAGCTCGTCGAGTTGCGCCTCGGTCTCGACACCCTCGGCGATGGGTGCGAACCCGAGCTCGTGGGCGAGAGACAGGATCAACCTGACGAACTCGCTGCCACCGCGCTCGGTATCGAGACCGCTGATGAGGCTGCGATCGATCTTGACGAAGTCAGCGGCGAACTGCCGCAGGAGGGCGAGGTTCGAATACCCGGTCCCGAAGTCGTCGATGGCGATGCGTACGCCGAGCCCGTGCAACTCGTCGAGTTGCGGCTTGGCTGCGACGATGTCGGCCATCACGATGTCTTCGGTTATCTCCACGGTGAGAGCCGATGCCCCGATGCCGGCGCGGGTGATGGCCTTTGCCACGTTCTCGACCAGGTTGCCATCGTTGAGCTCTGCGGCCGACAGGTTGATCGACATGCTGAGGTTGGGTGCACGAAGGCGCAGCAACGACGCCGCACGCGTGGCTTCGTTGAGCACGAACTCGCCGAGTTGTATCGAGAAGCCGGCCGTCTCGATGATCGGCATGAACTTGCCCGGCAGGATCAGGCCGCGCGTCGGGTGCTGCCAGCGGACCAGGGCCTCGAAGCCGAGAACCTCGCGGGTGCCGGTGTTGACGATGGGTTGGTAGTGCAGCGACAGTTGGTTGTCGCGGAACGCGGCGCGCAGCTCCCGTTCCATGTCGAGCCTGTCGTCGACCTGGCGCCGCATGGTCTGGTCGAACAGAGCCACGCGTCGTCGCCCTGCCTGCTTGGCTGCGTACATCGCCAAGTCGGCGCGCTGAACGATCTCGTTGGCAGGGTCGCTGCCGATACCGAAGGCCACGCCCACGCTCATCGAGACCACGTGCTCACGGCCATCGAGGCTGATCGGGGCCTTCACCGCGCTGAGCAGACGGTCGGCGATGGCCGCGACCTCGGCATCGGTGCCGATGTTGCGGCAGACCACGAGGAACTCATCGCCGCCGAGTCGCCCGACGATGTCGCCGCCGCGCGTTGCTGTCTGCAGCCGGTCCGCGACCACCTGGAGCAGGCGGTCACCGACGGAGTGGCCGAGGCTGTCGTTGACGACCTTGAAGTCGTCGAGGTCGCAGAACATCACGGCCATGCGCTCGCGGTCGCCGATCGTGTTGGTGAGGAGGTTGAAGAGCTGCTGTCGGTTCGGCAGGCCCGTCAGCGCGTCGTGGCCGGCGTCGTGCGCCAGGCGGGCCTCGAGTCGCTTGCGATCCGACAGGTCGCGATACGTGACCGCGAACCCTTCGAGGTGACCTTGCTCGTCGCGGATTCCGACGGCGACGCCCGACATCGGGTGGCGCTCGCCGTCCTGGTCGACCATCTCGATCTCGCCGCTCCACGTGCCGCCGTCGCGGATGGCTTCGCCGATCTCAGCGAACATGGTCTCGCGATACTCCTCGGGTATGAACTTGAGGGTGTCGTTGCGGTTGAGCGGGTTGGCTCCGAAGAATCGTTCGCCCGCCGGGTTGAGGTAGTTGGTGCCATCTCCGAACGAGGCGATGGCCACAAGGTCGGTCGTCGCGTCGGCGACGGCGCGGAAGCGCTCCATCTCGCGTCGGCGCCCGACCTCGTCGTTCATGTCGCGAACGATCACCACGGTGCCGGTGTGTTGACCGTGATCGTCGATCGCCGGTGCGGCGACGATCTGCACGTTGCGTCGACCGACGTTGGGCAGGTCCAATCGGCAGGCGTATGTCGCGGTCTCACCGTCGGCGACCTTGGCGCTCAGCTCGTCGAAGACGTGACGATCCTCAGGATCGAGGTACGCCCGAAGCGCCTCGAGGTCGTTCAGCGCCGGCGCCGAGTCGAGGAATTGGGAGATGCGCGCGTTCATGAACGAGTTCTCGAGCTCGGCACCGATCACGAGGATCCCGATGGGTGCCGTGTTCAACACGGTTCGTAGGTAGTTCTCGCTGGTTCGTGCTCTTGCAGCGTCGCGCGTCGCCGTCGTGGCAGACAGGGTTGCCTGTTCGAGAGCGTCGGACACGAGTCCGGCCAGGATTCCGCCGATCAGCACGACCGGTACTCGCAGCAGGCCCGAGGTCACGCCGAAGATGGAGGTGGCTGCGACTCCGACACCGATCGCGTTGGTCAGCACGAACGGCCAGCCACGGCGAAGGCCGAAGACGAGCGGATAGCTGATCCCGAGGATCGAGAACCAGGGCACGAAGTCGACCAGGTGCTGCGACAGCGAGAGCGAAACCGCGATCAGCAACGCCGTCGCGACCGTCGCGCGAAGAAAACCCATTCGAGGATTCGTGGGATAGACGGCGCCGAACAGGCCCAGCGCGAGGCCGGCGATGGCGGCGATGAGAACCGGAACCGAAACGGGCCACACCGGGGTGCGCAGCAGGTAGTGCGTCGCCAGCGTTACCAGCAAGAGCGGCTCGCAACGTGAAACGAGCCATCGCACCTGTTCAGAGCGCGATACCTCGGGCCGATAGCCCAGTCGTGTCATCAATTGTCCGGTCGTTCGGGGATCCCGTCCTGCCACGGATAAAACACTACTGCACGTGGTGGACTTGACGCAATGGGTAGTTCTGTTTGTGATCGCAACTGGTCGCCCTGATCCTCATCCCTGGTTGTCGTCATACCGTCAACATCGTATTGACATGGGCCTGAAGATGGTCGATCCCGGTGCCTTTGGTCGCGCTGACCCACAGCACATCGCCCTCGTCGAGCATGCAGTCGCGGGCGAGTTGTTGTCGCCGACCGGCCAGTTTCGAGGGTTTGACCTTGTCGAGCTTCGTCGCCACGATCTGATATGGAACGTCGTTGGCCTGCAACCAGGCCAGCATCTGCAGGTCGAGCTTCGTCGGGCCGATCTCGCCGTCTACCAGGACGAACACCAGGACCAACTGCTCACGTTCCAACAGGTAACCCTCGATCATCGCCTGCCACGTGGCCCGCTCGCGACCCGGCACGGCTGCATATCCGTAGCCGGGCAGGTCGACCACGGTCGCCTCGTTGGGCAGCACGAACATGTTGATCAGCTGGGTGCGTCCGGGCGTGTTCGAGACCTTCGCGAGCTGTCGGCGATTCGCCAGGGCGTTGATCAGTGAGGATTTACCCACGTTCGAACGGCCGACGAAGGCGACCTCGCCGGGCGAGTCGGGCAGGTCGATGTGGCGTTTGGCGGAGGTGACGAAGGTCAGCTGGAGTGGCACGAGCTACTGGGAGACGCTCTCGCCCCAGGCCTGCAACGTGGGTTGCAGGAGATCAGCTGATGGCGCCAATGCCCAGATCACGACGTTGCTGACACCGAGGAGGAAGTAACTGGTGCCGTCCGGGTCGCTCCAGGTCACTCCTTCCTGCGTGCCGACGGTCAGAGGCGTCGTCGGTATGTCGCTGGTGAGGAAGGGAGTGTCCTCCTGGAGTGAGCCCGGCGTCAGTGGATCCGTGTCGGATTCGAATGCGAAGACTCGTCCCATGGGCTGGCCATCGGAACCAATGACGTCGACACCGCTGATCTGACCCGACTGCGCGGCCATGAGCGGCGACAGGTCGAGCAACGCGTGAAAGCCGTTCATCGCATCCTGTGATACGTCGGCAAACGTGTAGTCGCCGAGTGGAACGAGGGTGCTCGCTGAAGTCAGGACCACCTTGTTGCCGAACGGAGTGGTGTCGACGGGAGCAGTGTCGACGGGGAACGTCTCGGGCGGCTGGGTAGCGATGGGGAGAGTCAGCGGAGTCGGCTCGGTCGTGGCCGGCGCGGCTTCGAACACCGGGTCGAGTCGGCAGCGACTGACCTCGAGGTTGTCGGCGAGGTCGTTGCTGCTCGCGGCTTGGTCGGTGAGCCTGCTGATCCTGCTGTCAACCGTGTCCTGGTCGCTTTGCTTGGCAGCCTTGGCAATTGCATCGAGCGTGTCGAGCTGATCCTCGAAGCCGGCGATGAGGTCCTTCACATCGGCTTCGAACGCCTTGTCACTGGTAGGGATCTTCAGCTTCTTGAGCTCGTTGATCCCGTCCTCGTACAGCGCCGACGCGTCGGTTGCGTTGCCGCGGATCTCGTCGAGCGATGTTGCCGCGTCGAGGTTGCCGATCCCCCGACCGATGGTTCGGCACACCCCGGCGAGCTGATCGCTGAACGCGGCCGCTGTCGGCGCCGGGCTGTCGCCGCCGCACGATGCGATGACCGACGCGACGCAGAGCAATGCAGAGACGACCACCCGCTTGTGCATCAAGTCACCTCGTTCATTCGTTGGACAACCGTACAGTCCTTTGGCACTGGTCTCGGAGGATCACCCGTGGAGGAGCTGGTACGCCGCTGTCTCGATCTCGTCCTCGCTCAGGAGCATGAGCTTGGCTGCGTCGCCGAGCGGGATGAAGCTGTCCTTGCTCGTCACCCTGCCGATGCGAGTGTTGATTCCCGCTTCGACAAGTGCGGTGACAACCCCTTCGCTCCAGCCGCCACTGGCACGAGTTTCGTCAGCGACCAGCACCGCGCGCGTGGCATGCGTCTCGCGGATCAGGTCCTCGAGCGGCAATGGGGCGAGCCAGCGGAGATCGACCACCCGCACCCCGACGCCACGTCCGGCGAGCCGGCGGGCGACGCGCAAGCTCAGCATCACCCCGTTCCCGCACGTGACGATGGTCAGATCGAGGCCGTCGCCGTAGGTCCTGGCCGACCCGATGGCGACGTGTCGACCTGCCGCGATCGCCGCCATCCACTCCCGGTCGCCGGGCTCGAACAGGTCCTGGGTGTGGTACCGCGCAATCGGCTCGAGGAACACAGACACGGTCCCGTCGACTTCGGCCGCCGCGACGCAGGTGGTCAGCATCGCCGCTGCGTCGTCCGGTCGGGACGGTGAAGCCAGTACGAGACCGGGTATGTCGCGCAGCACCGCGATGGCGTCGTCGTTGTGAAAATGGCCGCCGAAACCCTCTTGGTAGCCGTACCCGGCCACGCGCACGACCAACCCGTTGCGGTACTGACCATTGGAGAAGAACGACAGTGTGGCGGCCTCGCCGCGCAGCTGGTCCTCGGCGTTGTGGAGATAGGCGAGGTACTCGATCTCGGGAACCGGTACGAAGCCACTGATCGCGCTCCCGTTGGCGAGGCCGAGGATGGACGTCTCGTCGAGCAACGTGTCGAAAACACGTCCGGCGCCTGCCTTCGCCATGAGCCCCTTGGTCACTCCGTAGACGCCGCCTTTGACGGCTACGTCCTCACCGAAGACGAGGACGTTGGGCTGTCGTTCCAGCACAGTGGCCAAGGTCGTGTTGACTGCCTGGGCGAGCGTCAACGGCTCACCCGTTTCCTCAGGGGTCAACCGCCTGGCAAGCCGTTCGACGTCGTCGGGGCGGCGGATGGCCAGCGGTCGCACGACTTCCTCGGCGGTGGTCAACTGCTCGGCATCAGCGAGATCTGCGGCGATCTTCAGCACCATGTCGGCGATGTCATCGTGTCGTCGCACAACATCGGACCGCGACCAGCCGGCGGCCATCAACGCCCTTGCGGTGCCGATGATGGGATCCCGATCAGCGTCCGCACGGATCTCGCTTGCGGTGCGATAGGCGGATTCGACGTCGGTCCCTGCGTGCCCGCCGTACCGGACCGTGCGCAGGTGCAGGAAAGCAGGCTTGCGTTTGCGTCGCACCCAATCGACGACCTCGGCGGCGACATCGGCGACGGCGAGCGTGTCGGCACCGTCGACGGCTGCGTATCGGAGGTGAGGGCGCGAACCGAACGACGTCTCGATCCAACCTGCGGGTGTGCGCACGCTGATACCGAGACCATTGTCCTCGCAGACGAAGAGCAACGGCAAAGGCAGACCTTGGTATGAGCAGTACGCGGCTGCGTTGAACGCCCCGGTGGCCACCGAATGGTTTGTCGATGCGTCACCAAAGCTGCACAGCGTGATGGCATCGCACGGCCACGGAGATTCGATCTTGAGCTTTGCGGCACGATCGATAGCGAACGCGACCCCGACAGCGCGCGGCAGGTGGGAAGCGATCGTGGATGTCTGCGGGATGATGGCCAGATCGTGACGGCCGAAGACCTTGTGGCGCCCGCCCGAGATCGGCTCGCTGGTCGCGGCGACGACCCCCGAGAGGATGTCGCTGATCCCGGTGAGACCGGCCCGGCCGAGGTAGAAGCCGCCGCTGCGATAGTGCAACAGCGCGGGGTCGGTCGGGCGTGTCGTCATGGCCAAGACGGCATTGCTCTCGTGGCCCGCGGAGCCGATCGTGTAGTAGCCCTTGCCCTGCGATCGCAGCCAGCGAGCGGCCAGGTCGCAGACGCGGCTGGCTAGTTGGACGTCGTACAGATGCACCAGATCGATCGTCGCCAAGTCGATGGTCGAAGTGCTGCCAGCGGTCTTGTCGTCGAGCAGTTCCAGCGCTGCGAGGAGCTGGCGTTCCAAAGGCGGACGATCTCGCTCCGTCATGATCGGCACGCGCCGAGGAAACGGGTCGTTGGGCTGAATGCCACGCGGCGAGGATAGTGGCGCAACGCGTCGCAGGCACCGTGGCGGGCCGTATACGCCCACTGCGGTGCCTGCGGTGTTGTTTCGGTGGTCGAGACCGGCGTCGATCCGGTGACCCCACGCTTTTCAGGCGTGTGCTCTGCCGACTGAGCTACTCGACCGTAATCCCTAATCAATTGCCTCGCACGGGATCTCCGCTCGCTTCGCTCGCTTTGATACCGGCTCGGGAGTGTACCGCTCCTCCCAGCCGAGCTGGTCGTCGCTACTCCACAAGACAATTTACGCGCGCACCTCCGTTTGAGATGATCGCGACTATCACCGTTTCAAATCTTTTGGATTTGAGCGGTCCCGACGGGACTCGAACCCGCGACCTCCGGCTTGACAGGCCGGCGTGAACTCCAGCTTCACCACGGGACCAGATTGAAACCAACCTGACCAGCACCCCCAACGGGATTCGAACCCGTGCCGCCACCTTGAAAGGGTGGTGTCCTAGGCCACTAGACGATGGGGGCTAGGGAACTTCTTCCGGTTGAGAGCGTCGCAACACTATCAGCAGGTCTTCCAAATCGCGCCAGCCGATTCCGGCTGCGAGGAGGCGAAGGGGAACTACGGTGCCCATCGTGCGTCTCTCCGTGGAGCCGTCGCTCGACGCGACCGCGTATCCGTTTCACCATCGCATCCGTGTCCGGTTCGCCGAGACCGACGCGATGGGAATCGTCCATCACAGTCGGTACCTGCCGTACCTCGAGGAGACCCGGGTCGCCTACCTTCGCGAGTTGGGCCACCCATACGCAGAGATGCGTGCGCGGGGCGTGGACTACGCCGTGCTCGAGTGCTTCGTCCAGTACCGGCAGCCGTTGCGCTTCGACGAAGAGGTCGATGTCCACCTCCGCCTTGCGTCGCCGACACGTACGGCGTTCCAGATGGCATACCTGTTGACCGTCGATGACGAAGTCAGGGCGACAGCGGTCACCGTGCACGGATGTGTGACCTCCGAAGGCCGAGCGACGCGTCTCCCCGCGTGGTTGGTGAACCTGGGTTCTTGACCAACCCTTAACGCATTTTCACCTTGTGTCCGGCACATCGGCGCAGCATTGCAATAGCGTGCCCTCATGCGTCTCGGCCGGGTAGCTGGTGCTACCTTCCGTGCTGTAGCCGGAGTCCTCTCGTGATCGGCATATGCACCGACTCCAACTCGCAGTTGCCTGTGGCGCTCGTCGGACGGTACGACGTGGAAGTAGTGCCGGTGACCGTGACCGTCGGCGACCACGATTACCTCGAAGGTGTCAATCTCGACGCTGATCAGTTCTATGACCTGGTCAGCGCGGACCCCCGGCCGGCGGTCAGCACGAGCCAGCCGAGCCCCGGGCAGTTCGCGGCCGCCTACGAGTCGCTGTTGCAACGCGGTTGCGACGAGATCTTGTCGATTCACGTCGCGGCGGGTACCTCAGGAACGCTGAACGCGGCGCGCTTGGCCGCGCGCTCGGTACCGATACCGGTTCGACTGGTCGACTCGAACACAGCGGGATTCGGCGTCAGTTGCTGCGTCTGGGCTGCAGCCGAGGCGGTGGCTCACGGAGCCAACCTGGATGAAGCGGTGCAAGTTGCCGAGTCACTCGCGCCGAACATCGGCGCGGTGTTCATCGTCGGACAGGCGGAGTTCGTTGCCACCGGCAACGTCGCCGCACCAACCGGTGTGCCGGTGATGGCGATTCATGCGGGGCGATTGGACGTCGTGTCCAACGTCAACACGCGCATCGACGCCATCAGGGCGATGGCTACAACCGCGCTCGGGTGGGGCCCACGGCTCAACGTCGCGGTTGGTCTGAGCGATCGAACAGGCGAACAGTTCACGAAGGTTCTCGCGGATGCGCTCGTCGAATCGGCCAACGTCGTAGAGCTCGCGCCGTACCGCATCGGCCCGAGCGTCGGCGTCTATGCGGGCATCGGCACTGTTGCCTGTTTCATGTTTCCCGCTAGCTGACCGGCTCCCCCAACGCTCGGACGGCCCAATCCAGCAACCAACTCAGGAAGTTGTAGAGGTGATGCTCCCCGACGAGGGGGTCGTCGGCGTCGATGTCGTCGGGATCGTGATCCTCGGAGACATCGAGCATCGTTCCGAGGACGAGGCGCAGGCCGTTGATCGCCTGGACGAATGCGATCATCGTCTCCTCACCGACGGGCCCAGGCGCGCGCAACGCTTCCGTCACAGTGGTGATCCCCGACAACCGTGAGGCAACGAGCTCCTCGCGCATCAGTCGTTGGTACTCGGCGTCGGCATCGGCATCGTCGGCGAGGTGGTACGCCGGCGGAAAGATCCGGACCAACCGCGGGTCATCGGATTCGCCCATCAGCAGTTGACTGAGCTCGGTGAGCAACCTCGACACCAGTTGCCGTTCGTCCTCGCCGATGTTGAACGCAAAGCCGTCGCGAACGCGTTCGATCGGCGGGATGAAGGAGCGTTTGCGAGCCATCAGTCGTCTTGCTGCATCGTGGCCCACAAGCCGTGTTCGTGCAATCGGAACACGTCGATCTCCGCTTTCTCCCGGGCGCCACTCGACACCACGGCGCGGCCTTTCTCGTGCACGTCGAGCATCAAAGACGTCGCCTTTTCGAGGCTGTACCCGAAGACTTTCTGGAACACGAACGTGACATAGCTCATCAGGTTGATCGGATCGTTCCAGACCAGCACGATCCATGGCCGGTCGGGCACGGTTTCGTCGTCGATGTCGATCTCGCCGACTTCGACCGGTGCGGGCATGGAGGCCATGTTCACATTCTGCCGCTTGGTCGGGGTCTTGCGGCGCCCGTACCATGGTGGCATGGCCGTCGGCGCTCGTCCCCTTGTGCCTTCGCGGCTCGCACCCGCTCGGCTCGGCCGAAAAGGCCTCACCCACGGGCCGCGGCGCACACCGACGACCACCCTCGGCGGCTACGTGGCACTGACCAAGCCGAGGATCATCGAGTTGTTACTCGTCACGACGGTGCCGACGATGGTGCTTGCCCAACGAGGCTGGCCGTCCTGGTCGCTCGTGGCAATTACGCTCGTCGGCGGCACCCTGGCCGCCGGGGGTGCCAACGCGATCAACATGGTGGTCGACCGCGACATCGACAAGCTCATGCCGCGCACGCAGGGCCGGCCATTGGTCACAGGCCTCATCAAGCCTCGCAACGCGCTGATCTTCGCGCTTGTCCTGGAGGCGATCGCGTTCGGTGTGCTGTGGGCCGGCGCCAACCTGTTGTCGGCTGTCCTGGCCCTGTCGGCGACGCTGTTCTACGTCTTCGTCTACACCCTGTGGTTGAAGCGCACGAGCACCCAGAACATCGTGATCGGGGGCGCCGCCGGCGCGGTGCCGGTTCTCGTCGGGTGGGCCGCGGTGCGAAACGAGATCGCCTGGTCGCCGGTCGTGCTGTTCGTGGTGATGTTCCTGTGGACACCACCGCACTTCTGGGCGCTGGCCATTCGTTACGCCGACGACTACCGGGCAGCCAACGTCCCGATGTTGCCTGCGGTGAAGACCGCCGAGGTAACTGTGCGCAAGATGGTCGGGTACACCGTACTGATGGTCGCGTTCACGCTCGTGCTGATCCCGGTGGCTCATCTCGGCGTGATCTACGTCGCCACCGCCGTGATCGCCGGGGGCCTGTTCTTGTGGAGCACGGCCGACCTCGGCAAAAACCCGACCCCGCAGCGGTCCATGCGCGTGTTCGGCTTCAGCATCACCTACGTCACCTTGTTGTTCGCCGCGATGACGATCGACATTCTGGTTCGCTCCGGCGTCTGAGGATTTCTGCCCGCGCGCCGAGCTATGGGTAATCTCGCAGGTGTAACCCAACCGTCCGTAACCGATCGTGCACTGAATCGGGCGCGCGCCAGCGCGCCCGAACCGGAAAGAGCCCGCTGCCTATGACCACCATCGATACGCACGCTGCAGGCGCCTCAGGAGGCGTTACGGCGTCGTCCAGCGCCCGCCTGTCGTCGGTGGCCGATTGGCTGACGACAACGGATCACAAACGTATCGGTCGCCTGTTCATCGCCGTCTCGCTCGTCGGGCTGCTCGGCCTGATCGTGATCGGTGCGCTGCTCGGGATCGAACGCATCGACGCCAACGGATCAATGCTCGATGTCGACGCCATCCCGCAGTTGTTCTCGCTGTACAGGATCGGTCTGACGTTCGTCGTCCTGGTGCCGCTGTTGCTCGGCATCGCCATCGTCGTCGTCCCCCTCCAGCTCGGCGCCCGCTCGTTGACTTTTCCACGGCTGGCCGCAGCCGGGTTCTGGACGTGGTTGATCGGTGCGGTGCTCGTGGTGATCTCGATCGCCGCCAACGGCGGTCCTGGAGGCGGCGATTCCAAGTTCGTCGGCCTGTTCTTGGTCAGCCACATCGTCGTATTGCTCGGTCTCGCAGCAGCCGCCGGTTCGCTGGCAACTTCGGTGCTCACGACCAGGGCTCCCGGAATGAACATGCGCCGCGTCCCGCTGTTCAGCTGGTCGGCGCTCATCGGCTCGCTCGGGCTGCTGCTGGTGCTTCCCGCGGTCATCGGGGCTTTGATCTTCACCTACATCGACTACCGCTACAGCCGCGTCGGCTTCGGAGGGAACCAGGCGATCGACGGTTGGATCGGCTTCGGGTTCACCCAGCCGGCCACGTTCGTCTACGCGGTTCCCGTGTTCGGCTTCGCCGCCGAAGTGATTGCCGTTGCCACCGGCCGCAAACTGGCGATGCGCGGCGTCGTCTTCACCGGCATTGCCCTCGTCGGCATCACGTCTGCACTCGGTGAGATGCTGCAGCAACCCGCAGCGCTGTCTCGCGACATCAGCCACGTGTCTGTAGGGCGTTGGCTCAGCGGCGTCGTGCCGTACGCCCTGTTCAACCTGCTGCCGGTGCTCGGGGGATTCATCGTCATCTCCCTCGGTGCACTGGCCATGCGCAGCGGGCGACCGCGCACCACGGCACCGTTGGTGTTCGGCCTGCTCGGCGCACTCATGGTCTTTGTAGGGATCCTGGCCAACGCCATCTACCAGGTGGGCGACGCGCAGCTGGCAGGCACCGTGTTCGAGGAGGGCGTGTGGGTCTACGTCGTCTACGGCGCGGTGCTCAGCTCCCTCGGAGCCATCACCTACTGGGGCCCGAAGTTGTGGGGGCGGCTGATACCCGACAAGCAGGTGCTGCCCCTCGCCGGTCTGGGGTTCATCGCCACGGTGCTCGCATCTTTGCCGTACCTGATCGCCGGCTTCGCTAAGCAACCCGCCAACGCCAGCGAGTTCGACTACTCCGGCCCCCAGAACCTGTGGAACGGCCTCGCCGCAGCCGGGCATGTGCTGATGCTCGTCACGGTCCTCGCATTCGTGGCGCTCGCGGCACGCTCGGTCAGAAAAGGCGCTGCTGCCGGTGACGACCCGTGGGATGGTCACACGCTCGAGTGGGCGACATCGTCACCTGCTCCGTATGCAAACTTCCTCGATGTGCACACGGTTGCGTCCGCCGAGCCATTGCTCGATCTGAAGCCACGGAGAGATAGCTGATGCTTGCCCTGCCATCCGCTGCGCCACCCGCTCCGCGACGCCAGATCCTTGTCGGCACGGCCCTGGGATGCGTGGCCGCCGCGGCGTTGATCGGGTCGATGCTGGCGCTGTGGCTGCGTTTTCGAACCAACGCCGTCGACGTGTCAGGTGGTCGCTGGGTGCCCAAGGGCGTCAAGGTGCCAATGGTTCCGGCCAACACCATGCTGTTGGCGTTCGTTCTCATCTTCGTGTTCGCCCAGTGGACCGTCTACGCCGCACGGCGTAACGCCCGCAGCCAGACAGCACTGGGGCTCACGCTCGTCGCGGTGATTGGCGCAGCGATCCTCAATGCCCAGGCGTTCATCTACGTCCGCATGAAGTTGCCGGTCGCCGGCAAGACACCGACGGCGTACAACTCGATGTTCTACGCGATCACGGGCACGTTCCTGCTGCTGCTCATCATCGGCATCGGCTTCAGCGTGATCACGGCGTTTCGCTACATGGGCGGTCGAACGTCGGATCGCGAGATCGTGTCAGCGCATGCTCTGTATTGGTACTTCCTCGGTGCGGTGTTCTTCGC
>JANPGV010000142.1:0-3028 GCA_031424145.1 Ilumatobacteraceae bacterium
AGTTCGTCGTTCATCTCTGCGGCACACCACATGCCGTAGTACGCGGCGCTCTTCGCCGACTCGACTTCCAACAACATGTCGGCGCACTTGTGCTTGATCGCCTGGAACGAGCCGATCGGCCGGCCGAACTGCACGCGCACCTTGGCGTACTCGACGGCCATCTCCAACACCTTCTGGGCGCCTCCGACCTGCTCGGCGGCGAGGCCTACCGCGGCGAGGTCGAGAACCGTCGAGAGCACCTTCCAACCGTCACCCTCGACACCGATCAACGTTGCCGGCGTGTCGGCGAAGTCGATCTTCGCCTGCTTGCGGGTTTGGTCCATTGTCGACAGCGCTGTTCGAGTGAGACCGCTGGCCGCGCCGTCGACCGAGAAGAGGCTGACGCCTTTGCCCGTGCGCGCGGCAACGATGATGAGATCAGCGGTGTGCCCATCGAGCACGAACATCTTCGTTCCGTTGAGCGTGAACCCGCCTCCGGAACCGGATGCCTCCATCGTGATGCCGTCTTCGTCCCACTTGCCCGAGGGCTCGGTGAACGCGAGCGTTGCCTTGGTATCGCCGCTGGCGATTCCGGGCAGGTGCGTCTTCATCGCCGAGTCGTCGCCACTGTGCAGCAAAGTGTTGGCCGCCAGTACGACCGATGAGAAGAACGGCGCGCAGAGCAGGGCGCGGCCCATCTCGTCCAACACGATGCCGAGCTCGACGTAGGTGTATCCCGAGCCGCCGTACTCCTCGGGGATGTGCAAACCCTGTAGGCCCATCTGCTCGGCCATCTGGCTCCACACCGCCGGATCGAAGCCGTTCTCGGTCTCCATCTGCTCACGAACCGCTCTCTCCGGGCTCTTGGCCTCCAGAAACGAACGGACCGTCTTGCGCAGCTCTTCTTGTTCCTCGGTGAAAGCAAAGTTCATGCGGCGAAGTGTGCCGGAGTGCGGCGCGGGCGCGCCAGGCGCCATGTGTACACTGCTGTACACATGATTGGGATCCGCCAGTTGCGTGCCGACCTCGCAGCCCACGTTCGCCGGGCAGCAGGCGGCGAGACGACGGTCATCTCGATCGGCGGGTCCCCCGCCGCCGCCCTCACACCACTCGGGTCGAGCGACGAGCGGGTGGGCGATGCACAACTCTCGTCGTTGATCGCCTCGGGTGCGTTGATCGCCCCACGCCGATCCGATCGACGTGTCGCTGATGGAACGGTGTCGACGTGGGCCAACGCGCGCCTCGATCGCCTTCTACGCGAGATTCGCGGGTGACGGTCTACCTCGATACGAGTGCGCTCGTCGCGTTGCACCTCGACGGAGCATCGCGAGGTGTTGTGCTCGACGCCTTGCGCACCGACCCGGATTGGTGCAGCAGTGGTTTGACACTGATGGAGTCGTTGGCGCTCGTGGATCGGGTGACCGAAGAGGACGTGCTTCGATCCGATCTCGAAGATCTCGTGCGGCTGTCATGGGATCGCGTTGCGGTGGTGCCGGTCGATCAACGATGCCTCGACCGCGCTGGTGCGCTGATGCGCGAGCAACCTCTTCGTCTGGCCGACGCGATACATCTCGCCGCCGCTGACCGCCTCCCCCGACCGGTGCGGTTCGTGACGTTCGATCCCGCACAGATACCGGTGGCGATGTCCCTTGGCTTCGACGTGATAGCGCTTTGACGTCACCTCAACCTGAATCACTACGGTGACCGGGTGGACTTCGGCCTCTTCAACCTGACGACGTTGTCCACTCCGCGCGGCGACACCGCTGCGTTGCTGGCCGAAACGCGGCGGGAGGTGCAGTTGGCCGAAGCCGTCGGCTTCGAGATCGCCTGGTTCGCCGAGCACCACTTCTCGAACTACTCCATCATCAGCTCGCCCTTGCTGGTCGTCTCCCACATGGCAGCAGTCACTACTCGCATTCGTGTCGGGACCGCGGTGATCGTGTTGCCCTTCTACGAGCCCATGCGGCTGGCAGAGGATGTCTGCCTGGCCGACGCGGTCAGCGGCGGACGACTGGTCCTCGGTCTCGGCTTCGGGTACCAGCCACGCGAGTTCATCAAGTTCGGAATTCCAGTCGCCGAGCGATACCAGCGCGGCCTCGAGGCATGGGATCTCATCGATCAGGCCACGACCGGCCGCATGCAGCACCATGGCACCTTCGTGTCGGCGGACGTCGATGTCGCCGTGACGCCGGCGCAGCACGCGATACCGACGTACGTCGTCGGATCCAACCCGGTTGTCATGAAGACCGTCGCGGCTCGCGGCGCCACGCCGTTCGTGACGCCAGGTGTTCAACCGCTGTCGGTCGCCAAGCGGATGCGCGATGCCTACTCCGAGGTCTATGGCCCGTCGATGCCGTTCGCCGTGCAGCGCTACGTCTTCGTCAGCGACAACGCCAACGAACGGCGAGCAGCTGCAGAGCAAGTGCGCAACGTCGCCCGTATGGCGGGCAACCTCCGCCGTGAACATCCGCTGATGACCGGTGCGTATCTGCAGAGACCCGCGCTCGAGAACGAACCGTCACTCGATGACATCGAGGCCGGCGCTCTGATCGGTTCCGCATCGCGGGTTGCGGAGCGGATCATCGAGGAGGCGGCGACGCTTTCGTTGTCGCACCTGTCCTGTTTCATGCGTTTGGCCGACATGCCTCACGATGTTGCGATGCGCTCGATCGAGGCATTCGGTGCGGACGTGATCCCGGCGGTTCAGAGGGCCATCGGCGGCACGGCGTAGCCACCGACGAGATCGGTGATCAGCCCGGCGACGGCGATCGAGCGGTAGTCGTGGAGGAACGGCGACACGACCTGCACGCCTACGGGCAGGCCCCCGGCGGTGCGACCGACGGGCGCTGAGGTCGACGGAAGGTACGCGGCCCCGATGAGCGCGGGCCAGGCCTCGAGCGTGTAATAAGGCACCGTCTCGCCGTTGATCAGGAAGTCGCGGTCCGCCCACGTTCCGTCCTGTTGATGCGGGAACGCCGGCGCCGAAGTGACCGGGCACAACAACACGTCGACGTCTTCGAAGAAGCGAGCCCACTGCAGTCGTTGGCGG
>JANPGV010000143.1:0-9384 GCA_031424145.1 Ilumatobacteraceae bacterium
CTCGAGCTGCACGTTCCCATGGCCGAATCGGAGGATCTCGACACACCGTTGGCGATGGTCTTCGACTTCGACCCTGGCGCGCCAGCGGCGATCAAGGAATGCTGCGAGATCGCCTTGTGGGTCCGCGAAGTCCTGGCCGCGGTCGAGCTCGAGGGGTGGTGCAAGACGTCTGGTTCGAAGGGTATGCAGATGTACGTACCACTCAACACGCCGTGCACTCACGAAGCTGCCGCCGATTTCGCCCTCGCCGTTGGGCAGGTGCTCGAACGCCAGCACCGCGACCGGGTCACGACCATCATGGCCAAGGTCGAGCGGCCCGGGAAGATATTCGTTGACTGGAGCCAGAACGCTCGATTCAAGACGACCATCGGTGTCTATTCGATGCGCGCCAGACCGGAGCCGACAGTGTCGACTCCCGTCACCTGGGCCGAGGTCGAATCGGGTGCGGCGGGGGATGCAGCGTTGAAGTTCACCTACAGGGACGTGTTGGAGCGTGTAGACCGGCTCGGCGATCTGTTCGCACCCGTGCTGACGACGAAGCAGTCGCTGCCGGCTCGTTGAGACGATTCGGTAGAGGCTCGGTCGGTAGGGTCGAGCCGTGACCCCGCGACTGACCACATTGCTGCTGTGTGATTTCGCCCAGGTTCGCGAGGGACTGCTGTTCGTCAGTTCGGGCGGCGTCAGTCGAGTGGTGCAGAGCAACTATCCGGCCAACCCTCGACTGCACTTGGCCATGGTCGTTCACCTTCCGGCCGATTCGCTCGGCCAATCGCACCAGGTGCACGTTCGGCTCAAGTACCCCGACACCGCAGAAGTGATCGCCAACGCCGAGGTCTCGATCCAGCTGAACGCCATCTCCCGCGCGTTTCCGGGCGAGGGGATCAACGTCCCGCAGGTCATCGATCTGTTAGCGATTCAGTTCCCCCGTCCGGGCCAGGTCGACGTCCAGGTGTCGATCGGCGAGCAACCCGTCGGCGACCTGTCGTTCTGGCTGCTACCTGCTTCCAACGCCTAGTTGCGGGCGGCGATTCGCCCGGCGCAGATCATCCCGACGCAACCAAGGGCGATAGCCAGGCAGAAGTTGATGCCGAGGGCGCCTGACAACGAGAGGCTGGTGCGCTGCGAGATCGCCACCATCGCCCCACCGACACCGCCCATCGTCGAGAAGCCGACAGCATCTGCCAGGTTGACCTGGCTGCTGACGAGGCCCTCAGCACCCTCGTCTGCGTACGACATCGCCACCACCGTGGTCGGGTTGAACAGAAGACCCATCCCGAATCCGCCGATTGCCCAGCCGAAGAAGGTGGCCCACATCGGCCATCCCGCTGCAAGGACCGGCACACTGGCGGCCAGGCCGAGCGTCAGGATCGCGAAGCCCAGTCGCACTGTTCGACGAGGATCCAGATCGGGATGGCGGGCGACGAACCACTGACCACCGGTCCAACTCAGTGATGCGCCGATGATCACGAAACCCTGCACCGTCGGGGAGGCGCCGTGGATGCGATCGGCAGCAAGCGGGATGAAGCTGTCCGCACCGAGGAAGGCGGCAGTGGCGAGGATTCGGCACAACACCACGGCTGGCAGGCCGCGCCCGACCCGCTGCAACCCGCTCGGCAGGAGGCGGCGCAAGCTGGGCAGTCCCATCGCCAATCCAGCGGTTGCACCACCGACAGCCGCAACAAGATTGTGAAACTGCAGCGAGGTCACGAACGCGCCGATGCCGGCCGCGGCAAGAATCGCATCCCTGATGCGCGAGTGCCGTATCACGCCACTGCCGCTGGCCGCGTAGGCGCGCATCGGTCGAACGGTGATGAGCGCCACGACAGGGATGAGTGGCAGCAGCAACCAGAACACCCATCTCCAGCCGATTCGATCGGTGATGGTCCCGGCGACGGCCGGTGCGATGAGACTCGGCAGGACCCACCCAGCGGAGAGGTAGGCATACATGCCTGACTGTCGATCCGCGGGGAAAGCCCGCTTGACGAGCACGTATGCGATAGGCGCCAGACCTCCAGTGCCGGCGCCTTGCATCGTGCGCCCCACGACGACCAATGCCATGGAGTGCGCCGTGGCGGCCACGATCAATCCGCCGGCGAAGACCGCGAGGCTGGCCAGGTACGGCTTGGCGGGCCCGTATCGGTCCGTCAGTTCGCCCGTGACGACAAGCGCAACGAGGTTGGCCAGCGTGTAGCACGCCAAGGCAACGCCGTACAACGAATCGCCGTGCAATTCATCGGTGATCGTCGGCAACGACGTCAACACGGCCGTGATCTCGAACGCGACCATCATCACGCCGAGCACCAACCCGATGGCCAGGAGGCGCTGCTGACGATCGAGCCGCGTCGGGCTCGGCCTGACGGGTATCACCGAGGCGAGCCCGGCGCAACCAATGGCCACGGCCGGGCGCGCTCGACCGACAGTGCCAGGTCGAGCAGCAACTCTTCGCTGTAATGACGTCCGACTACTTGCAGACCGATCGGCAGACCGTCGAGCGTGCCTGCCGGTATCGAGATCGCCGGGTTGCCGTGCAGGTTTGCAGGAAACGTCAGCCGGCCGTTGTTCTTCGTCCCCGCTTCGACGCCGCCGAACACCGATGGCAACGGCCCGTCGGCGTCGAACGCGACTTCGGGGTTCGATGCCGTGATCACGAAGTCGACGCCGTCGGCTGGATCGAAGATGCGCGCCATGGCCTCGTTGAGCTCCACGCGCCGGCGCTCGATCTTTGCTCTGGCCTCGGCGTTGTACAACCCCTTGGTCGATTCCAGGCCGTAGCGCATCTCCGGCGTCAGCTCGTCGGCGCAGGCGGGCCACAGTTCACCGAGTTGCGCTTCGACGGCGATCATCCCACTGATCGACCATGCCGCGCCCATGTTCGGAAGCTTGGTGTCGACGTCTTCGACGGGCTTCAGACCGTTGTCGGCAATCAGAGCGGTCCCCGCCTCATCGAGCAGCTCCCACATGATCGGCGAGACGGTGGCATTCCCCCACGTCGGCGCGAGGGCTACCCGCGACCCACGCAGGGCCTCGAGGTGTGTGCCAAGACCGGCCTCCCACGCTTCAACCCTTGGCAGGCTCAATGGGTCGCGAGCCTCGTAGCCATTGCAGACGTCGAACCATCGGGCGGTGTCGCGCACCGACCGCGACAGACAGCCGATCGTGACGGTGAGGTTCCCGTAGTCGGCTCGTGGTCCGCGTGGAATCCGGCCGATGGTTGCCTTGAGGCCGACGAGCCCTGTGAAGCCGGCGGGGATCCGAATCGACCCTCCGCCATCACCGCCGGTGGCGATCGAGACGAGGCCACCGGAAACGGCGGCAGCGGTGCCACCCGAACTGCCTCCCGGCGTTCGGCCGTGCTGCCATGGGCTGTGCGTGGTTCCGTGCAGGAGCGTGCGAGTGAGGTTGACCCCGCCGAACTCGCTCGCCGTGGTCTGGCCGGCGAGGACCGCTCCGCCGGCATCGCGCATTCGCTGGACCATCACACTCGTGTAGGTGGCCACCCGATCTCGGAGTGGAACAGACGCATGGGTGTCGGGCCAACCGTCGACCTGATCGAGCTCTTTGACACCGATCGGAACACCGCCGAAGGGTTTACTGAGATCCGCGTGCGCAGCGGCCAGTTCCGCCTGCTCACGAGGTGTGTAACAGAAGGCGTTGAGGGTGCTCGCGTCAATCGCGTCGTACGTCGCCTGAAGTTCTTCACCGGGCGAACGTCGGCGGCTGCGAAATTCATCGACCAACGAGCACGCGTCGCCCTGCCACGGTGTTTCCCCCATGGGCGGCACTGTACTGCTGAGCTGCCCGGCAAGGCGTTTCGAGGGCCGAGAGGTCGCAGTCGATGGTCCTACTACCTTTGTACCGTTGCTAATCGCGCCCCGACCCACGCACACTGGCAGACGTGGGTGAGCACGATTGGCTCGAGCGCGGGCATGGCGGAGGCGAAGGCCTGCAGCCGCTGATCAAAGGCTCATCGGGTCGCGCCCTTGATCGCGTGTCCATACGCAGTGTTCTCCGGGGAACGACGCCGCCCCGAACACCACGACGCCGCACGAAAGCGCTCGTCGGGTGGTTGTTGTACTGTGCGACGGCGGTTGGTGGAACTGCGGCTGCGTTCACAGTTCGCGACACTCTGTTCCCCGCTCTGGGCGCGCCCACGCAACGCGGCGTGTGGGCTACGTCCAACGTCGACACCACGGTTTCGGTCCAGCACGGCTCGACGACGACCGTGAGCAGGGATGTCGTCATCCTCGAAGCAGCCATGCAGCGGGAGATCGTCGAGAGCGCCTCGCAATCTTCCATCGATGCCGCGACGGTCACAACGGCACCCGCCGCCGAGCAGGCACCGGACGGCTCGGTCGACGGCCGCGACCCCGCCAGCAACAGAGGCCCCGGCGGCACGGTGGCCGTTACCGACGAAGGCCCGGCCAGCGGTCCGGAACCTGGCACGACGATCGACGAGCACCCGACAGACACCTCGACCCCGCCAACGCTGGGCGAACCGACCCCGCCATCCACGCCTGACCCGACCGTCACCACCACGACGGTGCAAGGCGATGGTGGTAAGGGCAAAGGCGGTGGTGGCGGCGGCGGAGGAGACGGCGGGCGCACGACGACGCTTCCCTGAGCACCTTCTGGAGTCAGGCCTGAAGTCCGTCGTCAGTGAACTGAAAGGATCTAACTCAGGTGTTCGTTGGCCCAGAGCGCGGCTTGGGTTCGATCAGTCACACCGAGCCGCTGGAACACGTTGGTGAGGTGAGCCTTGACGGTGCGTTCGCTGATTCCCAGTTGCCGAGCGATCTGTTTGTTGGCGAGCCCGCCACGAACGAGCAGCAGAACCTCGCGCTCCCGATCGGTCAGAGTGTCGGAGTCAGATGATGTTCGCCTCGAGTCGAGCAACACCCTCGCTGCCTTGGGATCGAGAGGGGAGCCACCTTCGAAGACGGCTCGCACCGCTGCCGCGATCTCGTCGGGCTCGGAGTGCTTCAACAAGTATCCTTCGGCGCCGGCACGAAGAGCGTCCATGATCCGGCTCTGATCGCTGAACGACGTCAACACGAGGACTCGCACTTTGGGATGCGCGGCGACGATCTGCCTCGTCGCTTCGACGCCATCCATCTCGGGCATGGACAGATCCATCAGCACGACATCAGGCTGCAGCTTGCCGACGAGGTCCAGTGCCTCCACACCATTCGCCGCCATCCCCACCAGTTCGATGTCGTCGGTGGTCGCGAGCAGTTGAGCGAGACCGTTGCGAACGATCACATGGTCATCGACAACCGCAAGGCGGATCACAACTGACCGCCGCTTACCAACGGCAACCTGACCTCGACGCGTGTGCCGGCCCCGGGCGCAGACAACACCGCTAGCTTGCCGCCGGCGTCGGCGATGAGGCCAGCCAAGGCACGCAGACCGAAATGGCCGTCGCCGGTCTTGCCGTCGATCTGACCCGGCGTGAACCCACGTCCGTCGTCGTCCACGGTCACACAAGCCTCGTTACCGGTGACCCTGGCGACAAGGCGTACGTGGCCCGCCCCGGAATGGGTGACCACGTTGCGGAGCGCTTCTTGGGCGCTGCGATACATCAGTCCCGCCGTGTCGGCCGACAACTGGGCCTTGCCGAGATCGACGTCGAGCTTGACGGCGATTCCTCGGTTTGAGACGCCGCCCAAGAGATCACCGAGCGCGAACTCGAGGCCTTCCTCGTGGAGGTTCGGCGGATAGATCTCCACGAGCAGTGAGCGCAACGACTTGATGCTTCCGCGCAGGCTCGACGACGCCTGTGCCATTCGTGGCGCGTCGGCGCTGTCGCTGTAACTCCCTGCCGCGAGGCTCAGTGACACGCCAGTGAGCTCTTGCACGACTCCGTCGTGGAGATCGCTGGCGATGCGGCGCCGCTCGGCCTCCGAGGACTGGATCGCATGGCGCAGCAGCCGCTCACGCTGGATCTGTGCTGCACGCAAGCGTCGGCTGAGGGTGATGAAGATGGGGATCTGGATCAGCTCGAGCGCGATCAGCGAGCCGATCGCGATGGGCGCAAACTGCTTCCATAGGTTGCGTCCAACGCTGGTGACCGCGTTGTACCGGAAGTAGGCCTCGAAGATCACGGGTCTATGTTGCACCGTCTCGGTCAGCTGGTAGACCTCGAGCAGCTTGGTGAACTGTCGCTCGTACGTGTTCTCCGGCTCCGCCAGGTTGCTGACCTCGGCCTTGGTGTCGGTGTCGCCAGTGGCGAACATGTCTGCCTTGTCGGCGTCGAGCTTGAACTTCTGCCCGATCAGTAGCGGTTCGTTCGAGTAGAGGATCGTGCCGTCGGGTGCCCACACCTTGACTCGCACCAAATTGGGGCTGAGCACAGCTGCCTGCACACGGTTGTCGAGCAGGGCGATCGCGGCCGGGTCGCGTTCGAAGAGCTTGCTGTTTGCGTTGGTTTCGATCACGCCCTTGGCTATGTAGTACGTGGCCTTGCGCGCTTCGGCGATGGCCTGTTCTGTGCCGACCCTGCGGCTGGCGAACGCGGTGAACATGCTGACCAGGGTGAGGGCAGCTATGGCTCCGATGCTGAACCGGACGATCAGCTGCTTGATCGACGCCGGCGTGCGGTCGAGATGCCTCTTCAGCTGGGCGTCGGTCTCGAAGACCGTCGCCTTCACAGGCGACGCTGACGTCGTCTGTGACTCGTCCGCCACGTTTGTGCTCACGCGACATCCTCTCACGCTGGGGAGCGACCGGCAATGCGTGCCACCGACCGCTGCGCGCCGGTCCTCGACCGACTCCTGGGCTATGTCAATGTGTACCGGCTGCCGACCACCGACAGACCGCCAGCCGCAGACCGAGGAGAAATCACATGGCGCTTCCGAATCGTCCGGGCATGACGGTGCCACTGCCGGGACCGCTGCATAGCCATCGCGAGAAGCTCGCCGAATTGGCAGATCTCGGATACACCGACATCTGGTCAGCCGAGGTCGATGGCGCAGACGCGTTCACCCCCTTGGCTCTGGCATCGGCTTGGGAACCGCGGTTGCGACTCGGCACGGCGATCGTGCCGGCCTACACCCGCTCGCCGGCCTGTTTCGCGCAATGCGTAGCCTCGATGGCCGATGCTGCACCGGGCCGGTTCGCGATCGGGATCGGATCGAGCAGCAACGTGATCGTCGAGCGCTGGAACGGGGTGCCGTTCGTCGAGCCCTACAAGAAGGTCCGTGACGTTGTTCGGTTCCTGCGCGACGCGCTGAGCGGCGAGAAGGTCTCGAAGGCGTACGACACATTCGAGGTGCAGGGCTTCCGGCTGGCTGTACGACCTGAGCAGACACCGCCAATTCTGGTCGCAGCGTTGCGCGAGGGGATGCTGAAGCTGGCGGGCCGCGAGGCCGACGGTGTGATCATCAACTGGTTGGCGCCAGGCGACGTGCCAAAGGTCTTAGGCGTGGTGAACGAGGCGGCGGGAGGTGTCGAGAAAGAAGTCGTCTGCCGAATCTTCGTATGCCCGAGCGAGAACGCTGAGGTTGTTCGTAACGCGGGCAGGTACGTGATTGCTGCGTACATGAACGTGCCCGTGTATGCCGCGTTCCAGAATTGGTTGGGGCGTGGGGACCAATTGCGCCCGATGTGGGATGCCTGGCAGGCAGGCGATCGAAAGGCTGCGTTGGCAGCAATACCCGACTCGCTGGTCGACGAGCTGATCGTGCACGGCTCCGCCGCGCACTGTCGAGACACCATTGGCGCATACTTCGACAACGGCGTGACGACCACGTCGCTGGGGATTCTCGGACTGGATCCGGACCTGAAGCATTGGGACGCGGTGCGATCGTTGGCGCCCGCGGCTTGAGGCGATCACGCTGCTTGGTGGTGCTCGGCAGTGAACTCGTCAGCAGCAACCGAGTCGGAAGCCTTGGCGGCGAGTTGGCGGCGGATGGCCGCGATATGTGCGAGACCCCGTTCGCGGGTTCGCTGATCGAGACGGAACTGAAGAGGCAGCTCGGAGACTGCCAGCAGCGTGAGCTGCTCGGAGTTGGCTTCTTGAGCCTGATGCTTGGTCATAGCGGCATCATCGCAAAAGGGTGTTACGTAGTTTCTCGGACCCGTGCTGGCGTTCAGGCTGCGGGGGTTAGGTCGACGTGGTAGCCGAGGTGTTCGAGTTGGTTGACGAGGTGTCGTCGTCGTCGGTCGGGGTTGTCGTTGCTGGCGAGGTAGTCGACACCGAGCTCGGTGTAGACGGTGCCTTCGTTGAGCATGTGCCAGATGATGATCAGCACGCTGTGGGCGATCGCCATGAGGGCCCGTTGTTGGCCTCGTCGTTTGGCGATCCGCCAGAACCTGACTGCGAGGTAACAGTCCTTGGTTCGAACCGCGGACCATCCTGCCTCGACGAGGGCTGATTGCAGCCATGGGTTGCCGGAGCGCGTATGGGTCGAGCGATGTTTACCGGCGGACTCGTTGTTGCCTGGGCACACCCCGGCCCACGAGGCGAGATGCGCCGGTGTCGCGAAGCGAGTCATGTCCACGCCGATCTCAGCGAGGATGATCTCAGCGTTGCGTTGCTTGATGCCCGGGATCGTCGTCAGCAGTTCCCGGGCTGCCCGGAAAGGGACCATCATCTCCTCGACTCGTGCGTCGAGCCGCACGATCGCTGCGCTCAGGTAGTCGACGTGGGCAACGATCTCGGTGACCATGCCGGCGTGATGGTCGTTGAACCGGCCGGGCACGCATTGGCGAAGATCACCAATCTTGGCGCGCAGCTTGCGTTGGGCCATATCGGCCAGCCGCTCAGGGTCGCGTTCACCGGCACAGAGGGCGTCGAGGATCATCCGCCCGGTCACACCGAGCACATCAGACGCGACCGATGACAATTTCACGTTGGCGTCTTCCAACACCTTCTGCAGGCGTTGCGTCTCGCGGGCGCGTTCTTCGGTCAACTGGCGTCGATAGCGGGTCACCTCGCGCAGCTCGCGGATCTCGACCGGTGGCACAAAGCTCCCTCGCAACAGGCCGCACTCGAGCAGCTGAGCGATCCAGGTGGCGTCGTTCACATCGGTCTTGCGGCCCGGCACGTTCTTGATGTGCGCCGGGTTGACCAACAACAACTCGAACGGCTGGCCGTCATCGAGGACATGCCACACCGGCTTCCAATACACACCGGTGGCTTCCATCGCCACTGCGGTCACTCCACACTCGACCAGCCAGTCACGTAGCTCGACGAGCTGATGTTCGAACGTGCCGAAGGTGCGCACCTGCGACGCCCGCTTCTGACGCCCGGTCCCGGGCGTGCGCACACAGGCCACGACCGTCTTTTGGTGAACATCGAGACCGGCGCACCGGTCGACCAGCACTTCCATCACAACCTCCCTTGATCTCGGATTAGAGGTCCGGTCGGAGCCGTCAACTGAAGAA
>JANPGV010000144.1:0-2040 GCA_031424145.1 Ilumatobacteraceae bacterium
CAAGTAGTCGCGATGCAGTCCCCGGAAGGCGAACGTTTTCAGCGCGTCGACCGACTCCCACACCGTGAGGTTGACGATCATCAACGGATCGTCGAACACCCTGATGTCGGTGGCATCGCCACCGTCCGACTGCAGCCGCCAGACGAAGCCCGGCGACTGCTCGCCGGCGCCGTTCACGGATGGGAGGGCCTCGACGAAGTCAGCCGTGCGCGGGTCGTCGAGCGGATGCCGCAACGTTGCCCCGTTCAGTTGCACCAGATGTCGTTGCATCGCGCTCAGCCGGCGGCTGCCGCTGCGGTCGCGGCGGCCTTGCGACGCTTCTTCCTGACGTGACGAACGATCTCGATCACAACGTTGGTACCTATCGCCATGCTGAACGCGAGGACGAACGCCTTGGTGTGATTGTCCTCGAACGCAGCGCCACCGATGTAGCCGAGCATTGCCGAGTAGGTCGCCCAGATGATCGTGGCCACCGCGACCCAACGGATGAACCATGCCCGTTTCTGGCGGGTGATGCCGCTCGACAACGTCAGCGCGGTGCGCCCGCCGGGGATGAACCGCGCGGTGATCAACAACAAGCCGCCGCGATGCTGGATCTGGGCATGCGCCCACGCCAGTTTCGCGGCGAACTTCGGTTTTCGCTCGGCGCGACGACGGAACCAGCCGCTGGCGCGCAGACCCAGGAAGTAGGCCGTGTTGTCGCCGAGAAATGCCCCAACGGCGCCCGCTGCGATCACTGCGAAGATGGATTGGGTGCCCTGGCTGGCAGCAACGCCGCCGATGATCACGCACGTCTCGCTGGGCACCACGGGGATGACCGAATCGAGATAGGCGACCACCAGGATGATCACCAGGAACCACCAGTGGCTGGAGATCCGATCGAGCCAGTCGGTGAAGTCGGTGATGATTCCGGCAGTCATGCTCCGCGCAGACTACCGAGCCGTGAGGGCGGCCCGAATTGCTCTGGCCCGGGTCTCGGCCTCGATCGGCGTGGCGCCTGTCACCGTCAAGTGACCCATCTTGCGCCCCGGTCGCGCGGCCGCCTTGCCATACAGGTGCAGCGACGCGTGCGGATCGGCGAGAACTGCTGACCAGTCCGGCCCGCCGTCGGCCCAGAGATCACCGAGCAGATTGACCATCGCCACGGCTGGAGCAGAGATCGAGGGATCGCCGAGGCCGACACCGCACACGGCGCGCACCTGCTGCTCGAACTGACTTGTCCTCGCCGCGTCCAGCGTCCAGTGGCCGCTGTTGTGCGGACGTGGCGCCAGCTCGTTGACCAGCAGTTGGCCGCCGACGATGAACATCTCGACGGCCAACACCCCGACGTAATCGAGGGCCGCCGCGATTTCGGCGCCCAACTCGGCTGCCCCAGGCGTGTTGCACGGGACGACGGTGCAATCCAGTATCCCGTTGACATGTGTGTTGTGGGCGGTCGGAAACGTAGCGACCTGCCCACGGTCGTCGCGGGCGAGCACGACCGACACCTCACCGTCCAGAGTCAGCCGCTGCTCCAGGACACATGGTTGGCGGCCGAGCTCGTTCCAGCCGGACAGCAGCTGATCGTGACTCGAGATGCTCAGCTGTCCCTTCCCGTCGTAACCCAGGCGAACGGTCTTCAGGATGGCTGGATAGTCGAAGGCGGCGGCAGCAGCCACATCGTCGTCGCTCTCGATCGTCCTGTACGGAGCAATCGGCACACCTGCGTTGCTCAGGAACGACTTCTCCGAGCGACGGTCCTGAGCAACCGCCACAGCCGACGGCGACGGGTGCACGGCGGTGTGTTGGGTGAGCCATTCCATGCTTGCCGCCGGCGGGTTCTCGAACTCGGTGGTGACAACCGCGCACCTCGACGCGAGGTGCCGAAGTGCCGACTCGTCGTCGAACGCGGCGACGAGGTGCTCGTCGGCGACCTTGCCTGCCGGCGCATCCGGATCAGGGTCGAGCACGATCGTTCCGTAGCCCATCGTCCTCGCCGCGATTACGAAGTAGCGGCCGAGCTGGCCACCTCCGAGGATCCCGAGTGTGGCGGGTGGCGCG
>JANPGV010000145.1:0-14245 GCA_031424145.1 Ilumatobacteraceae bacterium
AGATTTCGGTGGCTATAGCGGCAGGGTCACACCCGTTCCCATCCCGAACACGGAAGTTAAGACTGCCAGCGCCGATGGTACTTGGGGGTAGACCCCCTGGGAGAGTAGGACGCCGCCGGATTTCTCAAGCACGAACGCCCCTTCGGGGGCGTTCGTCGCATTTTTGGGCCCGCGCCGGTGTCGACGCTTTGGACCTAGGCTCGGATGCCTATGCCGTACGACCGTCGACCCTCGTCCAACGCGGGCCGTCCGCAGCGACCGAGTCGGCCGGCACGACCGGCCGGACCGGCACGAGCCGGCCAGAGCGACGGTCGTGGTGCCTCAGGCGGCAGCCGTAGTGCTTCGTCCGGTGGTCGTGGCTCCGGCGGACGTCCGCAGACCGGACGCAGCGGCCCTCGGCCGGCAACTCCCGGGCGCTCGCGCGGTGACGAGGAATCGAGTGATCGGCCCAGGGGCCCGCGTCGAGATGGTGGGCCTGGCGGGGCCGGTCGATCCGAACCGCGGCGTTACGGCAGCGACGGAACTCGAAGTGCTCCGCCACGCCGCGACCCGCGTGCGGCTCCCGTCACGGACGGCGAACGGCCGCGTCGATACGACGCGTCACGCCCACGACCCGACGGCGGATCCCGGGGTCGCTCTGGCGGTGGCTATGCAGGACGGCCTCAGGGACGCGACCGAGTGCCGCCGCGACGCGTCGAAACTCCGAAGACAGCTGCACAGACCCGTTCGGCCGAGGTCAAAGCTGCGCGAGGGTTCCGGGAGCCGAGGGAACAGGCTGCGCCAGCCCCGTGGGAGCGCGAGCAATGGGTAGATGAGGGCCCGCTTCATGCTGCCGCCCGCAAGGCCACCGCACGCGCCCAGCGACCAGAGGTTGCCGTCGACGACAAGGCCAAGTCGCCGCGCCGGCGCAAGTCCCTGGATCTCGCACCAGAGGTGGCGGAGGATCTGCAACGCGCTGCGCCTGCGGCGCGCGCTGCCAAGTACCAGGAACGGTTGGCGACAGCCGCCGACGCCCTCGACCGCGGGCGCTTCGACGATGCCCGCCGCATGGTCGCACCAGTCCTTCGCGATCTTCCGGAGATGGCCTTCGGCCACGAGATCGCCGGCCTCGCCTTCTACCAGACCGGGCAATGGCGCAAGGCTGCGGCTGAGCTAGAGGTCGCTCGACAGCTTGACCGCACGTTGAACCATCACGCTGTGCTGGCCGATTGCTACCGGGCGCTGAAGCGCTACGACCTGGTCGATCGGTTGTGGCTCGAGGTACGCGAAGGATCGCCTGCTCCCGATCTGATGGCCGAGGCTCGCATCGTCGCCGCCGGCGCGCTGGCCGACCAGGGCGACCTCAAGGGCGCGCTGAAGCTGATGGAGCGCGGCGCCGACGTGCCCAAGAAAATCCGCCAACACCATCTGCGCCAGTGGTACGTCCTCGGAGATCTGCACGACCGCTCCGGCGACATCATCAAGGCCCGGCGCCTCTTCGGCATGATCGCTGAGGTCGAGCCCGACTTCGCGGATGTCCGCGACCGACTTCGCGGCCTCGGCAGGTGACGCGAGTCCGGTGATCCGGGTTACCTCGTGACACCCCGTTGGTAGGGTGCGACGTACGGCTTCCCCCGATCAATTCATCCAAGGCGCCGGAGGGCGCCGGAGGTCGTCGAAATGAATGTCGTCTTTTTGCAGGGTCGCTTGTCGAGCGATCCGGTGCTTCGAGAGTTGTCATCGGGTAGCCGACTGCTGTCGTTGGAAGTCAGCACCGATACCGATGCGGGTACCGCCAACGTGCCCGTTGCCTGGTTCGATCCGGCAACCATTCCCGACTGGATCGCGGGTGTCGAAGTCGTGGTTCGGGGCATCGTCAAGCGGCGCTTCTATCGCGGCCCGTCGGGCACCCAGTCCCGAACCGAGGTGGTTGCGCTGGAGGTCTGCGAGATCACGAAACGGCGTCAGGCACAACGCCTGCTCGAGCACGCGGTCAGCGCTCTCGGTGCTTCCTAGGCCGGCCGGATACGATCAATGCACCGCACCGCTACCTGACGGTGTCGACCCGCATGGGTCGTGAATCAATCTCAAGTTTTCGAGGAGTGTCATGGACATATACAGCCTGCTCGGCGATGAGGCCGAGTCGTTGTTGCACCATGTGAGTGCCGGCGTGCCGCACCACCAGTTGATGCTTCCCGGGCCGGATTTCCTCGATCGCTCGCTTGCTCTGTCGGACCGGTCGCCGGCGGTGCTGCGCAGCCTCGGCCAGTTGTACGGGCACGGCAACTTGGCCAACACCGGCTACTTGTCGATCCTGCCGGTCGACCAGGGCATCGAGCATTCGGCCGCGTCGTCGTTCGCCCCGAACCCGTTGTACTTCGATCCCGCCAACATCGTCGAACTGGCGATCAATGGCGGGTGCAACGCCGTCGCCACAACGTTCGGTGTGCTCGGTGCTGTCAGCCGCAGGTATGCCCACCGCATCCCGTTCATCGTCAAGCTCAACCACAACGAACTGCTGACCTACCCGAACAAGGCCGATCAAGTGATGTTCGGCTCATCTCGGCAAGCATTCGATCTGGGTGCCTGCGGCGTCGGCGCGACGATCTACTTCGGTTCCGACAACAGCACGCGGCAACTACAGGAGGTGTCGAAGGCATTCAAAGAGGCGCACGATCTCGGAATGTTCACGGTGCTGTGGTGCTACGTGCGCAACAGCGCCTTCAAGGTCGACGGCGTCAACTACGAGGTGTCGGCCGATCTCACGGGGCAGGCCAACCATCTCGGCGTCACGATCGAGGCCGACATCATCAAGCAGAAGTTGCCCGAGAACAACGGTGGCTACAACGCGCTCGGCGGACTTGGCACGAGCTCTTACGGCAAGACCAACCCGCTGGTCTACGAGAAGCTGACGAGCGACCATCCCATCGACCTGGCTCGCTGGCAGGTCGTCAACTGCTACATGGGCCGCATTGGCCTGATCAACAGCGGCGGCGAGAGCAAAGGCGACGAGGATCTTGCGGCCGCGGTCAAGACAGCGGTCATCAACAAGCGCGCAGGCGGACAGGGATTGATCTCAGGGCGCAAATCGTTCCAGCGACCGATGGACGATGGAATTGCCTTGCTCAACGCAATCCAAGACGTGTATCTCGACGAGTCGATCACGGTCGCCTGACTCACGTTGCCACTGAATCCAGAGGTCTCAACAGCAACCCGGTTCGCAACTTGGGAGTGAAGAACGTCGACTTCGGTGGCATCAGCAGGCGTTCAACCGCGGTGCGACGGATCTCGTCGATGCTGGTGGGCCGAATCAGCACGGCCGCGTCCGCATCGCCGGCGCTCAACAGGGCCAGGACGTTGTCCACGCCGTGCTGGTAGCTGACCTCGAGCGCGTCGCCCTGTGTCGTCGATGAACCTTCGAGCGCGTGCTCCAGGTATGCGCCGTCGAGGCCGCGTATCCCGGCGAACGTCTCCGGTCGAGGGGTCAGCCACACGCCCGTGCCGTCGGGGTGGACGAGGCACATGGCGCCGCGGTCGATCGCTTCCGCGGCAAAACGTGGTGTGACCGCGCCTGCCTGTTCCATCGCGAAGAACGACCGCAGTCGCGACGACAGCTCGTCAGCGCTGAGGCCTCGATAGACGCGGTGGATCGGATCGATGCTCAGTTGCTCGTCCACCAACTCCGCGACGTAGGCCATCGTCAGTTCGGCATCCGTTTCGGTGCTGCCTGTTGCGGCGCGGACTTCGTCGCGATAGGAGCGGCTGATCGCGTAGCGATGGTGTCCGTCTGCGATCAGAACCGAGTTCGATGCTATGGCGGCGCTGATCGCCGAGATGCGATCAGGATCGACGACACGCTCGACCGTGTGCAACACGCCGTTCTCGTCGGTGCACCGTCCGACAGGCTCTGCGGGATCCCGCAGCAAATCCGACAGCCCGCTCGTCAGCGACAGGCCCCAGATCGGCGACAGATTGGATTTCGTCGACCGGGTCAGGTCGAGACGGTCCGTCTTCGCCTTCGGCGTGGTGCGCTCGTGGGGTATCACACCGCTTGCGCCTTCATCGACCACCTCCAAAGCACCGATGACTCCGACTGTTCGGCGCCGACGCCCGGTCTCGTCGGAGAACACCATCCGGTAGAGGCTCAACGAGGGCTTTTCATCGCGCACCAGGACCCCCTGTCGGATCCACCTCGCCAAGCGTTGCGCGGCGACGTCGTACCGTGCGGGGCCATCGCGATCCAGGGGAACGTCGATCGCGACGATGTTGTGATCATGGCGGGCGAGAAGTGCGTCGACGTCGGAAGGGGACAGCACGTCGTACGGCGGCGCGGTCACGTCGTCGAGCGGCTCCTCGGGGGAGTAGCGCAAAGCGGCGAACGGGGCGAATCGGGGCACCCCTACAGGTTGGCATCTGGCATGCCAACATGGCCAGATATGGATCCCTGTGTGGTGTTGTGTGATCTCGATGGAGTTGTCTGGTTGGCGCATCAACCCATACCCGGCTCAGTAGAGGCGATCGCCGACCTGCGCGCTGCCGGCCACCGCGTGCTGTTCGTGACGAACAACTCGTCGGCGCGCGTCGAGGTGCAAGAAGCGTCACTCGACGCAATTGGCATCCCAGCGGTGGGAGATGTGCTGACTTCGGCCAACGCCGCCGCGTTGTTGATCGAGCCAGGTGAACGAGTGCTGATCTGTGGCGGAGAAGGCGTGGTGCAGGCGGTAGTCGGCCGTGGGGCCTCAGTCGTGACGGGCAATGATCGCGATGAACACGTAGACGCAGTGGTCGTTGGCTTTCACCGAACGTTCGACTACGAGGCAATGCTGATCGCCAGCCGCGCGGCTCGTGATGGAGCCCGGCTGATCGGAACCAACGACGACGCGACGTACCCGACCCCTGACGGACCGATCCCCGGCGGCGGTGCAATCCTGGCCTCGATCGTCACGGCGTCCGGGGTGGTGCCAATCGTTGCCGGCAAGCCGCACGAACCGATGGCCGCGTTGGTGCGGGCGATCGTCGGCGACGCCGCCGCGAGGGCGGCAGTGATGGTCGGCGATCGGCCGGAGACCGACGGACTGATGGCGGCCACGTTGGGTTGCCGGTACGCGCATGTCGAATCGGGCATCACCCCACCGGGTACGACAGTGGTGCCGACGCCCGACCTCATTGCGCACGACCTTGCTGCTGTGGCACAGGTCCTGATCGAGCAGGACGCGGCCAGCGATAAGCTGCGGGCATGACTGAAAGCTCTCCAGTACTCAAACGGCTGCTCGACACCGGGATCCAATACACCGAGATGTCGCGGAAGAATGCCGAAAAGATCGTGTCCGAGTTCGTGAAGGCGGGTCAGGTTCGTCGCAAGGATGCCGACAAAGTCGTGCAGCGTCTCGTCGATCGCGGCCGCTCGGCAACAGAGCATCTGGTGGGCCTCGTCCAGTCCGAGGTGTCCAAGCAGCTCGGTAGGTTTGCCGAGCGACTCGACACCATCGAATCCCGCGTCGAGGATGTCGCCGGAAGCTTCGGTATTGGATCCAGGAGCCCAGCTGCCAAGTCCGCAGCACGCCCCGCAACCGGTCCGTCCGGGGTGGCCAAGGTCGTAGCGCGCAAGGCACCCGCCAGGAAGTCTTCCGCCAAGAAGACGACCACTGCGAAGAGGCCTGCGGCAAAGAAGACAGCCACGAAGAAGTCGGCTGCGAAGAAGGCATCGGTCAAAAAGGCGGCCGCAAAGAAGTAGCAATGTCGAGGCGGGCGCGGCTGGATGCTGACATGGTGCGACGCGGTCTGGTCCTCAGTCGCGGTGAGGCCGCGCACGCCATCGAAGCCAACCTGGTCCTGGTCAACGGCTCGATCGCGGACAAGTCCTCGCGGCTCGTCGATCCGAACGACGCCGTGGTCTTGCAGGGACCACCCGCCAGGTTCGTCAGTCGAGGCGGTGAGAAGCTCGACGCCGCGCTCGACGCATTCGGTATCGACGTGACGGGCATGCGCGTGCTCGACGCGGGCTCGTCGACCGGTGGGTTCACCGATTGCCTGCTGCAGCGGGGTGCCGGGGGTGTCGTGTCCCTCGACGTCGGGCACGGTCAGTTGCACCCCAAGATCCGTGACGATAGACGAGTGACCGTGTTCGAGAGGTTCCACGTTCGTGATGTGACTGCGGATTCGATTGGTGGTGAAGTGGATCTGGTCGTCGCCGACCTGTCCTTCATCTCGATCATCCGTGCGCTGCCACACCTGATTGCTGCGTGTCGATCTGGGGGTCAGCTCGTGCTGCTCGTCAAGCCGCAGTTCGAGGCGGGCAAGGCGGAAGTGGATCGAGGCAGCGGCGTGATTCGAGATCCTGCAGTCCATCAACGGGTGTGTGACGAAGTTGCCGCCGCGCTGGTCGCACAGCACTGTGAAGTCGCCGGATGGACCGACTCGCCCATCACCGGCGCGCAAGGGAACCGCGAGTTCCTTGTGCATGCCCGCCTCAGTACGTCAGGATCAGCGCTGTGACAGAGGTGCTGTTGGTCGCCCACCACGACAGGTTCGAGGCCGCGCGGTTGGCCAGGCAGGCTGCGACGTGGTTGGCGGAGCACGGGCACTCGGCGTGGATGACTCCCGAGGACGCGGAGCCGCTCGACCTGCTCGATCTGGTCAGCGAACGCAAGCCCGAGTCCGCAGGTTTGGCACTGAGCCTCGGTGGCGACGGCACCATGCTTCGCGCCGTGAAGATGGTTGGCGACGCAGCGGTGCCGATCATCGGAGTCAACATCGGGCTGCTCGGTTATCTCACCGAGGTCGAGCCTCCCGCGCTGACAACCGCGCTGGAACGATGGGTGGCGGGCTCCGATGCGGGAGAGTGGCGCATCGAGGAACGGATGATGCTCGACGCGACGCTGCGGCGCGGCGGTGCCCAAGCCGAGACATGGACTGCGTTGAACGAGGCGGTTGTCGAGAAGCAGGAAGCAGGACACACCGTCCGGTTACTCGTGCGGATCGATGGTGCGGTGTTCACGTCATATGCCGCCGATGGTCTGATCATCGCCACTCCGACGGGATCAACCGCGTACTCGTTGTCCGCACGCGGCCCGGTCGTATCGCCCAAGCATCGAGCGTTGCTGCTGACGCCCGTCTCGCCGCACATGCTCTTCGATCGTTCATTGGTGCTCGACCCGGATGAGCACGTCGAGATCGAAGTCATCGGCCACCGGCCGGCGACGTTGTCCATCGATGGCCAGACGACCGCCAGCCTCGCCGAAGGAGACACCCTCGCCGTGCACGCCTCGACCTCGGTAGCGCGCTTCGTGCGCTTCAGCGAACGGCGGTTCCACCAGATCTTGAAGACGAAGTTCGGGTTGTCGGACCGCTGACATGCTTCATGAACTTCATATCGAATCGATGGGTGTGATCGAACGCCTTGACCTCGTGCTGACGCCCGGGCTGACTGCGTTCACCGGAGAGACGGGCGCCGGCAAGACGATGCTGGTCGAGGCGATCAACCTGCTGGTCGGCGGGCGTTCTGATCCGAGCCTGGTCCGGCCCGGGGCAGTGGAGGCTCGTGTCGAAGGCCGTTTCGTGGTGGGCGACGACGAGTACGTCGTTTCACGCGTCATACCAACGGACGGCAGGTCGAGGGCGTACGTCAACGGTCGGCTGGCGACGGCGACCACGTTGGCCGAGTTGGGCGCACGGACCGTGGATCTGCACGGTCAGCACGCCCATCAGAGCCTGTTGTCGACGGCTGCGCAACGCGACGCGTTGGATCGGTACTGCTCGACCGATCTGGAGCCGTTGCGCGCGGCGCGAGCACGGCTGACCGAGATCGATGCCTCGCTTGCGGCGTTTGGCGGAGACCAGAGATCTCGGGCGCGCGAGGTCGACCTGTTGCGGTTCCAGGTAGGAGAGCTCGCCGAGGCCGGGCTCACCGACGCCGCTGAAGACGAGCATCTCGCCGCCGAGGAGGACGCCCTCGCCGATGCCGCCGCCCATCGCCAGGCAGGTCAATTGGCGTTGGAGGCGTTGGTAGGCAACGGTGACGTCGCCGACATCGGGAACGCGCACAGTCCGGCCGCCGACGGCATCGGCGCCGCCATCCGTGCCGTCACCGGCCGCGCCCCGTTCGAGGAGTTCACCCTTCGGTTGCAGGCGCTGGCAGCGGAGGCGACCGATGCCGGCCGGGATCTGCGCAGCTTCACCGAGGGACTCGAGGAAGATCCACAACGTCTCGCCGAGATCCGCGAGCGGCGCCAGTTGCTCCATGATCTCCGACGAAAGTACGGCGACACGTTGGCCGACGTCATCGCCTTCGAGGACGAGGCCCGGCAGAGGCTCGCCGAGCTCGAAGGGTACGAGCAGCGCGTCGCCGCCCTGGAGCACGAACGAGTGGAGGCAACGGCGCGTGAGCGCGAGGCGGCTGGAGCGGTTACGAACGTGCGCAGAACCGGCGCGTCGTCATTGGCTACGGCTGTGCGCGAGGTCGTGCGTTCGCTGGCGATGCCCCATGCGGAGATGGAGATCACGGTCGGCAGCGAGGCACCGGGCGACGACGTCACCTTCCTGATCGCGGCCAACCCTGGGCTGCCGTTGCTTCCACTGTCGCGGGTGGCCAGTGGAGGGGAGTTGGCTCGCACCATGCTGGCTCTTCGCCTGGTTCTGTCGGAGGCACCCGAGACCCTTGTCTTCGACGAGGTCGACGCCGGGATCGGGGGCACGGCGGCGACGGCGGTCGCCGAGTCGTTGGCTCGGCTCGGTCGACGACACCAGGTGATGGTCGTTACTCATCTCGCTCAAGTCGCCGTGCTGGCCGACACTCAGATCATGGTCACCAAGACCGTTGTCGAAGAACCGAGCGGGCAGTCGACGACGGCGACGGCCGGCACCGTCCAGGGCGACGAGCGAATCGAGGAGGTGGCGCGGATGCTGAGCGGAGAGCAGGCGGGCGCCTCCGCCCGACGGCACGCGGCCGACCTACTCGCCGACCGCTTGCGCCTTTCGTAGTGCTCTGGCGCGCTGGAAGCGAAGGATCTGGCTGGCTGTCAGGAAGATGATCGCCCCGCCGACTGCGTCGAGCCAGTAGTGGTTGGCGGTCACGACGATGGCCAACAGCGTCAATGCCGGATAGATCACGCTGAGAGCACGGACCGCTGGATGCCGAGCGAATGACCACCACAACGTCCCGCACCACAGCGCCCAGCCGAAGTGCAGGCTCGGCATGGCCGCAAAGGGGTTGGCGATCGCCTTCGCTGCGCTCGAGTGGTACGACCACAGCCCGCCGATCTTGTCGAGCGTGTCGACGAAGCAACCTGGTCCACCGTGGTGGCACACCTCTAGTCGTGGCGGCGCGAGTGGGAAGAGGAAATAGCCGATCAGTGCGAGTGCCGTGGTCATCCCCAGCAGGTTGCGGTACTGGCGATAGTGCTCGTGCCGGCGCAGGTACACCCACAGCAACAACCCGCCGGTGATGATGAAGTGAAGTGTCCCGTAGTACACGTTCATCACCTTGATGAACCACCTCGCACTCAGGAACGCCTCTTGCACGGTTGATTCCGTGTAGATGTGCAAGAAACGCTCGAGATCGATGAGGTAGAGCTGGTTCCGGAACGCTCGTGGACGGACCTTGCCGAGATGTGCGAAGCGGCGGATCAACTCGTAGCCGTAATAGAAGACGAGCACGATCACGAGTTCGCGCAACCAATGCGATCGTGGGGCCGGGCCGGTCTCCGTCAGATCACGCTGCGCCTCGGAGGGAATCCAATCCCTCAACTGGCGGCTCTCCATCCGGGCCAGCCTAGATCTGCCGTTGCCACACGGTGACACCGTCGACAACCCCGACGAGGCGATATCCGTCATGGATGAATCGATCGACCTGTGGTAGCAGCGAGGTCGGATAGTTCTCGTAGCCGAGTCGTGTCGATGTCGAAGTATCGAGGATCAGCACCGGAGGGCGATGGGTCAGTGAATCGAGCAGGATGTCGAGAGCGCCTGGAACCGCACTGTTCAGAGTCTTGCGCGGGTCATTGCGACCCCCTGAGCGACCGAGGACGAAGTCGGTGTGCACCAGCCCGCCGGCAGGGAGGCGGTCGGCAGCGACCAACACTTCCGGGTATGACCCCCATACGAACACCCGGTCCTTTGGCGTGGTGTGCGATCGCACGTAAGCAGCGAGGATGCTGGGATCTGGTCGGTGGTGGAACGACCCGGGAACGAACAGCAGCGCCCACGCAACTACAACGGGAAGTGCAACCCCGCCAAGCGCCAAATCTCTCACACGCCCCGTCCACCGTGACACGAGCGGTACGGCAAGGAGCGCCAGGGAAGGCAGCACCTGCAACCAGTAGTGACCGAAGAACCGCAGCCCCGCTGCCCACGCGGCCAGGCCGGAAGCGATCCACAACCACAGGTCGATGTCTGGCGGCAGGTGGCCGCGCCTGATGGTGGCGACCGCGGCAGCGCCTGCGATTAGGAAGCCGACCACGAGCACCGGGTGGAAGATGGCGAACCCCGCCACGGATGACACACCTCTGCCGAGGGCCGTCCAGATGCCGGTGGAGGCGAAGACGAAGCCCGGGCTGTTGGTCACGTTCCACTCCCAGAAGCCGCCGAGTGGTGCGTAGAGGCCGGTCGTGGTGACCGTGAGGGCGGTCGCGGCGACGAACGGCAACACGTAGCGCCAGCGGCCGTGCAGACCGACGCTGATGCAGCCGGGTACCACGCCGAGTAGCCAGCTCTGACGGGTGAGGATCGCAATGCCGAGTGAGATGCCCGCAGCGACCGCGGTCGGCAGAGTGCCGCGGCGTGCCAGCAGGATTGCCGCGGTGCCGGGCAGCAGTGCGAAGTGCGCGTAGTTGGCTGCTCCCGCATCGGCAGGGAAGAAAGCCATCGCGCCGGTGATCATGAGCACTCCGCCCCACCACGCTTCGCGCATGCCCCATCGTCGGCGACAGTCGAGCGCCACCACGATCCCGCTTATCGCCAGCAAGACGGTAACGAGCACTCGCATGGGACGGATGTCGTTCGAGTGCGTCAGCGAGAACGATGTTGCGTAGAGGAGCGGCGGCACGGGGGGTTTGCGATCATAGATGTCCTTGTAGAGCCTGCCGCCGGCCCGCATGACCATCGCTTGCACCCCGATCGCGGCCTCGTCGGGATCGTAGAGTCGGGTCACGAACGTGGGCAGCCGCAGAGCAACGGCCAGCATGCTCAATCCGCCGCACAAGGTGAGCCGGCTCGAGCGGATCATGATTCGGGCAGGCTAGTTCTGGAGCACGTCATATTCTGGCGAACGTGGAAGTGCGCGGGGTGCTGTTCGATTTCGGTAACACGCTCTTCGCCCACGCTCCTCTGTCGGTCACGATCGCCGAGTCCGCCCGCAGGCTTGGCATGCCGATGAGCGACGAGCAGGCGGTGGACCTGGCCAACCGGATCGACGCGGCGTCGATGTCTCCCGACGAGCTTGCTCATGTTCGAGACCTCGATGCGGCGGTGTGGAGCCAGCGATGGAAGATCCTGTACGGGATCGCCGATGAGTGGATCGAGCAACTGGGTGAATCCATCAACGCCGACATGCACGACCCGTTGGCATGGATCCCATACGTCGCAACAGGCGAGACGCTGAGGCGTCTCCGCGCCCACGGGTTGGCGATCGGCATAGTCTCGAACACCGGTTGGGACGTGCGCACCGTCTTCGCCGCCCACTCGATGATCGAGCTGATCACCTCGTTCACCCTGTCGTACGAGGTCGGAGCGGTCAAACCGGACCGTCGGATCTTCTATGCGGCGTGCCAGTCCCTCGATCTCGCGCCGGACCAGGTGGTGATGGTGGGCGACGATCCGCGAGCTGATAGCGGTGCTGTGCTTGCGGGAATTCGCACGCTGCTGCTCCCTGCGTCGCCGGCTCACACCGACAACGATGTCGCCAGCGTCATCGACTTCGCCGGGATCGGCGATAGATGACCGGGATCCGCGCACTTGGCTCGCGCCGCGGTATGCTGCAGTCCCGTTATCAGTTCGCCTGAGACGGAGGTCTTCACCCAATGCCGAAGCACATTTTCGTGACCGGAGGCGTTGCAAGCTCCCTCGGCAAGGGTCTCACTGCGTCCTCTCTCGGACGGTTGTTGAAGCTGCGTGGCCTGCGGGTCACGATGCAAAAGCTCGACCCCTACATCAATGTCGATCCCGGCACGATGAACCCTTTCGAGCACGGTGAGGTGTTCGTCACCGATGATGGCGGCGAGACGGACCTCGATCTCGGCCACTACGAACGATTCATCGACGAACCGCTGACTCGCAACTCCAACGCCACGACCGGTTCCATCTATCAGGCCGTTCTTGCTGCAGAGCGCCGCGGCGACTACCTGGGCAAGACGGTTCAAGTGATCCCGCACATCACCGACGAGATCAAGCGGCGGATCCATCGATTGGCCACTGACGATGTCGATGTAGTGATCACCGAGGTCGGCGGCACCGTCGGCGACATCGAGATCCTGCCCTTCCTCGAGGCCATCCGGCAGTTCCGCAAAGAAGCCGGCCGTGACAACGTCTGCTACCTCCACGTGACGCTGGTGCCGTTCATCGGGCCGTCGGGGGAGCAGAAGACGAAGCCGACACAACACTCGGTCACGGAATTGCGCAGCCGCGGCATTCAACCTGATGTGATCGTGTGTCGCAGCGAAGAGCCTCTCAGCGCCAACCTCAAGCGGAAGATCTCCAACCTCTGTGACGTCGACGAGCGCGCCGTTGTCAACGCCGCCGACGCCGGCAACATCTACGAGCTGCCGTTGATCCTCCACAATGAAGGTCTCGACGACGTCGTGTGCGATGTGTTGCGCCTCGAAGCGGAGCTCGACCTGGCGCCCTGGCCAGGGGTGGTGACGATGGTCGAGCAGGCGCGCAAGCCTGTCAAGATCGGTCTCATCGGCAAGTACATCAGCCTGCCCGACGCCTACCTCTCGGTCGTCGAGAGCCTGAAGCACGCCGGGTTCCATCATGGCGCCAAGGTTGAGATCGATTGGATCCAGGCCGAGGACGTCGAAGGTCTGCTGGCTGCCGGTCGGCTGGCCGATCTCGACGGGATGCTGATTCCCGGGGGCTTCGGCGAGCGTGGCTTCGAGGGCAAGATCGCCGCAGCCGGCTACGCGCGAGAGAACGACATCCCCTGCCTCGGGATATGCCTGGGGCTGCAGGCGATGACGATCGACTTCGCCCGCAACGTGATGAACCTCGCCGGCGCGAACTCGACCGAGATGGACCCGGCGACGCCTCATCCTGTGATCGCGTTGATGCACGACCAGCGCGATGTCATCGACAAGGGCGGAACGCAACGGCTCGGCGCCTACTACGCCATCCTCGAGCCCAACACCCGCGTGCACCGCGCGTATGGCGAGCCCGTTGTCAGTGAGCGGCACCGTCACCGGTGGGAGCTGAACGCTCAGCTGAAGCCGAAGCTCGAAGCGGCGGGCCTACGATGCAGCGGGCTCTCGCCGGATCGGCGGCTGGTGGAGTTCATCGAGCTGGAGGACCACCCGTTCTGGGTCGGTACGCAGGCGCACCCCGAGTTCAAGAGTCGTCCCGATCGCCCGCATCCGCTGTTTCGCGAGTTGGTGTACGCCGCCTTGGCGCGTCGCGAGTCGCGCGCGCCGCATCTGTTCGTCGTCGACGAAGCCAGCTCGTCTGTCGCGTGACTTCGTCGCTACCGGGGTTTCGACACCTCGGCGACCGGCTCGTGCATCAGGGATACATCTGGCATGTTTCCGTTGCAACCTTCGAGTCGCCGGACGGGGAACGGTTCGAGCGCGACGTCATCCGCTCGCCCGGTGCCGTCGGCATCGTTCCCCTGCTGATCGAGGACGGTGTTCCGGTGGTGGTGTTCGTTCGCCAGTACCGTGGCCCGCTGGATCGATACGTGCTCGAGATCCCGGCCGGTATGCGCGACATCCCTTCAGAACTGCTCGAGGTCACTGCTGAACGTGAGCTGGTGGAGGAAGCGGGTTTCTCGGCCGGCCACCTCGAGTATCTGACGCATTTTTTCACCTCGGCCGGCATGACCGACTCTGTGTTGCATCTGTACGTGGCAACGGATCTCACACCGGTGGAACGCGACGTGCACGGTCCCGAGGAACTGCACATGGATGTGCTGCGGATCTCACTGGCGGAAGCGGTCGAGATGGTGACGCGCGGAGAGATCAACGATGCCAAGACGGTGATCGGGTTGCTCCTCGTCGATCGGCGCCTGCGCGATGCTCCCCCTTGAGGTCGAGGAGTTCCTGTCGTGGATGGCCACGGAACG
>JANPGV010000146.1:0-7427 GCA_031424145.1 Ilumatobacteraceae bacterium
CAAGATGGGAGCGGGCGGCGGAATCGCAACAGCGATCTCCTCGGGTCCACCTACTACGGGCAGGACGACGACAGCGACAAGCACCGAAACGAGGGCCCTGATGATCCGGTTATTGCGCGTCATGACGGTCCTTCCCGAACCCGATGCGCCCCGACCTCAGTCGACACCAAAGTGGTCGGATGAAGCAATTGGCCATATGTGCTAGTACCTGGTGGAACCACTTCGTTGGACCTGCCGGACAATTGCTTTTGCCCACCGGTGGGCGTGGAAGGCTGTGGACATGGTCACTGGGGGAACCAGGCTGCCATCGGGCACGGTCACGTTCGTTTTTACCGACATCGAAGGTTCGACCCGTCTCGTGCGCGATCTCGGCGACGGGTACACCTTGGCGCTCGACCGCCATCGTGAGATTCTCCGCGAGGCGTGGCTCCGCAACGACGGCTACGAGGTCGACACGGAGGGGGACTCTTTCTTCGTTGTATTCGACGCTCCAGCCGCGGCAATCATTGCCTGCGCCGAGGGGCAATTGGCGCTCCGTGCCGAACCGTGGCCGACCGCAGCGCAGGTACGCGTGCGCATGGGTGTCCACTCGGGTATCGCGATTCCTCACGGACGAGACTATGTGGCCTTCGCCGTGCATCAAGCTGCGCGTGTGGTGAACACTGGCCACGGCGGACAAATCGTCGTGTCGGCAGACGCTGCCAACGGCGTGCAGCTTCCACCTCACTTGTCCTTGCAATCGCTCGGCAGATATCGAGTCCGCGACTTCGACGACCCTGTGGAGCTCTGGCAGGTACACGGTGAAGGACTCGACGACACATTCCCGGCACTGCGGGTGTTGCCCGCTGATCGCCACAACCTGGCAACGCCGCTGACGTCAATCCTCGGGCGCGACGCCGAGCTCGACCACCTGGCGCAGATGACGCGGCCGTCGAAGGCAGTCACCCTCGTCGGCCCGGGCGGAGTCGGCAAGACACGGCTGGCAGTCGAGCACGGCCTTCGTTCACTCGACGACTGGCCCGACGGTGTGTGGTTCGTGGACCTCGCGGTGTTGGATGACGGCGGCCTCGTCCCAGCTGCCATCGCCGGTGCACTCGGCGTACGGACGCGCGCGGACTCCGACGCCCTCGCCGATGTTGTCAGCCACCTTGCCGGCAGACGCGCGTTGCTCATCCTCGACAACGCAGAGCATGTTCGAGAAGCGACGGCACGAGTGGTGGCGACCATCCTCGAGGGCAGCTCGGGTGTTGGCATCTTCTGCACCAGCCGTGAACCACTCGGCTTGCGGGCCGAGACGGTGTTGCGGCTCGGCCCATTGCCGTGGGACGGGGCCGTGGACACGCGCGGGCCGCCTCAAGCTGCGGTGCAGCTGTTCGTCGAACGAGCCGCCGAGGCCGGTGCGACTCGGCTCGACAACCCGGCAATGATCGAGAGACTCTGCCAACGACTCGACGGCTTGCCGCTGGCGATCGAGATGGCGGCAGCACGAGCAGGTGTGTTGACGCCAGACGAGATCCTGTTGGGCCTCGACGATGCAGCGCGTTCGTTCGTCAGTCGAGACCCAACACTTCCAGAGCGCCACCACTCCCTCGACGACATGCTTGCGTGGAGCGATCGGTTGCTCGGCGAGCCCGAACGTGCGACGTTGCGACGCCTCGCCGTGTTCGTCGCCGCGTTCGGCTACGAGACTGCGGCCGCTGCGGTGGCCACCGACACCCTCGACGCGGACCTGATCCCGGATCTCGTCTGGTCGCTGGCCAACAAGTCGTTGCTCAACGTCGACGCCACTGCCGGCGGCACGCGCTTTCGTTTTCCGGAGACCGTGCGGACGTTTGCCAGGCGCCACGATCCGGCTGGCGACATCGCGACCGCGGCCCGCCGCCTGGCAACGTGGTACCTCGACCGGCTCGGCCCGACGTGTGCGCTCGACCGGGGGTGGGTGGCGCGAATGGGCGAGGAGGTCGACAACCTGCGCGGGCTGATCTCGCTCCTGGCGAACGATGACGCGTCCATCGCGCAGCAACTTGCATGGTCGATCGGCCAATATCACGATCTCCTCCAGTCGTACCGCCACGGGATCGAGGAGGTGGCCCGACACGTTGCGCAGCTCGACGCGCCGACCCCATCGCGCGTCGGCCTGTTGACGCTCCTAGCCGACCTCCGGCTCCGTGTCGGCGAGATCGACCTCGCGTCCAGCGCGCTGGCGGACGCGCGGGCGTTGCAGCACGACGTCGGCCCACCGCCGTGGGACGAGGTCGCCGTCGAGCGCACGGAGGGTGAGCTGGCCCTGAGGGCGGGCGATCACGAGCGCGCCGCCCGCCTGGCCGAGAAGGTCCTGCGGCGATCCCTGCCGGATCGCTGTCAGGGTCGGATGTGGAATCTCTTGGGAATCGCCCGATCCGCCGGTGGCGACCATGCCGGTGCTGCCGCTGCGTGCGAGTTCGAACTGGCGGCGTGGGAGCGCTTGGGCCTGGAGGCCCTGCAGGTGAGCGCGCATGGCAACGTCGCCGAGGCGCTGCTCACGTTCGGAGATCGGTCAGGTGCAGCGCACCACCAGCGTCAGTGCCTGCAGCTCGCGCTCCGGTACGGGCAACCGTTGATGATCGCATACTCCCTGATGGTCGCTGCTCGTCTTGCCGCTGACGATGCCCTGTGGGCGACGGCCGTCCGGCTGCAAATCGCAGCAGACGAGCAGCTGGCCCTGATCGGCAGCGTGATGTACGAGGCCGATCGTCACGCCGCGGACGCCGTCCTGGCCGAGGCAGCGGCCAACCTCGGCCACGAAGAGTTCGAGAAGGAACAACGACGCGGCCGCTCCGACGAGTTCGATTCGTTCCTGGTTCTGGCCGACGACCTCTTTGCCACTGTCGAACGTGAACGAAAGGAAACACATGTCTGATCCGCCCCCGGTATTTGGAGATCCGCCTTGGCGCGAGCGAGTGAAGTTCGATCGCGCCGGCGGATTCGCGTATGTGCCGAACACCGCCTTCGTGCGTGATACGCCCGCATTCGCCGAGACCGACGACACAGCCTTCCTTGACGGTGTTCGCCGCGAAGGGGAGACGATGAACTTCGTCACCGAGCCACCGAAAGGGTTCCGGCAGATAGGCGGCGAATTCGACAGCATTCGGGTCGTGGCCGAGCTGCGCGCGAACGGACACGATGCACAACCGGACCATGTCCTCTTTGCCCACGACATGACGTGCTGCTGCGGCCCACACCCTGCCGCCTGGTTCGATTCACGGCTCGTCGCCAACCCGTTTCACGCCAACCCGTTTCATGCCAACCCCGCGGATCCGAACGGTCCCACCAGCAGCTCGGCGCGTCCTGCGGATCAACCGGGGTGGTATCCGTCGAGCCCAGCGGCGAGCGCATCGGCCAGCGCGCCCGTAGCTGCGACGGGCACGAACGCTCCTCCGACGGGCACGCCGCACGTCGTGATACTTGACACCGGTCTGGCCACGTCCGATCTCCCCGACTCGCTACATTTCGCCCTCGATGTAAAAGGTACGGGCGTCAACTACATCGACTTTGCGGATTCGAACGCCGACAACTGGCTCGATCCGGTGGCAGGGCACGGCACGTTCATCGCCGGGATCATCGAACGCATCGCGCCAGGTTGCGCTGTCGAGATTCGCAGGGTCCTCCGGCCAGAGGGCGACGGCATCGAGTCGAAGATCGTCCGCGCGATCGACGAGATCGCCGACCGGATGAGCCCGCCCGCGTTCTTGAGCCTCTCGTTTGGAGGGTACGTGTGGGAGGAGGCGCCTTTGCTCAGCGCAGCGGTACTACACGCCCAGCGGCGCGGCATCGTCGTCGTTGCATCGGCGGGCAATGACAGCACATGTCGTCCGTCGTTCCCTGCCGCAATCCCCGGCGTTGTGTCGGTTGGGGCAATCGGGCCTGACGGACCTGCGTGGTTTTCGAACTACGGGGACTGGGTTCGCGCGTGCGCGCCCGGCGTGGATGTGGTCAGCTCGTTCTTCGCCTCCTTCAACGGCAACGAGGTCCCGAGCGGTGGGCGCGACATCGACCACTTCAGATCGTGGGCAACGTGGAGCGGCACATCGTTCTCGGCACCGGTCGTGGTCGGCGCACTCGTGCGAGAGATGCGCGTGTCATATTGCTCGCCGACCGAAGCCGTCGAACGTCTCATCGACGCCCCATGGCTCGGCCGGATTCCCGGCCTCGGCACCGTCGTCAACGCCTGAGCGTGGGTCATGTCGCTCGCGTACTTCGCCGCGTTCGCTACGGCGCTGTGCTACGGCATCAGCGCCGTACTCGAGGACCGTGCCGCAAAGCGCATGCCCGTCACTGGCAAGAGCGGCAAGCGGGCTGCGTTTCGGGCGACGGTCAGTGTTGGGTATATGGCTGGGATGGCGCTCAGCGTTGTGGCCTGGGCTTTCTCGCTGATCGCCCTGCATCGCCTCCCGCTATTCGCAGTGCAGGCCATCGCCGCGAGCAGCATCGGTGTGGTTGTCCTTATCTCCTGGGGAGTCACCCACCACAAGCCGTCGAGGCGCGAGGGGGTCCTGCTGTGCGTGCTTGCCGTCGCCCTGATCGCCTTGGCGGCGTCTGCCGCGCCAGGCGACCCGAAGCCAGTCTCATGGGTGTTCAAGTTGTTGATCTGGCTTGGCGTGCTCGCCGTGGCCTTCGCAGCGGTCGGGGCCACCAAGGTTTCTGGAGCGCGCGGGAGCGCCCTGCTTGGCGCTGTGTCCGGCCTCTCCGACGGGGGGATGGCTCTGTGCGCGCGTGCCCTTCACCACCACACCCTGGCCGGGCTCGTCACCGATCCGTTGGCCCTCGCCCTGATTCCGTTCACGATCATCGGCATCGTCGCGTTTGCTGCGTCATTGCAACGTGGGGCCGTCTCGGTGGCCTTGGCGTGCCAGCAGGCCGTGATCACTGTCGTTCCCTCGGTGATCGGTCTGCTCGTGCTCGGAGACAAGGCCCGTCGCGGGTTTGGCATCCTCACATATGTCGGGTTCGGCGTGACCGTTGTCGTGGTGCTTGCACTGACCTTTGTGACCTCGGGGGCGACCACACCGTTGGTGGCTCCCGGAGCATTACCGCCCGCACCGCTCAACAAGGTTTCGTGAAGTTACATGCTGATCTGCGCCACAAGCGGCGGCCGAGGCTTTCGACGTAGTCTGGGCCGGTGGAACCGGGGTTCTTCGAGATCGTGCGCGATGCATTCGAGGGCTTCGTCGCCGGGGTCGGTGGTCGGCGAAACATCTACGTGCACAACCGCGGCTTGAAGGTCTGGTTCGACGATGACTCCCGCGAGCACTACGAGTCGCAGTTGATCCGAATCGATGGCGAAGTGCAGCTGGAGATCGGCTTCCACTCGGAGCATCCAAAGGCGCCACAGAACGACGAAGTACTGCGGCGACTGCTCGCCGTCGAGCCTGTTTGGCGGCCCGAACTGGGCGACGACGCCGTGGCCGGGGACTTCATCGGACGCGAGGGATGGCGCCGCATCTCGGAGGTCTGGCCTCCACCTGACTCCGAGGTCATCGATGAGGCGATCGAGGCTGCCGCCCGCCTCGCCGACTATGTCATCGCGTTGGAGCCTGTGCGCCGTACTACGTGAGGGTGAAGATCCAGCACCTGAGCATCCCGTTCGATCCGTGCAGTCATTCGAGGAGCCGCCCTGCCAGGTCCACTGAAGCAGGCCTGCCCAGCCAGGCGATGAGCTCGTCAGGCACGGGAGCGACGACCTCGATCCACGGATCGACGAACTGCCCACCGTCACCGAGACGATGGTGGATGTTGACTTGGAGCGTGGGGTCGAGCTCGCGGTAGTCGGTGCGGTTGTGGCAGCCCCGCGACTCACACCGGATGAGGGCGCCTCGTATTGTCGCTTCGGCGACCAGGAGCCCGGCCCGCAGGTCGATCAGTTGGGCGAGATCGGACCAGCCTTCTGCGCTGGGCCGTACGTCGACGTCGGCGACGACCCCACGGATCTCGTCGAGCCGGTCCAGTCCGGCGCGAAGGCCATTCTCGTCGCGCACGACTCCGCAGCGCTCCCACATCACATCGCGTAGCGCCCGCTGGAGGGGACGGGCGAGCTCGGACCCAGGACCAATCATCTCGTCCAGCTCGTCGTCGGCCTCCTGGATGACACGGCGAGGACGAATGGCGATGTCGGAGTCCGCGGAGAACGCAGCGGCCGCCTCGCCCGCTCGCTTTCCGAAAACGATCGTCTCGGTCAGCGAGTTGCCACCCAGCCGGTTTGCACCGTGCAATCCGGCGGTGCACTCGCCTGCCGCATACAACCCAACAACGGAGGTGGCGTGGGTATCGGGCTCGACCACGACCCCTCCCATCGAGTAGTGGGCGGTAGGCGCGACCTCCATCCGCTCCCGCGAGATGTCGAGCATCTGAAGCTCGATGAACTGGCGGTACATCCGCGGCAACTTGGCGATGATCACGTCCTTGCCCAAATGCGTGATGTCGAGGAACACGCCACCGTTCGGTCCGCCCCGCCCCTGCGCGATCTCTGTGTAGTTGGCGAGCGCGACGCGATCACGCGTGCTCAGCTCCATTCGCTCGGCGTCGTAGCGCGACATGAACCGTTCGTTGTTCACGTTGTAGAGATGGCCGCCTTCGCCCCGCACCGCCTCGGTCACCAAGGTGCCGGCGGCCTCTTCAGGGGCGACCATGCCAGTCGGGTGGAATTGAACGAGCTCCATGTCCATCACACCACAACCGGCGCGGAGTGCGAGCGCCATTGCCTCGCCGAAGTTCTCGTCACGCCGCGAGGAGCTACGCCGCCAGATCCGCGTATGGCCCCCACCGCACAGCATGACGGCGTCGGTCACGAACGCGGTGCGGCTTCCGTCATGGAGGTCGAAGGCGAGCGCACCAAAGCAGGCGCCGTCAGCGATCAGTAGCCGCGAAACGTACTGCTCCTCCACGACGGCTATACCGAGCTCGGCAACCCTGGCCGCAAGGGTGTGCAGGATGGCGCGACCGGAGTAATCGCCTGCGTAGCACGTACGCCGCCACCGATGCGCGCCGAAGAATCGTTGATCGATGCGACCATCGTCGGTGCGGGCGAACGCACAACCCCATTGAGCCAGCTCCTCGATGGCTGCCGGCGCCTCGCGGGTCATGATCTCGGCAACCCGAGGATCGCCGAGCAGATAGCCCTCCTCGAGAGTGTCGGCGAAATGCTGCTGCCACGAGTCCTCCGGGTCGCGAGTACCGAGGGCCGCGTTGATCCCTCCCGAAGCGAGGACCGTATGAGCATCGAGGCGAGCTCGCTTGCCGACAATCACGACCTCGGCACCCGCCAGATGAGCAGCAATCGCAGCCCGCATCCCGGCCCCGCCGGAGCCGATCACAAGAACATTGGCTGTATGGGTGCGTACGTTGCCCACGTGTCAACTCTGTCCTTCCAGCGCCGCTCCTACGAAGTGACG
>JANPGV010000147.1:0-29409 GCA_031424145.1 Ilumatobacteraceae bacterium
CGATGTCGGCAACCGAGTGGGCAAACGTGATGGCGTCGCGAGCGGCTCCATGCACCTGTGGCGCGCAGCGCAACGAATACGCGTCTTGCACGCGCGGGTCATCCGTCCGATGGCTGGCGACGATCGGGCTGCCGTCGAGCAGCCGGCGCAGGTTGGCTGCCGACATCGTCTGGCCGCGGTGCGGACGAAGCGCCATGAGATCGGCGGCGAAGGCCCGATCGGTTGCCATCAGCGCCTCGACGCTCATCGCCGCGGCGATGTCGGCTGTTCGAACCAGCACATCGAGGTCGGCAAGCGCCATGACCAACATGCCGAGCATGCCGTCGGTGCCGTTGATCAGTGCAAGACCTTCCTTGGCTTGCAGCGTGACAGGGGCGATGCCCGCGGCGAGCATCGCCTCGGCGCAATCGCCCTCGCCGATCAGGGCCAGGCCGACGTGAGCGAGAGGTGCCAGGTCTCCACTGGCGCCGAGCGAGCCATGTTCGTGAACGGCAGGGATGATGTCGGCGTTGAGCAGGGCTAGGATCGTGTCGACGACCACCTGACGGACACCGCTGAAACCCATCGCCAGCGTGCGGGCGCGCAGCAACATCATCGCCCGCACAACCTCCGGCTCGACCAGCGGGCCCATGCCGGCGGCGTGTGATCGGATGAGCGCGCGCTGCAACTCTTCACGGCGCTCCGGCGGGATCACGGTGGTTGCGAGGGAACCGAAGCCGGTCGAGATTCCATAGACGGCTTCGTCCTGCATCGCAAGGCCCTCGACGATCGCCGCGCTGCGGGCGATGACTTCGCAGGCCGTCGCCGCAAGCGTGACCCGGGCACCACCGCGGGCGACCGCGATCACCTCAGCCGCGCTGACGCCCGTTGGACCGAGGACAACCTCGGTGACCGTGTTTTCCATCAGACGGTAACTTAGGTGGCCCGGTAGCGTGCGGCTATGGCTGGTTCGATTCTTGGCACCCGCGTGCTGCGCACTGAAGATCCCGAATTGCTGCTTGGTGCGGCCAAGTACGTCGGCGACCTCGTCCTCGGCGATGATCAGCTGCATCTCGTCTTCGTACGCTCCGAGATGGCCCACGCGGAGGTCACGGCCATCGACACGGCAGGGGCCAGAGAGGCGCCGGGTGTGGTCGCGGTGTGGACCGCCGACGATCTCGGGCTCCTCCCATTCCAGAGCATGGCAACTGTGCACGACGACTTCGCCCGTCCGCCTCTCGCGACGGGTCGCGTTCGTTTCGTCGGCGAGGCGATCGTCGCGGTGCTCGCCGAAACGGTGACCCAGGCCAAGGACGCGGCCGACATGGTCATTGTCGACTACGAGCCGCTCCCAGCGGCCGTCACTGCTGAGGACGCGCTAGCAGAAGATGCCCCGGTTCTGTTCGAAGCCCATGGCAACAATGTCGCTCTCACGACCACCGATGCTGTCAACGACGACTTGTTCGGCGACGCCGATGTCATCGTGCGTGGCCGCTACGTCAACCAGCGAATCGCAGTGGCACCCATGGAGCCGAACGGTGCCGCCACGACCATCGATGACGATGGCCGGCTGCTCGTCTACGGATCGACGCAGATGCCGCACCTGATGCACCGCCTGCTGGCCACCGCACTCGGCATGGAACAGGACCAGATTCGAGTTGTCGTCCCGCTTGTCGGCGGCGGCTTCGGCGGCAAAGCCGGCATCTACCCAGAGCAGGTTGTGGTCGCAGCGGCCGCCAGGAAGTTGCAGCGACCGGTCGTTTGGGCCTCCACGCGCAGCGAAGACATGCTGGCTCTGTCGCACAGCCGCGGCCAGATCCAGTACGTCGAGCTGGGCTGCAAGCGCGACGGCACGTTCACCGGCCTGCGCGTGCGCTTGGTTGGCGACGGTGGCGCCTACCCGGGCATCGGCTGCTTCCTGCCCGCCGGAACGCGCCGAATGTCCAACGGCACGTATCGATTCACCGGCATCCAGTTCGACCTCGTCGTCGCTGCTACCAACACCACCCCAATGGGCGCCTACCGCGGTGCCGGCCGACCCGAGGCCACCGCGTTGCTCGAACGAATCGTCGATCAGGCCAGCATCGAATTGGGGATCGACCCGATCGAGCTTCGTCGCCGCAACCTGTTGGCCGACGACATCTTCCCCTTCACCACCCTCACCGGGATCACCTACGACTCGGGCGCCTACGGCACGCCACTCGACGCCGTCGCCAAGTGGGCCGGTTACGAAGATCTGCGACGGCAGCAAGCCGAGCGACGCGCCGGCGGCGACCACAAACTGCTCGGCATCGGTCTGTCCACATACGTCGAGATCACCGCCGGCGGAGCCACGAGCGAATACGGCGCGGTGCGGGTGGAAGAGGATGGATCCGCGACAGTCATGGCCGGCACGTCTGCGCACGGACAGGGTCATCAGACCGCGTTCGCGATGATCGTCAGCGAGCAGACGGGCATCCCCATCGAACGAATTCGGTTGATGGCGGTCGACACCGACTTGGTGCGCAGCGGCGGCGGCACAGGCGGTTCGCGTTCCTTGCAGCTCGGTGGGTCCGCTGTCATGCGCGCCACCGAATCCCTTGTCGACAAGGCCAAGCACCTCGCCGCCCATCTGCTCGAGGCCGATGTCGGAGACATCGTCGTTGATACCGCCACTGGCACTGTCGGTGTGGCCGGCGTGCCAACGACCGGGCTCGATTGGGCCGCGCTCGCGGCTGCTGCCGCCAACGCCGACGGTGTCATCGACCATGACGACGGCACATTGGGGCTGGCCGCTCAGCTCGACTTCAACCAGGGCGAAGCGACCTTCCCGTTCGGCGCGCACATCGCCGTCGTCGAAGTCGATCAGGACACCGGCAAGGTCACGTTGCTGCGACACATCGCAGTCGACGACTGCGGCACGGTGCTCAACCCGCTACTCGTCGAGGGTCAACAGCACGGTGGCGTTGCAGCCGGCATCAGCCAGACCCTGTACGAACAGGTCATCTACGACGACGACGGCAACCCGCTGACCGGAAACTTCATGGACTACGCCATCCCGTCGGCCGCCGAGTTCCCGAACTTCGAGGTGCACAGCACCGAGACGCCGACCCCACTCAACCCGCTCGGTGCGAAAGGCATCGGCGAGGCCAGCACCATCGGCAGCACCCCGGCGGTGCAGAACGCGGTGATCGATGCACTCGCCCACCTCGGTGTGCGCCACATCGATCTGCCGTGCACCAGCGAGGTCGTGTGGCGAACCATTCGCGACGCGGAAACAGGAACACTCCCGGACCCGTGGTCCGAGCCACCGTCGATCTTCGCCCGCCTCGCCACCGGCACAGCGCAAGAGGTCGACGAGGCCGGCCTCGACGCCGCCGAAGGAATCTGACTCGGTACGGTTGATCCATGCCGGAGGGCGACACGATCAGGCGTCTCGCCGACAAGATCGGCCGCCGGTTCACGGGTGAGCGGTGCGTGCGCTGCGTGACACGAGACCCGCGTCTGTCGGGTGTCGACCTGGCCGGAGCGACGCTGGTGAGCGTCGATGCCAACGGCAAGCACCTGTTCATCCGCTTCGACAACGGAAGCACGCTGCACTCACATCTGCGGATGACCGGTTCGTGGACCGTCGGCCCGGCTTCGACCGCACCGGAATGGCGGCGCCGGATCGAGCTGTGGATGGAGAGCGGACGGCTGACCGGAGTCGATCTCCCGATCGTCGAGTTGCTGCCCACGTCCGAGGAAGATCGGGTCGTCGGTCATCTCGGCCCCGACCTTTGCGGACCAGAAACGCCCGACCTGGACGTGGTGATCGAACGGCTACAGCGTGAACTGCTGGCGCCTCTGGCCACCGCGCTCCTCGACCAGCGAAACGTCGCCGGCTTCGGCAACATCTACGCGATCGAAGTCCCATTCCTCGGCGGCGTCTCGCCCAACCAGCCGATCGGCTCGATCGAAGGCTTGCACGACCTTGTCGGTGCCGGCACTGCATTGATCCGCACCAACGCCGAGCGCGGGCCGCAGAACACCACGGGCCGCCGGTTGAAGACCGGTGACACCTGGATCTACGGCCGTCGCGGCCGGCCGTGCCCGTTGTGCGGTACAACGCTCGATGGCTGGGACGAACGCGACAGTCCGTGGGGCCGAGTATCGGTGTGGTGCCCGAGTTGTCAGCGACTCGATGCCATGCGCGCCGTCGACACCGCGCGCATCACGAAGTTGCTGTCGCTACACCCGGCCCGCCGCCAGCCGAGCTTCCCCCGCGCCTAGCCCTCCTTCGAACTTTGTCGCTGACCACAGGTACAGCACGTTCGCAGCGACAAAGTTCGGAGGATGTTGGGCCGGCGGCGTCAGCCGTCAGCCGTCAGTCGTCAGCTTCGACGGTGACGACTGTGCGCATCCACGGATGAATCTCGCACATAAACAGGTGGGTTGTTCCCTCAGGGAGATCTTTTGCTTCGACGAGCAGCGTGCCCTGGCCGTTGGCCGGGACAAGGCTCGTCGCGAAGATGCCTCCAGGGCCAAAGCACTCATCTGGCGAGGGCGCAGGACCTGTGAGGCCCAGTGGAATGTTGAGGTCGGGGAAGCATCCCGCGCCAAACTCATCCACCTCGGTGAATGTGTGAGCTTCGCCACCGCGCACGACAACACTGATCGAGTCACCGACGTTGAGGTCGAGCTCGTCCGGCTTGTTCAGCCACTTGTGGTGTCCGAAGTCAACCGGGTTCAGTTCCTCCAGGAACTCGTTCAACGTGGTTGTTCGGCCGTTGCCATGCGGGATGCAGACCCCCGGCCCGAACTTCGCGTTGAAGGTGGCCGGATCGCAGTTGTCCAGCAGTCGTACTCGTCTGCTGTGCGATCCGTGTGCGTCCGCTGAACCCGGGATCGCAATCGTGCCAAGTGCCAAAATGGCAATAGCCCCACTGATGAAATGTTTACGCATCCTCTGCCCCCTTGCAGATAGTCGTTGGGACCGAACGTACGCTTCGAGGGTCGCAACCGACAATTGTACGAAGGGCTTACGCCGTCATCGTCCTCCGAACAAGATCAGCAGTCAGTGACGAGCCATTGCGTCGACGGCGTCGCGGTCGAGCACCTGGATCAAGCCGCGCTCCAACACGAGGATGTGCCGGCGCACACCTTCCTGCAGAACGCGGTTGACGGTCTGGCGCACCGTTCCCGCGGCGTGGGCCAAGTCGTCCTGCGTCATCCTGATTGCTTCCGACTGGTACGCGCTCGACAACGTGGAGAGGCTGCGCCAGACGCGGTCCTCGGGGCGGAGCAGCATCTCGACCACGAGCTTGCTGGTACGAATCACGCGGTCGGCGAGCGCCACCACCAAGAAGCGATCGATGCCCGGATGTCCCTCGCGCAGTTGTTCGAAGTCGTGCCGATGCAGAAGCAGAAGTTCTGTTGGCTCCAGCGCGCAGACGCGGCCGATGCACAGCCTGTCGGGATGTACCAGGGCAAGCTCCCCGAAGAACTCACCGGGTTGGACGACGCGCAGCGTCATAGCTCGACCGTCGGTCGTCGTGACCTGCATATCGAGGCGCCCGGACTGCACGAAGTACAGGCATTCACCAATGTCACCGTCGTTGAACACCACCTGGCCGCGTTTGTATCGCCGAGGACGAAGGCGGGTGATCAACGCGTCGCGGACCTGTTCATCCAGTTCGTCGAGCAACGGCGAACGAATGGGCGCGGCGGTGCTCACGGACCCGAACAATACGCCGGCTTGTCCGGCCGACACGAAGCCAAGAGTGACGTAGGTCACGCCGATTTAGACGCCCCCATGACAGTCGGCACGGCCGCGAGGGCGCATCGTTCCGCCGAATCACTTGAAAGGGGACCATCAATGTTGTTGTTCTCACGTGTCGCGTACTTCAGCGGCAGTCCACGACGGGTCATGCCATGGGCAATGGGGATCACGGAATACGTCAACGCGCACGGCTCGCTGCCCGTCACCCTCTGGGCCGGCAACTTCGGGTATCCGCTCGGAACGATGATCTGGAGCGCAATGGTCGAATCTGAGGCCGCGCTAGCGACCGGCACGGGTCAACTGCTCGCCGATCCCGGCTACCTAGACCTTCTCGACTCGGGTGCCGATTTGATCGGGACACCCGGTCACGACATGCTGCGCGAGGTCCTGTACGGCGCGCCGGGCGATCCGCCGCCCGTTGGAGCACTCGCAACCGTCACGACCGCAACCGCAATCGTCGACCGCCTCGGAGACGCGTTGGGATGGGCTGTGGAAATCGGTCAGCACGTCGAGCAGGTGATCGGAACCCCTGTCGGCGTGTTCACGAACGTCTTCGGAACCCTGGGCGGCATCACGTGGATGGGCATAGCAGCCGACCCCGCCGAAGCCGACGCAGCGCGTGCAAAGCTGAGTGCCGACACCGAATACTTGAAGCACATCGCCGGTTCCAAGGATCTGTTCATCAACGGATCAGGACACGTCGGTCAGGCAGTACGCATCGCCTGACATCCTGGGCTCAACTGTGATGCCTCAACTGTGGTGATGGTCGGCGCGGTGGCGAGCTAGCGCGTCGTCGGCGAAGTCGCCGCGCGGATCACGCCACACGGTGTGGACGTGGTTTGCGTCACGCATCGAGTTGTCGTACTCCGCCAACACGGTGGGCCCATGCAGTCTGTAGTAATGGGGCTGTCCCGGCTCCAATCTCCCGGCCCACAGCAGGTGGATGTCGTCCAGCGCACTTCCCGAGAACTTCGCTGCTTCTTCGGCAGCGAGATCATCAGGCAGACGGTCGACGTAGAGGTGCAAGAGCGCGTCGAGCATGTCGCGTTGGGCAACATCCATAGCTGCAGCAGCAAGCCCTTTGGGTCGATGCGTGAACGACATCGCCTCGAAGTCGGCAGGACCGACTCCAGTCGATGCATCCGTCCTCTCTTGTGCTCGTACCAGGGCCTCGCCGATCTCACCCTCGAACTGCCGCCGCCAGATGAGCGGAAGGGCGATCGGCTGGTCTCCGTCGGAAAGAGAGGATCGGTTTCCGCCGACAAGGTCGGTTGGTGCCCGCGGCGTGACGACGGCTATCGCCTTCTGGTCACCCGACAGTGAACGGGTCAGCTCGCGCGCTAGATCCTCGACACCTGCGAGTGGACGCAACGGGTGCGGGCCCAACAGCGGCGAACTGGCCGGATCAGCTCCCAAGAACAGCGGCGTGGATCCGCTCAGGACGCCGTCGATGATGGTGAAGTTCAACGAGATGTGGTGACCGCCGAGACGCCAACTCCACGTGCCGGTCGGCGACGGCGTCCCGAAGAAACGCACGTAGTACATCAGGGGGTCGCGGCCTCGTGATCGCTCGAACGACGCGGTGAAGCCCTCGAGCTGGTCGAGCACATTTTCCAGGCCGATGATGGTCGACGCCGTCACGTAGCCGGCTGTTGACAGGCCACTGGCGACGAGCTTGAACACCATCCGGTGTTGAGGCTGTGTCATCGCTGCCAACGTGAGGCCGCCGTGATCGGTCGGGGTGTAGAACCACAGCCTGCGCTCCTCGTCTGCCGGGAACGGCCACAGCGCCAGCTTCCGCTGACCGTCGTCGAGCGAGGCGATCAGCGGTTCGGCCTCTTCGGCCATCCGGATCGCCACGCGTGTTCGCCCGGGCGTCGGGGTTTCATCCATCAGTCACTCACTCTCCTGGTCCGTGCAAGCCGAAGATCAACTCGGGATCGCCGGCGGTCCACGTGCCGTCGACCTGGGAACGTCGACCGATCGACCTCGTGCGTGCCTGGAGGCTGCGCCCGAGAGCGAGGCGGCCGGGCTCCCACGCTGCGAGCGCGGCGGCGGGATCGTCCGGGTCCTGTGCCAGCGCGTCGCGCAGTGTCCACGCGTCGTCAGCCGCCTTCGCGGTGCCCGCCGCGGCATGCGGGCGCACGACGAAGGCCGCATCGCCGAGCAGGCAGCTCCGACCGAAGGCCATTCTGGGCACGTCGAGATCGAGCACCACCTGGACGAACAGTCCCTCGACCGCTAGCACCACTTCGGCTATGGGCGTTGGCAGTCGCGCCAACGCGACAGCCTGCGCTTCGGCGATGTGCTCGGCGCGCAACGCTCCCGGAGGTACCGAGACTTCGCGAGACACACCGTTGACATCGAGGAGTAGGTCGTGCAGATCTTCGCCGGCCAGGTAGTTGCGGTACCAGACGATGTTGATGAGACGCTCGCCCGGCCGCACCGATCCGTCACGACCCGGAATCGGATAGACGAGGATGTGGCTGTTCGCGTAGACGTAGTACGTGATGGCGTCGTCGAGGGCCGATCGGGTCTGGGCGCTGAGCTCCGTCTCCGGGACCACACCACGCCATGCGACATACCCGGAGTACTGCGGACGCACGTCCGGCAGCAGCGTCGCGCGCGCAGTGGAGCCGACGCCATCTGCGAACACAGCCACATCCGGGCGAGCAACCTCACCGTTCGAGAACCCGAGAGTCAGCGGCTCCGGATCGATGCTGGTGAGTTCGTGAGCAAGTCGGTACGCGGACCGGTCGAAGCAGGCGAGCAGTTCGCGGTAGACCGTGTTCCACGAACTGAACAGGTAGTCGTGCGGGTCGTCGTGCACCACGGAGCCGTCGCGGCCGAGGTAGCGGATGTGACCGGTCGGTACGGCGATGTCATCGAGCGAGACACCCCGATCGACGAGGTAGCGGTACGTCGCCGGCAGAAACCCGATGCCGGCACCGCGCTCCTCGAGCTCCGCCGGCGAGCGTTCGTACACCACGACACGATGGCCGGCGTCGGCCAAGAGGCACGCAGCTGTCAGCCCGCCGAGCGAACCCCCGACGACGGCGATGTCCACGCTCGGGTCAGGGCTGACCGAAGGTGGCGATCTGATCGACGGCGCACTCGAACAGCACGCGCCGCTCGTTGATCGATGGATCGCGCAGACCGTACGGACCAGGCTGCTGCGTGTACTTCGTCCAGATCTTGTCGAGGTGCGCTGTGACGCGTGGTCCCTCGACCGGATCGTCCTCGGAAATCTCCCGCGCGACGTGGTGCTTGATGCTGATCCAGTGGTAGGGGTTGGCGGGGTTGACCAACAAACTGGTCAGCCGCGGGTTCTGTCGGATCCATCCCGTTTTGGTTCGATGCGCCGCGCAGTTGACGAGGATCGTGTCGCCTTCGTAGTCGAACCACATCGGCGTGAGGTTGGCCCGGCCGCCGGGACCGACGATGCCGAGCACCTGCGTCACCGGATCGTCCATCAACTTCTTGAACGACGGCTCGAGATCGGCGAGCGACCCAACGGTCGTGCGATCACCAACAGCAAACTGGCCCGGTTGCGTGCCGGCGGAAACGTCGCGGAACTTGGCAACTTTGATGCTCAACGTCTACCCCCATCGGTTGTCGGTCGCCCCGCGGCGAGTATATGTGCGCGTACCGAACAGGCTCCCGTTGGAGGTCAGCCGCGGGTCGCAGTGATCAGCGGCGCATATGACGACGGATCGATGCGGGCGTCGACGAGGCGCGGCTTGTCCCACCCTCCGGCGAGGACGGCGGCAACTTCTGCCGCGTTCGTGACGGCCACCGACTCGAGGCTCATTGCCGATGCAACCTGTGCGTAGTCCACCGGCCCGAATCGAACTGCCGCGGCTCCGCCTTGCCCGGGCTTCTGCTTCACCTCGATCAGGCTCAGCGCGGCGTCGTCGAACACGACCACCGTGACGGGTAGTTGCAATCGCGCCAGCGTCTCCAGCTCGGCCAGGGTCATCGCCAAGCCACCATCACCCACCATGCACACCACTGGGCGGCCAGGCCTTGCCAAGGCTGCGGCAATGGCGGCGGGCAGTGCAAAGCCCATAGTGGCAAGGCCGTTCGAGATCAGCAGTTGCATCGGCGCGACAGCCGGCCAGAACGGCATGATGGCAAGGAAGTGAGCGCCCGCGTCGACGGTCGCGATCGCCTGAGCCGGCGCCGCGGCGATGACTGCAGCAGCCAGTTCGAGCGGGCCGAAGGAGCCTGTGGTCGTGCCCGCCAAGACCGCACGCGCCTCGGCAAGCGCCTTTGCACCGGAGTCCGGGCTCCATCCGGTGGACGCACCGACGATGACATGGTCGAGAACAGTTGCGAGCGGCCCGATCACCTCGACGGAGATGGGCGCAAGGGTCGCACAGGCCGGCTGTTCGGAAATGGAGATCACCGGCACGTCATAGCGCCACGAGGTGGGCATCGGCTCCACCTGGTCGAAGCCGATCGTCACGATCAAGTCGGCCTCGAACAGCAGCGTTGCCTCGATCGCACCGCTCGTGAAGAGCCCGGCCTGTTGAGGGTGACCTTCGGGCACCACCCCGAGGGCCTGGTATGTCGTCAACACCGGGCACGCCAGCCGCTCGACCGCAGCGAGCACCGCGTCTGCCGACATGTTCGCCTCGACGCCGACGATCACCACTGGCTTCGCTGCAGCGCTGATCATCTGTGCGGCGAGCGATACCAGGTCGTGAGCGGACTCGGGTGGGGTCGTCGGTAACGGCGCCACCATCTCGTGACCGGTCGGGTCGTAGTCGAGATGGACGGCTCCGGCGGGACGCGAACCAGCAAGATCCAGCGCGGCGCGCACAGCAGCTGGCGCGTTTCCCGTCGAGGCCAAGCGGCCGGACCACTTGGTCACCGGTGCGAACATCTGCTGCTGGTCGAACCGCTGATGTGCGAACTCGCTGCGACGGGCGCTGGGGACGCAGTCGGTGACGACCAGGAGCGGGAAGCGATCGAGCGTGGCCTGCGCGGCGCCGTTCACGGCGCACGCCGCACCCGGACCCCGGGTGGCGATGGCCATGCCTGGCCTGCCGGTCAGCACGCCGTAGGTGGCGGCCATCATGCATGCCGTTGTCTCGCCATGGGTCAGGACAAACCGAAGTCCGGCATCGACGACCGCGCCGACGACCTCGAGGTTGGGCCCGCCGCCGGGAAAGCCGAACACGACGTCCGCGCCACGTTCGCGCACGCCTTCCGCCAACACCTTCGCCAACCCGTCACTCATGCGAATGGGACGCTATTCGACCGGCTCCGGCGGGACGACCATCGGCGGAGCACCTTGAAAAATCTTGAACGCTTGCTGCGCGATGATTTCGTTGAGCAAGGAGGACGTGATGGCCGAAACCAAGCGCAAAGTCAATCAGGGTCGCTGGACCGCGGAGGTCGAAGGTGACTTCGTCGTGTTCATCATCGGAGCGCGCATCAATTCGAAGAGGCAGGCGTTCAAGGCGGTGGTCGATCTCGGCGGCCGAAGAGGGATGAATCACATGCTCAAGTACCTGACTGATCATCCGGAGAAGGGACTGCTCGGATATCAGTGGATGGGCTCCGCCAACGTGCAGTACTGGCGCTCGTTCGAGCAACTTGAAGCGTTCGCCAAGGACCAGGACGATCCGCATCTCGACGTGTGGCGCAAGTACTGGAAGCGTGTCGGCAAAGACGACCGAACGGGTATCTGGCACGAGACTTACCTGGTCCGCGACGGCGAGTATGAGGCTATCTACGGCAACATGCCGCCGAAAGGTCTCGGCAAGGCGGGCCGACTCGTTCCGGTTGCCGAATCTGTCGATGCCCGCCAACGATTGAAGGCCGCCAACAAATGACAGCGTCCGGTGGTGGCCCTACACGCCGATAGGGCCACCACCTGATCTATGGCACCGGGTCACACGCCGACAGAGACCTACCAGTAGTGGGCTCTACCGCCGATCTTGCGGCCCGTGCGGCCGAGCAGTAGCAGGATCAGACCCACTACAAGAACAATGATCCCGGCAGTCCAGAGAATTCCAACTCCGGTGACCAAGCCGAGGACCAGGAGAATGAGGCCAAGAATAATCATGGCCGTCGCGTACCCCCTCCCGGCCGACCTCAAACGTTCCAGGGCGAACGGTGTTACTGAAGGGCCCTTCAGCGTGCTTCAGGACGCCCTCAACCGTTTCCCGCCATCCTGATGGTGCAACCCCTCAGAAAGGCAAGACAATGTTCAGCCCAGACGAACCCAACAGCGTCGCGGAACAGCACGGCTGGCCGGCTCCGGCCGGAGCCGCACCCGTCGGCATCGAGCCCCCAACCCACCCTGTCCAGCGTGGACGGACAACGCGACGTCGGTCGGGCCTGGCGGCAATCGCCGTCCTCACCATTGCTGCCGGCACCGTCGGAGGTGCCATCGCCGGGAGGAGCGCTGACCCGGTTACACCTTCGACCACAACCGCCAGTGGCATCAACACGACGTCGGCGTCCAGCAACGCGCCGCCCGACCGGCAAGACGTTTCGGCGTTGATCAGCAAAGCTCTACCTGGCGTCGTCAGCATCAGCGTCGAGCTGAACGGTGCGCACGCGGCCGGCACCGGATTCGTCATCAGCAGCGACGGTCAGATCGCGACCAACGCCCACGTTGTGGCCGACGCCACCAAGATCAGTGTCAAGTTCGCCGACGGCTCGACTGCTGCGGCGAAGGTGCTGGGCGTCGACCGAACGGATGACCTTGCGGTTGTGAAGGTCGACAAGGCCGGGCTCACGGCACTCCCTCTCGGCAAATCCTCTGACCTCAAGATTGGTGAACCGGTCGTGGCAATCGGCAACGCGCTGGACCTGACCGGTGGACCGACCGCAACGGAGGGCATCGTGTCGGCGCTCGATCGCACGATCGACACCGCTGACGGCGAGCACCTGACGCACCTCGTGCAGACCGACGCCGCCATCAACCCGGGCAACTCAGGCGGCCCACTGCTGACCCTCGATGGTGAGGTGGTCGGCATCAACTCGGCCGGCTCGCAGGACGCGCAGAACATCGGCTTTGCGATCGCGATCGACACGGCGCGACCGATCGTCGAGCAGTTGCAGCAGGGCAAGACGATCGCCAAGGCGTACCTCGGCGTGTCGACCACCACGATCGACCCGACAGTCGCTGCGCGCAACGGTCTCGGCATCGATCACGGTCTGCTGATCGTCGACGTAGCCGGTGATTCAGCGGCTTCCGCGGCCGGATTGCAACCCGGCGACGTGATCGTGTCGATCAACGGCCAGGCCACCGACGACAACTCCGTTCTCGGAGACGTGATCCGCACGACCGGCGCCGGCAAGGTCGTTCACCTCAAGGTGTTCCGGAAGGGCACGACCATCGATGTCGACGCGACTCTTTCGACACACGCCGCCTGATCTAGAGCTCGACCACCGGTGCGCTGGCCTCGGTCAGTGTCCGGTGGCGGAGCGCAGCAGCACCCAGCGCGCAGGCCACCAGGGTGACGAGCAATGAACCCATCACCGCCGCGCCCTGCGCGGCGGTGAGCTGTTTCGTGGCAAGGCCGATCGAGACGATCGACGCGGGGACACCGAGTTGAGCGGACGCCATGAGTCCCATGGACAGCGGCAAGCGCCACACCGCACCGGAGATCATGTGAATGGCAACGGCCAGGCCGGACAACGTGGCGCCCAGGACGAGTGCAGGCGGCGAGGCGAAGAGGGCACCAAGGTCGAGTTGGGTCCCGAGGTGCACGAAGAACATCGGGATCGCAAAGCCCTCACCTACTCCCACCAGCTGCTGCGCGACCCGCTGGGGCTCGCCAAGGAGGGCCACAACGACACCGACGGCGAACCCGGCGATGAGAATCGACGTCCCGAATCGGTTGGCCAGCCAGGCACAGGCGAACAGGGCGAGCAATGAGATCCGCAGATCCAGACCCCACCAGTGCTTGTGGGACTGCTCCCGCCATCGGCACACGAAGGCGCTGCCTCTGGCCACTTTGGCCACAACGAAGAGGAACGCCGCGGCGAGGATGACGAGCAGCCCTCCCGTTAGGACACGGGCGATGCTGCCGGTCGCCAGCACTATTGGAAGCGCCAGCACTGTGGCCACATCCGCTACTGCGATCCACACGGTCGTGACGAGCAAGACCCGATCCGACCGGCCGAGCTCCTGGAGCACCGGCAGGGCGACCGCACCTGAGCTCGTCGCCAGGATCACGGCGAGAATCGCCGGACGGTCGAGGACCACGTGTGAGGCAAGGAACACGCCGGCACACACTGAGAGCAGCCCGGCGGTGCAGGCAACGGCACACCCCATTGCCAGCGCCGATCGCAACTGCCGGTCGCGCACCGGCACATGTGTACCCACGATGAACATCAGCAACGCGAAGCCGATCGCGGCCAACCCGGTCAGCAGCGGGTCGGCCGGATCCACCCAGTCGAACCCGCTCGCTCCGATGGCGGCACCAGCGGCGATCTCCCCGAAGACGACTGGTAGACCGAACCGTCGGGGCGATGCCAGCACCGGCCCTACAAGGCCTGCGGCGACCATGAGGGCAAGTGGACCGAAGGTGCTCATTCGGAAGATGGCGGAGGCGGGAACCAGGCTAGGAACTGTGCGCCGGTCTCGACGGTCGTCGCAACGATTGACCCGCCGAGCGCAGTCATGATCGAGCGAGTAATCGCCAGACCCAAGCCACTGCCGCCGACGTCGAGCGATCGCGCTTCGTCGAGCCGCATGAAGGGTTCGAAGATTCGCTCACGCTCCTCTGCAGGGATTGGAACACCGTCATTCGTGACCGACAGGGTCGAGCCGTTTCCATCGCTCGACACCGAAACTCGGATCTCGGCGCTGGCATGTCGCTCCGCGTTGTCGAGCAGGTTCCGCACAACTCGAACCACGGAATCGGAGTCGGCGGCGATCTCCGCCTTGACGATCGAGGTGTGATAGCGGATATCACGCTCCGGGCGCCGGAGGGCGACCTCTGCGGCCACCACATCCGACAACTGGATCGGTGTCGCCGCCGATGCCTGCATCGACCGCGAGCGGGTGAGCACGCGTAGATCGCGAGTGAGCTCCTCGAGCCTGGCAACCTCGATCAACGAGTCCTCGGCGACCTTCGCCCACTCCGTCCGATCGGGGTACGCCAGCGCCACCTCGAGCTCGGTTCGGATCGTTGACAGCGGGCTTCGAAGCTCATGTGACGCTGCGGCAGCGAACAGCTGCTGCTGATTCGAAGCCTCTTCGAGGCGGTCGAGCATGCGGTTGAGCGTCAACCCCAAGTGGGCGATCTCGTCGTCACTCGTACTTGCCTTGACCCGCCCCGACAGATCAGCGGCCTCGATTCGATCGACCTCGGCCCGCATTGCGTCGACCGGCGCGAGAGCACGCGCCACCACCCGCGAGGTCACCAGTGCCGCGAGCGCAACGAGCAGGGGCAGGCCGATGAGCAGCGAGTTCTGCAGGTAGTGCTGCGCACGATGCGCTGCATCGAGTGAGGTGACCGCATAGATAGTAAGTGCACCGAATGCGGAGTCGACCGTGCGGGCGACGATCAGGTACTCCTGACCGGGCACCTGGGAGATGACCTTGCCGTCGATCGTTGCTCTCGTTTCTCCGCCGACGGCCGGCGGGTCGATCACGTCGAGTCGCGTAGTCAGTGCGAGGCCAGGGGTCACCGAAACAACTCCCCCCGACGCATCGACGACCTGGACCTGGCCGACCTCACGGCCCGTCGCCGCGAGCACCTGAGTCAACAGCCGCGCGTGGATCAGCGTTTCGACCTCATCGACCCGATCGATGAGCAGCGACTCGGCATTCGAAGTCAGAGCCCGGCGCACCAGACCAGCCGCCGCGAACGCCCCGATAGCGAGGGCGACTGCCAGGACGAAGGAGGCTCCGATCGTTGCGCGCGAGCGAACCGACGAACGCCACTTAGTGCGCACGCACACCCATCCGATACCCGGCGCCGCGAACCGTCTCGATCGTCGTAGAACCGAGTTTGCGGCGCAATGCCGAGACGTGCACTTCGACGACGTTGTCGTCGCCGTCGAACGCGAAGTCCCACACATGCTCGAGGATCTCCGACTTCGGTACAACCTCGCCTGTACGACGCATCAGATACTCGACGACGGAGAACTCGCGAGGCGTCAACTCCACCGCAACACCATCAACCAGACAGGTTCTGGCGGCGACGTCGAGCTCGATGCTCGCGCACCGCAGGACCGGAGGTTGCGAGGCACTACCCCGGCGCAACAGCGCTCGCAGACGCGCCACCAGCACAACGTACGAGAACGGCTTCGACAGGAAATCGTCGGCGCCGGTGTCTAGTGCCTCGGCTTCGTCCAGCTCACCGTCCTTCGCGGTCAGCATCAGCACCGGCGTCCAGATCTGCTTGGCGCGAAGTTCGGCACAGACCTTGTAGCCGTTGAGCCCTGGGAGCATCACGTCCAGCACGATCGCGTCGTAGGGCTGCTCGCTGGCCAGCCAGAGACCGTCCGTCCCGGTGCTCGCGACATCAACGGCAAAGCCCTCCGCTTCGAGGCCTCGCTTCAGCGCTGCAGCCTGACGCACCTCGTCTTCGACCACGAGTACACGCATAGAGATCAGTCTCACACGTGCAAGCTGAAGACGTCTTCAGCTGTCTTCAGGAAGCTCAAAGCGGCATGTGTCCACACTGTTCTCGGCTCGCCCAGCACCAGTCGAAAGGAAGTAAACGTGATCACCACCTCTCTCCTCCCCAACGGTGATGTCACGGTCACGTTCATGATCGACGACGACCGCCCCGTATCCGTCGTCGGTGACTTCAATGACTGGAACCCTCTCAGCGATCCATTCGTCGAAGAGCTCGACGGTCGTCGGTATGTCACCGTGTCGTTCCCAACTGGCACGGTGACATGCTTTCGATACCTCGCCGAGGGCGGCGAGTTCTTCGACGACCCGGCAGCCGATCGCATCGAACCGAACGGCTACGGGCAGACTCACGGAGTGCTGGACGAGTCGCTTTCAGGAAAGCGGTATGAGGCTCGCCTCAAAGCCAGCTAACAGACGGGCGAGGTTGCGGTCGAACCGGCCGACATCACGGGCGTGCGAATTGATCCTCGACCACAGTCGCGCCAGGCCCATCTCGGACACCATTCCCGCCAACGCAGGGTATTCACCTTCGACCAGCAGAGCGCCGATGTAGTCGACCATCTCATTGTCTCTCGGCTCGTCTTTGAGGTTGTTGCGCTCATGCAGGCAGAACCCGAACACGTACTCGTCGACAACGGTGATGAGGTCCAGCTTGTTCTCGAACTCCGCATCGAGTGAGGCGAGAGCCTGCCATGACTGGTCGAAGTGGCGCATCGCATTCGGCCCGATGTTGGGATCGTCGGTGATGTCGAGGATCCACGGATGGCGGCGCAGCGCGTCGCGCGTACGCCTGGCGATTGCGGTGATGGCAGCCCGCCAGTCGCGTGGCAGGCGCTGACCGGCCGGCAGCACGACCTCACCGAGAAACGCGTCGACGATGAGCGTGAGCAACTCATCTTTGGTGCGGACGTAGTGGTAGAGCGTCATCGTCCCGGCGTCGAGCTCGGCGGCAAGTCGACGCATCGAAACGGCCTCGAAGCCCTCCGAGTCGGCGATCCGGATGGCGGCAGCGGCGATGTCGTCGCGGTTGAAGCGCGGCTTTCGGCCGACCCCATGGTCCCTTGTCCACACGTCGAGTGCCTCGAGGTGTGCAGCCAGCCGGTCCAGGGTCTCGATGTGCTTGGCAGTCTTCGCGCTTGCCACGTCGTACAGTGTACTGCTAATCTTATTCGTACTATGTACGAAAACTCAGTACAACATACGACGGCTCAACCACCGTCCGAGAAACCTGTCGAAACGCCGCAGCGATCGTCAGCGGGGTCACGTTCCAGCAGCGGAGGCATCACCGCCACGGGGCTCGGCAAGCTGTTCGGCGACCTGTGGGCTCTCCGCAACCTCGACTTGCACGTCGCCCCGGGAACGGTGCTCGGCCTGCTCGGTCACAACGGCGCCGGCAAGACAACAGCGATCCGGATACTCACCACACTCAGCCAGCCGACGGAAGGCAGCGCCACCGTCGCCGGGTTCGATGTGGTTCATGAGCCCAAAGAGGTGCGTGGCAGGATCGGCGTCGCCTCGCAGCAGTCCACCGTCGACGGGTTGATGTCCGGCCGTCTCAACCTCATAACCGTCGGCCGCCTGCGCGGCATGTCGAAGGCTGCGGCCCGCCAGCGCGGCGACGAGCTGCTCGAGCGACTCGATCTCACCGACTTCGCGACGGCCTTGGTGAAGACCTATTCCGGCGGCATGCGTCGCCGTCTCGACGTTGCTGCCAGCCTGATGGGCAGCCCGGAGGTGCTGTTCCTCGACGAGCCAACCACGGGCCTCGATCCGCGCAGTCGCGGCGATCTCTGGCAGATGCTCGCCGACCTCGTCCGCGACGGAACCACCATCATCCTCACCACTCAGTACCTGGAGGAGGCTGATCGCATGGCCGACGACATCGTCGTGCTCGATCACGGTCAGACCGTCGCCCATGGCACACCCGAGGATCTCAAGGCGCGAATCGGCGACGATCGGATCGACGTAAAGGTGGCGGCGCCCAGCGAGCTCGTCGCCGCTGCTAGCGCCCTTTCTGCCTTCACCGACAGCGACCCGATGTTCGACAGCGAAGCGCTCACCGTTACGGCGCCGATCAAAGCCGGCGTTCGAGTGATCGATGTCGTCCGTGCTCTCGACGAAGCCGGGATCGACGCCGTCGACATCACCCGACGCGAGGCAACGCTCGACGAGGTCTTCCTCGCCCTGACGAGCCGTGCCCCCAAGGAGGATCTCTCAGCATGAGCAACACATTGATGACCGACGCAACGATCTACGCCCGACGCAACCTCGAGCACATCCGTCAGGTCCCCGAAAAGCTCACCAACGTCACGATCCAGCCGCTCATGTTCGTCGTGTTGTTTGCGTACGTGTTCGGCGGCGCGATCAAGGTCGACGGCGGCGGGTACAAGGAATATCTCATCGGCGGCATCCTCATCCAGACCCTGGCGTTCGCCATGATGGGCCCGGCAATGTCGATCGCCACCGATCTGCAAGAAGGTGTGATCGACCGCTTCAGATCGCTGCCATCCCGGCGATCCGCGTACCTACTCGGCCACTACTTCGCGGAGATGCTCGGATCAATCCTGACCGTCGTCATCCTGCTGGGCACCGGGTTGCTGATCGGTTGGCGGACCCACGCCGCGTTCCTCGACGTGCTCCAGGCCTTTGCCTTGTTGCTGGTGTTCGCCTCGGCCATCATCTGGATCGGCCTGTGGTTGGGAATACTCGTGCGATCGCCGGACGCCGTGATGGGCATCGGCTTCGTCATCATCTTCCCGCTCACGTTCATCTCCAACGCGTTCGTGCCCATTGCCTCGATGCCGAACATTCTTCAATGGGTGGCGTCCATCAACCCGGTCAGCGTGTTGATCGCCGCGGTGCGCACGCTGTTCGGCAATCCGGTGGCGCCGGTGACCAAGCACGTGTGGCCAATCGATCATCCCGTCGCCGCCGCGTGGCTGTACAGCGTGTTGCTGGTCGCGCTGGGCTGGACCATCGCCCAACGCCGCTATCGCGCACGCACCACCGACTGATCCTTGCTCAACGGCTGACGGAGTCGCGGCGACGACGAAGGTAGTCGCGCTCCACGTCGTTGGTGGCGAGATGGATGGCCCGGTCGAACTCGGCAGCCGACTCCTCGGGTCGACCGAGGCGTTCGAGGAGGTCGGCCCGGGCGGCGTGATACAGGTGGTAGGTGCCGAGATCGAGGTCGTCGACGATGGCCAGTGCCGATGCAGGCCCATCGAGCTCGGCGATGGCAATTGCGCGATTCAGGGCAACGATCGGGGTGGGCGTGAAGCTGAACAGCTGGTCGTACAGCTGGACGATCTGTGACCAGTCCGTGACCGCTGAGGTTGCAGCGTCGGCGTGCACCGCAGCGATCGCGGCCTGGATCTGATACGGGCCGGGCATGTCGCGGCGCAGGCACGCCCGCACGAGGGCGTGACCCTCATCGATGAGCGAGCGTGACCACAGCGATCGATCCTGGTCACCGAGACGAACCAGCGACCCGTCCGCGGCGGTGCGCGCCGGGCGGCGCGCCTCGGTCAACAGTAGAAGAGCCAACAATCCGTGTGCCTCCCCTTCGTCGGGCATCAACATGACGAGCAGGCGGGCGAGGCGAATTGCTTCGTCGCACAGGTCGTCGCGCACCAGCGCATCGCCGCTGGTTGCGATGTGGCCCTCGTTGAAGATGAGGTACAGCACTGCGAGCACGGCTCGCAGCCGGTCAGGTAGTTCGGCGTCGCCAGGCACGCGGTAGGGGATGTTGTTCGCACGAATCTTGCTCTTCGCTCGAACCAACCGTTGAGCCATGGTCGGCTCGGAGACCAGCAGAGCGCGAGCGATCTCCGGCGTTTCCAGCCCGGCGATCAGGCGCAGCGTCAACGCGACCTGCGCCTCGGGGCCCAGGGCGGGGTGGCAGCACGTGAAGATCAGGCGCAGTCGGTCGTCTTCCACCGGTCCCACCTCTGTGACTTCATCGTTGCTGTGCAACAGGAGCGCTTGCTGTTGACGATCGTCGCGTGACGATTCGCGTCGCAGACGGTCCAGCGCCCGGTTTCGAGCGGTCGTGATGATCCAACCCGCAGGACTTGGCGGCAAGCCGGATTCGGGCCACCGCTTGACGGCGATCTCGAAGGCGTCCTGGACCGCTTCCTCGGCGATGTCGATGTCACCGAAGAAGCGGACCAGGCTGGCCACTGCCCGGCCTGACTCGGCGCGGAACACGCGCTCGATGTCTGTTGCATTGACTGCTCCAGTCATCAGACTCGTTCAGCTGGCTGGTTCGTCGTCTTGGAACGGGCGCACCTCGACAGGGGCTCCGCAGGCCTGGGAGCCTTCTGCGGCCAGCTTCAGCGCCTCGTCGAGGTCGCCGGCCGTGACGACCCAGAACCCTCCGAGCTGCTCCTTCGACTCGGCGAAGGGACCGTCGCTGGTCAGAACCTCACCGTTCTGGGCCCGCACGACGGTTGCGGTGTTGGCGGGGTGCAGCCCACCAGCGAACACCCAGTTCCCCTGCTTTTGAAGCTTCTTGTTGAAGGTGTCGACGTCGGCATACATCCGCTGAATCACATCGGCGGGTGGCTCCTCGGCACCTTCGACCATGTGGACCGACAACAGGTACTGCGTCATTTGATGTCTCCTTGTTCACGACTCGGCGGTCACCGGGTCTCGTTACCCACTAAACGAACGACCATCGTCCAGATCGACAGCACGACCAGAAATTGCTCGTCTCCGCCCGTAGCGCGCCACGCCCCACGTGTGAACCAGCACGTCGCCGAGGATAAACGCGTTGTGCACTCCTTCGGTAGCGTCCGGCTCGGTGAATCAAGCGCAGATCGGTGGGTTTCTACTACAGGTTGGCCACACCTCCGAGTTCGACCGGTCGGTGCTCACGCTCGCTCGCGAGATGCTGGATCTGGTTTTTCAGGGTGAGATGACCGATCACGATTGGGAGCACGCACTCGGTGGCATCCACACCGTGGTCTGGCACGGGGACTCGATCGTGGGTCACGCATCGGCCATCCAACGGCGGCTCATGCACAGCGGCCGCGCATTGCGGACCGGATACATCGAAGGCGTCGGGGTGCACCCGAACCGCCAACGACAAGGCATCGGCGGCCACATGATGTCAGCGCTCGAACATGTCATCGACAGCGCATACGACATCGGCGCGCTCGGCGCCAGCGACGAAGCTGTCAGCTTGTACTCACACCGCGGCTGGATCAGATGGCAGGGCCCGACTTCCGCGTTGACGCCTGCCGGTGTGGTGCGCACGCCAGACGAAGACGATTGCATCTTCGTGTGGCCTGCGGACCAGGCATTGGACATCGCCGGCGAGCTGACGTGCGACTGGCGCGACGGCGACCTGTGGTAACAAGTCAGCTCGCGGGAATGGTTCGACAGGGAGCCGAGATGGGTACCAAGAGCCCAATGTCTGAATCGGGCCGAACGCGGTGGCCGGCGCGTGTGCTGATTTCATTGGTGTTCGCCGCCGCGTCACTACCACTCGCCGGCTGGGATCAGGTCGCACACGCGGTCACTCCGCCAGTCGATGCGCCACCCGTTTCACTGATCGGCGATTCGACGATGGCCGGCATGGCGTGGAACTCGACCACGGGCAACGATCCGCGCGACATCGTCGCGGGGTCCTATCGGCTGACGTTCGATGCCGAGAGTTGTCGTCGCGTCGTCGCCGCCAGCTGCCGGGGTCGATTTGGCACCGTCCCGCTCAGCGTTCTCCCACTGATGCGAAGCACGTTGAACGGACGGCTCGGCGAGGCGATGGTCGTGATGGCCGGTTACGACGATGCGACGCTGGCGACCGCTGTCGACCAGGTGATGGCTGAGGCCGAGGCACAGGGGGTGACACAGGTGCTGTGGCTCACCTATCGCACCAACACGGCGTACGTGTTGCCCGGCGGTGTGGCTGCAAAGGATCTCTACACCAGCCACAACAGCGAGCTCGCAGCTGCGGCTCAACGACACAAGTCGCTGAAGGTTGTCGACTGGGACACGTACTCGAAAGATCAGCCCGACTGGTTCGCCTTCGACGGCGTCCACCTCACGCTGCCCGGCGCCAACGCCCTGGCGACGTTCATCAAGAATGCGCTCGACGCGTTGCCCGGCATCGGTAGGTGCCGCTCTGCGAACGCGCTGACCGGGACTGTCGACAGCGCCATCGCATCGCCCGCCGCCGACGCCGATACTTCCCCCGGGTTCGTGCCGTTGGCTCCGAAGCGTGTGCTCGACACTCGTGATCCGGCGCGGGGCGGAGCCGCCGGCATGCTCGGTGCCGGGCGCACAGTGTCGATCGATGTCAGCAGCATCGTGCCGGTCGACGCGGTGGCAACGGTTCTCAGCGTCACGGCAACCGGAAGTTGCGTCGCCGGTTATCTCACGGTCTTCGCGTGCGGCGCACGACCAGCGACGTCGAACATCAACTACGAGGTCGGTCGCACGACCGCCGGTGTGGTGATCACCCCGATGATCGACGGCAAGGCGTGCATCTTCGCCTCCAACCCGACCGACGTGGTCGTCGACATCATGGGGGCATTCACACCGACCGGCGCTCGCTTCCATCCGATGGCGCCGACCCGCTGGATCGACACCCGCAGTGGCGCGGTGCAACTTCGCGAGATCACCGGGGCGCGCACGGCACAGATGCAGACCCAGGTCGCCATGCGCGGACAGGGCGGAGTGCCGGAGGATGCAACAGCGGTGTGGTTGAACCTGACCGTCGCCGACCCCACCGCGCCGACGGTTCTCACTGCCTACCCCGGGCCTTGCGGCACTCCTCCACTGTCATCAAACGTGAACGCCCGATCGAAGCATTCGACTGCTTCATCGGTGCTCGTCGGGATCGGCGCCAACGGATCGGTCTGCGTGCTGACGTATACCGGGAGCTCGCACATCATCGTCGACGTCGCCGGATGGTTCGGCCCCGGTGCCGGAGGGCTCTCGTACCGCCCGACCGACCCGGTGCGCCAGCTCGACACCCGCCTCAATGGTGGGCAGCCAACGGCTGCCGAACAATCAGTCCACGCCGACGGGGTCTCGGTCCTCAATGTGATCGCCGTCGACAGCACCGCCACCGGTTTCGTCATCGTCCGGCCCTGCGGGTCGAGTCTTCTCAGCTCGCTGATCAACACGACAAGTGCAGAGGACACCGCCAACCTCATCGCTGTAGGTGGCGACGTCGCCGGCAACGTGTGCGTGCGGTCCAACATGAAGTCGCACCTCGTCGTCGACAAGGTCGCCACCTTCACGCCATAGCAGCCCGAAACGGCGGGCAGGTCGGTTCAGTGCTCGGCGACGAGGTCGGGGGCGGGGCGACCGACCGCTGCAGCGCCGATTGCGTGCGGGTTCCCGGACGGCAGCTTGCGGTAGACGATTGCTGCGGCGAGCAACGTGACGCAACCGGCGATGATGGCGGCGAGGTGCATGCCGGAGACGAACGCCTCACGAGCGATCGAGGCAACCTGCGTACCCGTCGGGCCACCGAGCTGAGTGCCGGCGCGCAACGCGCCTGCCAGGCTCTCGCTGGCCTGGCCTTGGAGCGGGGCCGGAAGCAGGTCGAGCGCAGGGGCCAGCCGCGTGTCGTAGCGCGAGGCGACGAGGCTGCCGAGCACGGCGACGCCGAGTGCGCCTCCGAGCTCGCGCGTGGTGTCGTTCATTGCCGAGCCGACACCTGCTTTGCCGAGCGGTACGGCCGACATGATCGAGCCGGTCATCGAGGGGATGCAGGTGGCCATGCCGGCGGCCATCACCATGACGACGAGCACGACCTGGATGTAGGGCGTGTTGGTGCGGGCGATCGTGAACAGGAACATGCCTGCCGACATGCCGATGAGCCCAGTGGCGACTGCGACGTTGGTCCCCCAGCGTGCCGCGAACTTCGGCGAGTTCGGCGCGACGGCCATCATCACCGCGGCGAACGGCAGTTGCTTGACGCCGGCCTCCAACGTGCCGTAGCCGAGCACCAACTGGAAGTACTGCGTGAGGAGGAAGAAGAACCCGAACATGCCGAAGAAGACGAGCGTGATGACGCCGGCGGCCACTCCGAACCTCGGATCGAGGAAGTACCGCAGGTTGAGCATCGGCTTGGTGTTGCGCAGCTCCCACATCAAGAACGCGGCGATCAAGACGGCGGAAGCGCCGAACCACAGCAGACTGGGGCCACTTGCCCAGCCGCGATTCGGTGCCTGGATGATCGTGTAGACGAGTGACCCGAGCCCGGCGATCGACAGCAGCGCGCCGATCGGATCCAGTCCCTCCGGGTGAGGATCTCGTGACTTCGGCAACAGGATGTATCCCGCTGCGAGGGAGAGGGCGATGATCGGCACGTTGACGAAGAACACCGAGCCCCACGAGAAGTGCTCGAGCAGGAAACCGCTGGCAACGGGTCCAACTGCGGCACCGCCGCCGGAGATGCCCGCCCACACCGCGATTGCCTTGCCGCGCTCGTGCGGCGGGAAGACATTTGTGAGGATCGACAGCGTCGCGGGCATGATGAACGCAGCCCCGACACCCATCACCGCACGACCGATGATGATGGATGACGCGCTGTGGCTGAAGCCGGCGAACAACGAGCCAGCGAGGAACACGGCGAGACCACCCTGCAGCGTGCCCTTGCGGCCGAAACGGTCGCCGATCGTGCCTGCCGTCAGCAGCAGTCCTGCGAAGACGAGCCCGTATGCATCGACCATCCACTGCTGAGCTGAGATCGATGCGTGGAGCTCGCGGGCCAACGTCGGCAGCGCCACGTTGAGTGCGGTGTTACCGACGATGACGACCATGAGGCTGGTGCACAGCACCACCAGGATCTTCCAACGACGTGCGAACACGGCGGGGTCGATGTCGATCTGAGCCGTATCAGAACCTGGCTGTTCACTTGCGCTCATGCTTCCTCCTTGCCCGAACGCTACGGGACCGTATCGGCCAGGTTCGGCCGTTGACAACCGAATTCGATGTGATTTGACGTGCTTGACATGCGTCACACCTGGGCAAATAGCCTCTGCGCTACGATCTGGTAGCGATGGTCGAATCGATGCAAAGCCGCAGCCAACGGGCACGACAAGCCGTGCTCGATGCTACAGCCGACCTCGTCGCGGAGGTAGGGGTCGAGCGCACGACCATAGATGAGATCGCCAGTCGATCAGGCGTGGCAAAGACCACGATCTACCGGAACTTCGCCAGCAAAGAGGTGCTCGTCGTCGAGGCTGTGCACGCATGTACGTACATCCCGGTGGTCACCGACACGGGGTCGCTGCGCGACGACCTGATCTCGTGCTTCAGCGGCACGACCAAGGCCTCCTACGACGGGCGGCTCGGCGACATGATGTTGTCGCTGATGGATGCGGCGCAGCGCGACCCCGAGCTCGGTCGCCTCGTGCGCGCCCAGACCGATCAGCGCCGCCGGTTCGCGACCACCGTCATCGAGCGGGCCATTGCTCGCGGCGACCTACCAGCTGACGTCGACGTCGACCTCGTGGTCACTCTGCTCGCCGGACCGTTGATCTACACGAAGCTCGTTCGTCGCCAACGCGTCACCGATGAACTCGTCGCAGCTGTGGTCGACACCGTGCTGTCCCGCTACGGCGTGGCTCCACCCGCCGACGGTCAGACTGGAACGCTGAGCTCCAAGGTGTAGCCGGCGTCGACGCTGCCGGTGGTGGTGGGGATCTGGTGGGCCGCGTTGTCGTCGGAGAAGACGTTGTCGCGCGACAGCGGTGTCTGAGCGAAGTTGCTGATGCTCTTCTCGTAGCCCCCTGATGCGTAGACGACCTTGCACACGTCTTCCGGCATCGCCAACTGCGACGTGGCGATCGGTTGTCCGCCGCCGGTCGCATCGTCGACACTGGCGTAGACCTCGAAGTGGATATGCGGCCAGCGGCCCGAATACGCCCCTGGGAAGATCGTCTGGAACGTGACCCTCCCGTCTGCGCCGGCCTGTTGAACACCGCGGAGGTAGTTCTCGTTCGTCGCTCCCGGCGAGTACATCGAGTAGAGGCCGTCGCGGCTGCAATGCCACACATAGACGGCGGCATTCGCCAGCGCGGCACAACCGTTGGCACTGTCCTGGATGGCCAGTGTCACGGTGGTGGGCACACCCTCGGCGACCGTCGTCGACGAGCCGAAGCTCGACGTGATGTCACTGCGCAGGGCACCGCTCTCGGTGAGCACATCGGGGCCGTTCGATCCGTCGCCCGGATACGGGCCAGCAGTCTCTTCGTTGATAGGCGTGCACGTCGCCGCGGAGCCCGTGGCGGTCGTCGACGCGGTGGCGGCAGTCCCTGCTGCGGTCGTCGCCGCGGCGGTGCTGCCGGTCGATGCGGCGGTCGGGGCAGCGGACCCGCTCGTCGGTGCGGCGTTCGTCGCTGCAGACTGCTTGGTATCGCTGGCGCAGGACGCGAGCGCCAGGAGGCTGCCTCCGGCGAGGAGCTTGAGCACGTGACGGCGCTGCAACAGCATCGGCAGGTCGCGCTCGAGGCCTCCGAAATCGTCGTGATCCGTGCTCATGTCATCTCCTCGAAGTGGTCCGCGAGGCGCACATGTTGGTGAAAGAACGTAAGAACAAGGTTCACGTCGCACGAGTGTGCGGCGAGAAGCAGTTTCATTCGATGTGATGATGCCCTGCATCGTGGTCGTGGCTGTGGACGATCTCCTGCTGCGTGCCTGGCTCGGGCCCGGCCACGACGTGCCGGTGCGTGTGATGGTGGATGAGGTTGACCGACAACAGCAGACGACGGTCGCCGAGAATGTCTTCCGGCGTTCCGTCGGCGACGATGCGATGCTCCTCGTTGAAGACGATGCACCGATCGGCCAGGGTCTCGAGTGAGGCGAGATCGTGGGTAGCGAGCACGATGGTCTTGCCCGCACCGTTCAACTCCTCGATCAACTCCGTCAACCAGTGCTGCGTGCGCGGGTCAAGCGCAGCGGTCGGCTCGTCGAACATCAGCACCTCGGGGTTCATGACGAGCACCGATGCGATCGCGACGCGCTTCTTCTGTCCACCCGATAGTTGATACGGCGCCCTGTCGGCGAGATGGGCGATGTCGAGCATCTCCAGCGTGTCGTCGACGCGGCGGGCGACCTGGTCGCCTGGCATACCCATGTTCAGAGGTCCGAACGCGATCTCGTCACGAACGTTCGGGGAGAAGACCTGGGCGTCTGAGTTCTGGAACACGAACCCGACGCGCGACCGGAAGGCTTCGGAGAACTGTTGGTCCTCGAGTTTCTGCTCGGTGACAGCCGCGCCGAACGCGTTGAACGTGCCGCTATCGGGGAACACGAGGCCATCGAGCACTTTGAGCAAGGTCGATTTGCCACATCCATTGGCGCCGAGCAGCGCGACCTTCTCACCGCGGCGGACCGCCAGCGAGACATCGGCGAGTGCAGCGAACCGGTCGAGATACGCGTATGACACGTCCTTCACGGCCAAGATCTCGTCGTCGCGCGTTGCGCGAGAGTCAACGGCCGATGGCATGATCCCACCCCATCACGAGTGCGGCTGCGACGACGCAACCAGCCACCCAGAACAGATCGTGCACACGCAATCGGAACCTGTTGATCGTCCGTGGGTTGCCGTTGTAACCGCGAGCGATCATCGCCGAGTAGACCTCTTCCGACAAGGCGTGGGCCTTGCCGAACAGCGCACCTGCGGATGCCCCGACGAACGCCCGGCCTGCGACCACGTCGGTGTCGCGCCCGACCATGCGCGACTTCCGCGCCGTGTACATGTCCGTGACCGAGTCGAGCAGGTGGAAGAGGTAGCGGTAGGCCATGCCGGTGACGAGAATGAACATCCGAGGCACGCGCAGCGCCCGTAACGCCGCGAGCAGTTCGACCCACGGCGTGGTCAGGGTGAGCAGCACGACCAGCGAGATCGAGGTGGCGACGCGGGTGACGATCAACGCCGCCGACCACAGGCCTTCACTGGTCAGGCCGACACGATGGCCGAACCAATGGCCGAGCGGGACGACGATGTGGCCGTGGGTGATGAAGCTGAAGGTTGCCGGCAGGACGATCACTCCCGTGAAGATCGGGATGAACAGCCAGACCCGCTTGACGAAGAAACCGACCGACAACTTCGACCTGGCCGCCAGCGCCAGCGTGGCGAGGTACATCACCAGCAGAACCGGGATGTGATGGACGAGGCTGGCGACGATCAGCAGACCGACGAGCGACACGATCTTGACCCTGGGGTCGATGCGTTGCAGCAGTCCGCCGCCTGCGGCGGTGTCTTCGGCGAACATGGTCTTGCGCAACAGCGATGCCGAACCCGCAATGGTCTTGTCGGCGAAGTTGGCTTTCTTGCGCTTGCCCACGCAACTGCACGGGCACAAGCCGACCTCATTGTCGATCAGCCACGCCGGCGTCGAGGTTGCAGTCACGAAGGAACCTCGACGACGTCAGATCCCGGCGTGCGGCGGGCTCTGATCACACGTAGCGCCGCGAACACAGCGACGACGGTGACGCCGATGATGACGGTCCCGAGCCCGGCCGACACGAGGTATCCGGCGACCGGATGTTTATCGTCGGTGAAGGTGTAGCCGTTGAACAGTGCGTTGTGCCAGAAGCCGGCGTAGTGGCGCAATCCCGTTGGCACGGTGCTCAACCCGTACTTGTGCAGGTTCAGATCGTTGGGAGCGTCCTCACCGAACGCGGTGCCGGGAGCAACGAGGCCGAGTGGTGTGAGTACGACGATCGTGCCGAGGCCGACCAGCGCCCATCGCCAGCCGATGCTGCGCGTCGGTATCAGCTCGGCATCGGTCTCGGCCACAGCGGCGTGATTGATCCGCATGATCGGCAGGTTGGCGCGCTGGAGGTACGCGATCACACCCGCGGTGAGGACGAACTCGACGCCGCCAGCGATCGTCAGGTGCGCCAGCGCCATCGTCGGGATGGTCTGGCTGAGGTGGAACGGGGCGTACAAGGGTGAGCCGTCCGCAGCCTTGAACAACGTTGGTTGCAGACCGAACTCGATCGCGGTGCAGAGCGCGGCGACGTTCAGCCCGACGAAGCCACCGAGGCCCGCAGCCAAGGGGCGTCGGGGCGATGTCAGCGACACGCGCCTGGCAATGAGCCGGTA
>JANPGV010000148.1:0-2468 GCA_031424145.1 Ilumatobacteraceae bacterium
TCGAGCGCTATCGCCAGATCGTTCAGAAGAACGGTTTGCGTCGCTAGTCGCACCAAATCTTGGGCCGGGCCACATGGCTCGGCCCTTGTCACATCAGGCCGAGGAGGCCTGACCGAAAACAGGGGCCGTCGGCCCCGATCAAACCGAGCAGCAACCGAGTCGGTTGTCAGTCGAGAGCCCCGCACGGTGGCGGCGGGGTTGCCGACTGGGAACCGGCCCCGCTGCTCCTTCAAACGGTGCACTCAGAAGTGCGCCGACAAATGAAAGGAGCTCGCAATGGCAGACGCCATTCGAGTGTCAGGCCCAGTTTCGGGCACTGGCAAAGTCCTGTCGTTCGAGACAGGCAAACTTGCCCAGCAAAGCCAAGGTGCTGTGCTGGCAAGCATCGGCCGCACCACGGTGCTGGCCACCGCCAACGCCGCAAAGGACGTACGAGCGGGAACGGATTTCTTTCCGCTCACGATCGACGTCGAAGAGCGCGCCTACGCTGCCGGCAAGATCCCAGGTTCGTTCTTCCGCCGTGAAGGCCGACCCACCGAAGACGCGATCCTGACGTGTCGCCTGACCGACCGTCCGTTGCGACCGGCCTTCCCCGAAGGTTTCCGCAACGAGACCCAGGTCGTGCTCACCGTCATGGGCGCCGATATGGCCAACCCGCACGACGTGCTCAGCATCAACGCAGCCTCGGCCGCACTGATGATCTCGGGCATCCCGTTCGAGGGCCCGATCGGTGCAATTCGCATCGCCCACAGCCAGAGTGGCGAGTGGATCCCCCACCCCACATATGAAGAGGGAGAGGCCAGCACGTTCGAGCTCGTCGTGGCCGGGCGCGAGCTCGACAACGGCGATGTCGCCATCATGATGGTCGAAGCCGGGGGCACCTCGAAGAGCCTCGAGTACTACGAGGCAGGCGCACCCAAGGTCGACGAAAAGGTACTCGCCGGTGGGCTCGACGCTTCCAAGGTGTACATCAAGGAATCGATCGCGCTCCAGCGTCAGCTGGTCGCCTCGGTAATCGCCACCCGCGGGCCCATCGTTCCCATGGCCTACACCCCGCAGCTCGACTACGCGCAAGACGTGTTCGATGCGGTTTCGTCAATCGTCGCTGACGATGTGGCCAAGGCCATCACCATCAGCGCGAAGGCCGAGCGCAACGCCGCTACCGATGCCGCCGCTGCCAAGGCCATCGAAGCGCTGTGCGGCGAGGGTGCAGCTCTCGCCGGCCGCGAGCGCGAGGTCAAAGAAGCCGTGCGCAGCCTGACCAAGAAGGCAGTCCGCAAGCGAATCGTCGAAGAGGGACTGCGCATCGACGGCCGGGGTCCCCGTGACCTTCGTCCGGTCAGCAGCGAGGTCACGGTTCTCCCGACCGCTCACGGCAGCGGCCTGTTTCAGCGTGGTGAGACCCAGGTGATGAACGTCGTCACCATGGCCATGCCACGCATGAACCAGTTGCTCGACACGCTGAGCCCGGAGACCCACAAGTACTTCCTTTTCCACTACAACATGGCCCCGTGGGCCAATGGTGAGACAGGCCGCGTTGGTTCGCCCAAGCGCCGCGAGATCGGTCACGGCGCGCTCGCCGCACGTGCCCTGTTGCCGGTGCTGCCGAGCCAGGAGGAGTTCAGCTACACGCTGCGGCTCGTCGCCGAGGTGCTGGCCTCCAACGGGTCGACGTCGATGGCGTCGGTCTGCTCGGGTTCCTTGGCGTTGATGGACGCTGGTGTGCCGATCAAGGCCGCCGTTGCCGGCATCGCCATGGGCCTCGTGTACGCCGAAGGCAAGTACACGACCCTGACCGACATCCTCGGTGCCGAAGACGCGTTCGGCGACATGGACTTCAAGGTGGCCGGTACATCCGACTTCGTCACAGCCCTCCAGCTCGACACCAAGATCGAAGGCATCCCCGCCGACGTGTTGGCTGCCGCGCTCGATCAGGCGAAGGAAGCCCGCACCGAGATCCTGGCCAACATGAACGCATGCATCGCCCAGCCTCGCGCTGAGGTTGCAGCAACGGCACCGAAGATCATCTCGATCACGATCCCGATGGACAAGATCGGTGAGGTGATCGGGCCGAAGGGCAAGGTCATCAACACCATCCAGCAGGAGACCGGTGCCGACATCGCTGTCGACGACGACGGCTCTGTCGGAATCGTCACGATCGGCGCTGTCGAGGCCTCGAAGATGGAAGAGGCGAAAGCTCGCATTCTCGCCATCGTCGATCCGCCGAAGGCAGACGTCGGCGCCACGTACATGGGCAGGGTTGTCAACGTCACTAAGTTCGGTGCGTTCGTCAACATCCTTCCCGGCCGTGACGGCTTGGTGCACATCTCCAAGCTGGGCAAGGGCAAGCGCATCAACAACGTGGAGGACGTGCTGACGCTCGGTCAAGAGATCGAAGTCATCGTCGAGGAGATCGACGAGAAGGGCAAGGTCAGCCTGACCCCCGGCCCTTCGTGGAATCCCTTCCC
>JANPGV010000149.1:0-10538 GCA_031424145.1 Ilumatobacteraceae bacterium
ACGACAACCACGTGTACCTCAAAGGCTGGGACGAGCAGGACCATCACTCCCTCGTGCTCACCGGCGCCAACCGGTACGGTCTCGAGCACGTCGCGTTCAAGACAGAGTCGATCGACGACCTCGAAGGGTACGAGACAACCCTCGAGCGCTACGGCTGCACGGTCGAGCGCATCGGCGCGGGCACCGAGCTCGGACAGGGCGACGCAATCCGATTCGACTCGCCGACCGGTCACACGATGGAGATCTACGCCAAGATGGAAAAGGTCGGCAACGGCCTCCCGCTCTTCAATCCTCCACCGATGCCGATGGACCTCGTCGGCATTGCTCCGCCTCGACTCGACCACTGCCTGCTGACAACCGAGAACGTCCCCGACGCGGCGCGGTTCATGAGTGAGGTGCTGGGTTTCCGGCTCACCGAGCAACTCGTCACCAACGAGGGCTACCAGCTGATCGTGTTCTTCGAGCGGTCACGTCAGCCGCACGACATCGCGTTCACACGCGGAGCCAACGGTGGACTGCACCACTTCGCGTACTGGCTCGACAGCTGGAGCGAGGTCGGGCGGGCGGCAGACATCTTGCGGATGAACGGCATCGACATCGGACCGACCCGCCACGGGATCACCCGCGGTCACACGATCTACTTCTTCGATCCGGTCGGAAACCGCAACGAGGTGTTCACCGGCGGCTACAAGACCGACACCGATTGGGAGACGATCACCTGGACCGAGGATCAGTTGGGCAAGGCGCTGTTCTACTACGAGAACCGTGTCGTCGAATCGTTCGTGTCGATCTACACATGAGTGTCACGCGCGATGACGCGCCGCTGTACCTCGCCAAGTACGCACGGCGCCGGGCAGAGCCCGTTGCTCCGCCGGGGTCCGACGACGAGGAGCCGGCCTTCGTGCTGCGGGCTCGGGAGCGCTCCACGCTGCGTGCTCTCGAGGAGCTCGATCGCGTCACCGCGCCGCCCGGTCGCACGGAGGAGTTCGCCAGGGAGACCGTCTCACCCCGCGAGCAGTTCCCCGGTGAGTTCCGCAAGCGGATCACCACATCGATCGACGTTCGCCTCATTCGCCACGGCCAGACCCAGGGTTACGTCACCGATGGCGCACTGACGCCTCTGGGTCGTTGGCAGGCCCATCGCAAGGGCCAAGACCTGGCCAAGGGGCTGAAGGAGGGGATGACCGTCAGGTTCCCGCACGCTCCGACGGCGCGGGCGACCGAGACAGCGGACGGGATCCGCAGTGGGGTGCTGCAGGCACTCAGCCGTTACGGCATCCACGACGTCGACGTCGAGGATCCGTATCCGCACGAAGCGTTCAGGAACTTCCAAGTCTGGGCCGGTGGCCGCGAGGTCGACGTCACGGCAGCGTTCCAGGAGTTCGCCCAGATCCACGAGAACTACCAGCGTTTCGGCGTGGGGGATCGTCCGGGATGGATCACCGAGATGAACCGGTTCTACCGCGTGCTCCAGGCAGGTGGCGACCCGATCACGGTCTGGCTGACCCAGCCGCTCTTCTACTTCGAGCCGCCGATGATCGTTGTCCGCCGCCACTGGCAGGGCATCACCGAGATCGTCGAGGAGAGCGGGCCGGACACCGCCATCTACATGTGCGGCCACTCCGGTCCCATCCGTGCTGTCGCGGCCTCCGCGGTCGGGCATGACCCCGGCGAGCCGAACAACACAGAGGACGTCCGCATCAAGGTCTACGACGATCACGAGCACGCTGTGCTGACCTACCGCGGCCGCGGATTGGAGTTGGAGATTCCGACCCTGGCGACACCCAGTTGGTACGCATGATGCTCGAGTCCGATATCGAGTCCGACAGCGCCAAAACCGATGGTGGCGGCTTTGCCGGCTACGGCGAGCCCGCGGTCGTGACGGTGTTGACCGTCGATGACGTCGAGTACTCGATCCTGGCCGATCCAACGATGGCCGCGCTGAAGGCCATCCGCGAGATCGCCGAGCACGTGCGTCCCCGGCGCGGCTGCCAGGAGGGCATCTGCGGCAAGTGCGAGTCGAAGGTCAACGGACAGGACACCCGGCTGTGCATCACACCGATCGGTACCCTCATGGGTGCGGTGGTGGTGACTCCTCCACCGCGCAAGAGCATCTGGGGTTGACGTATCTCGCACCAGTGCCACGTTGCGTGTGGCCCGACTGAAAAAACACAGAAGCCCGATCGTCGGGCGGCGATCGGGCTTCCAGTGAAGTTTCGGATACGACCCTTCCGCTGGACGGGCTTGCGGGGTCGGGATCATCTTCTTCGTACACCGGTGTAGGTCGCCATTGCACCTTGGTACTAGTACTGAACCTGTACCGAAGTATTAGGACTGCGTCGAGCCTCGCCTGCCGTCATTTGCAGCGATCACGTGCACCTCGGGGGCCGGCCTGCCGGGCGACTCGACGGTCGTGGTCGCCCAGCCGAGGTAGATCAGCGCGCTGATGTGCGTACCCGGCTCGAAGCCGCACAGCTCGGCCACCACGTCGTTCGCTCCCTTCGGGCACGATCCCCAATAGCTCGCCAAACCCTGTTCGGTGGCAGCGAGTAGCAGGTTCTGGATCCCGGCAGCGACGGCATCGCGATTCTCCGCGGTGCGCAGCGACGAGTCCCCTGGCGCAGAGCCAATCACCAAGGTGGTCGGAGTTCGCATGTACTTGGTACGCGCCTTGTCGACCTTCTGCGGCGGGTCACCGTGCCTCTCCATCGCATCGGCGATCACCTCACCGAGCCGGGCTCGTGCCGGCCCGTCGGCGATGGCGAATCGCCAGGGCCACGTCCGCTTGTGGTTCGGAGCCCACGTGGCAAGCTCACACATCTCGCGGATCAGATCACGCGGCACGTCACGCTGCTTGTCCACGAGCATGCTCGTCCGGCGACGACGGATCAGGTTTGCCAGACCAGATGTTGCGACGGACGTTGCCACCCGGACATCATCGCAGCACCGGTGCCAAACCCACTCCTGCTTCCGTTCCGATATTCGGAACGGTCATCTTGAGTGCAGATGGTCGCGGTGAGACAGTGCCTCGACACGATGCGAAGAGAGGGTCGAGACATGTCGTTCGACGGTGAGGCATACGTAGACGAAATGCGAGCGGAGCTTGTTGCATCCGGTCGCACGCTCGACAAGGCGCGCTGGGTCGAGCGTGTCGTGCAGGGTGAAGCCACGAAGGAGGAGCTCGTCGGTTGGGCCCGCCAGCACTACCACGGCGTGACGTATCACACTCGCCGGTTCCTCTCGATATGGCTAGGACGCATCCCGTACGAGATGACGGAGAGCGTGATCGAGAACATCGGCGAAGAGGTGCTCGGCATCCAGTCGAAGTCAGGCCACGGTCACCTTCACTGGCTGTTCCAGTTCACGAGGGCGCTGGGCGCACCCGACGAGGTGATCACCGAAGCCACCCCGAATGTCGAGGCAGTGCTCAGCGAGAGCTTCCTCTACAACCTCGCCCATCAGCGGCCTTGGTACGAGTTCCAGTTCGGCGCCAGTCTTGGTATCGAGAACCAGATCCCACCCGCCTACATCCGCGCCGTCGAAGGGTTCAAGCATCACTACGGCCATCTCCTGGACCCCGACGACTACGCGTTCCACACCATCCACATCATGGTCGACGAGGATCACGGCGGGCATGTGGGCGAGTTCGCCGAGCGCTACCTCGACACTGACGCCAAGCGCCGTTCGGCGCGTGCCGCGTACTTCGCCGGCGCCGAGGCCACTCGCCGCTGCTGGGACGCGTACGAAGGGGTGTCGTGGTAGTGGCGGATCACGCCATCTTCTTTCACGACTACTGCGATACGGATCAGCCGATCGTCGGAGGCAAATGCGCCAGCTTGGGTGCGATGACTCGGGCCGGCCTTCCGGTTCCACCCGGTTTCGCCGTCACCACCTACGCCTTCGACGACTCGATGGGCAGAGATCACGTCGGGCCACATCTCGCCAAGTTGCTCCAGGGTCTCGATGTGACGGACATGTCCGACCTCGCCGACGCCGCCAGTTCCTGCCGGCAACTGGTGCTCGACGCCGGCCCGTCGGCCGCAGCCGAGAGCGTCATCCGTGCCGGGTACCAGCAGCTGTGTGAGCACACCGGAATCGACGACGTGGCAGTTGCGGTGCGATCGAGTGCTACCGCCGAGGATCAACCGGACGCATCATTCGCCGGCCAACAGGACACCTACCTGTGGATCCGCGGTGCTGACAACGTCGTCAACCACGTCGTGCGGTGCTGGGCAAGTCTGTACACCGACAGGGCCATCTCCTATCGCTACGAGAGCGGCTATGCCCACGCCGAGGTGGCGATGAGTGTTGCCGTTCAGCAGATGGTGTTGCCGAAGGCCGCAGGTGTTGCGTTCACGCTGAACCCGACGAATGGGGACCGCTCCACGATCGTGATCGACTCCGCGTTCGGGCTTGGCGAGTCAGTTGTGTCCGGGATCGTCACGCCCGACAACTACATGATCGACAAGGTCATCTTCGAGATCACCAAGCGCACCGTCTCGGTCAAAGAGGTCGAGTGCTGCGTCGAGGGCGGCAAGGTTGTGCAACGTCCGCTGGATGCCCAGCGCAGCACGTCGCCGAGTCTGCGCGACGACGAGATCAAGGCGGTCGCCCGGTTGGCGCGTCAGGCCGAAAAGCACTTCGGGCGCCCGCAGGACGTCGAGTGGGCGGTGACCGTCGACGCCGAGGATCGACCCGAGGTCCATCTCCTGCAGAGCAGACCGGAGACGGTGTGGAGCAACAAGCCTCGCCAGGTGAGTCAGGGCGTTCACACCGGTGTCGAAGGGGTCGTCAGCAACCTGCTGAGACCCGTGCAAGTCAAGCCATGAACAGCAAGCCCAAACAACGACAATCACTGGGGGAACCACGATGACGAGTACAAAGGATCGGGATCGCTTCGACAGTCCATTTTCGATCGACACGCCTCCGGGCGCCGAAGGTTGGGAGGACCTGTATCCGTATCATCTGTTGTTCAGCGAGGCTCGCAAGCCGTACGACGAATCGATGTTCTGGTTCCGCGACGCAATCCACCTTCCGTCGGTGCTACCACCGTTCGACATCAGTCTGATCGAGTACGCGTTCGCATCGCTCGGCTCGTACAACAGCCGCCACTACATCGTTCCGCCGGCGATGGGCATCGACATACGCATCCTCAACGGATGGTTCTACCTATCACCCGTGCCGGTCGCCGATCCCAGCCAGATACCCGGTCGGGTCGAACACTTCATGCAACGCGCCGGGCACTACTACGCCAACTGGGACTCGATCGAGGAAGAGTGGATCGAGAAGGCCAAAGCAGTGATCGCCAAGCTCGAAGCCCTCAGCTTCGAGCCGCTACCGGACATGGTCGATCTGGAAGTGGTCACCGGTCATGCCGGCCGCAGCAACGTCTACGACCTGCAGCACGGGTATCACGAGCTCGTCGATCTATCGCTCGAGCTCTGGCAGTTGCACTTCGAGATGCTCAACCTCGGCTACGCCGCGTACCTCGACTACTTCGGTTTCTGCAAGCAGGTCTTCCCCAACATCCCGGACCTGTCGATCGCCAAGATGGTTGCCGGCATCGACGTCGATCTGTTCCGGCCCGACGAAGAGTTGCGCCGGCTCGCCCGCCTCGCAGTCGACAGCGGTCTGGGCGACGTACTGTGCGAGGGCACCGTCGACCAGGCACTTGCAGCAGTCAAAGACGCCGATGGCGGAAAGGACTGGTTGTCCGAGTACGCGACTGCGCAATATCCCTGGTTCAACTACAGCAACGGAACCGGCTTTTACCACACCGATGCGGTGTGGGCAGAGCGTCTCGACATTCCCTTCTCGTTCATGCGCGGCTACATCCGCAAGCTGCAGGCGGGGGAGGAGATCGACACTCCAAAAGAGGCGGTGATCGCCGAGCGCGATCGCGTCGCGTCCGAGTACATCGATCTGCTCGACGGTGATGACAAGGCCAACTTCGAGGCCAAGCTGGGCCTCAGCCGAACGGTCTTCCACTACGTCGAGAACCACAACTTCTATGTCGAGCATTGGGGCATCAGCGTGATGTGGCGCAAGATGCGTGAGCTGTCGAATGTGCTGATGAAGGACGGGTTCTGGGCAGACGCCGACGACATCTTCATGCTGAAGCGCGACGAGATCCCTACTGCTATCAACGACCTCACGTTTGCGTGGGCTGCCGGGGTGGCGCCGCGTGGTCCTTCGTTCTGGCCCGACGTGATCGCCAAGCGCCGGCAGATCATGGCGGCCTGCCAGGCGTGGGACGCCCCGCCTGCGCTCGGAGTTCCACCCGAGGTGGTCACGGAACCATTCACGATCATGCTGTGGGGCATCACGAGTGACTCGATCCAGAAATGGCTGGGCGGGGTCAGCGCTGAAGGTGGGCTCAGCGGGTTCGCTGCCTCGCCCGGCGTGATCGAAGGTGTCGCCCGCGTCCTGACCAGTGCCGAGCAGGTCTCCGAAATCGAGGATGGCGAGATCCTCGTCGCCCCTGTGACGTCGCCGTCGTGGGCACCCATCTTCCGTCGCATCGCAGCAACGGTCACCGACTCGGGCGGGATGATGAGTCACGCCGCCATCGTCTGTCGCGAGTACGGGTTGCCCGCGGTGACCGGCACGGCCTTCGCGACCAAGTCGATCAAGACGGGGATGCGTCTGCGTGTCGATGGCGACAACGGTGTGGTGACGATCCTCGACTAGTTGGCGCGGCCTATCTGTCCGCGGTCGAGGCCACGAACGAACTGACCAGGTCGACCCACTGTTCCCACAACTGCGGCGGGTAGTCATGACCCATACCCTCGATGCGCTCGAATCGCGCGCCCGGGATCAGCTCCGCCGTGCGGCGCCCGCCGCTGATATCGATGAGCGTGTCTCGATCACCGTGCATGACCAAGGTCGGGGTACGCACATCACGTAGGTGCTCGGCACGCGGCGGCGAAGCCAGAATTCCTCGATATTGCCGCGCTTGGCCTGACGGATGGAAGCAGCGGTCGAAGGCGCGCTCCGCATCACGGCGCCACCTGGGCTCGTCCGCAAATGCGGGGCTGCCCCACACTCGCAAACCCTGGATGTGACGATCGACGTACGACTCGCGGCCTGTGGCCGGGGGCGCTGTCAGCAGAGCAAACGCCTCAGGGGTCGGAGTTCCGTATTCCCGCTCGCCGGTGTGAGACATCACAGAGGTCATCGACAACAGCCGATCGGGGTGGTCGATCGCCAGGACCTGCACGATCATGCCACCCATGGACAGGCCCATCACGTGGGCGCGATCGACCCCGATCGCATCCAGCACGGCGACGGCGTCAGCCGCCATGTCCGAGACGTTGTATGGGGCATCACCATCGCCAGTTGCGGTGTCGTCGAACTTCGTCGAGAGCCCGACATCGCGGTTGTCGAAGCGCACGACGCGAAAGCCTTGTTCGGCGAACATCGCGCACCAGTCCTCGTGGTAGTTGATGCACTGGCTGCCGAGTCCGTTGACCAGCAGGAGTGTTGGAGCCGACGTCTCTCCGAACGATTCGTAGTAGATCTCACAATCCTGGTTGTGTGCGGTAGGCATTGGACGCGACGGTACCGCAGAGCGTTCCGCACGCGAGAACGAAGGCGTTGTCGGAATTGGTCGATGCTGATCAACTCGTGCTCGTGACCGCGCAGACGCTCAAACACCTGTTGCTCGACTTCGGAGGACCGGTGTTGCTGACTCCGTTCGAGCTCATCGCAAGAGCCGAGCAAACGCTGGGGCCGATGTCGTGGCGCGGGCCATTCGACACCAGCACCGACCCCGACTACGTGCGTTGGCAGTCCGGCGAGTCCACCGAGCGGGAGTACTGGTCAGGACGCGGCGCGCTGTACGGCCTCGACATACATGGATTGATGCGTCATTTCTACGAGCCACCCGGTGACGACCTCGTGCGTCCCGAGATGGCCGAACTGATCGCCCGCCACAGAGCTGCGGGACGAAAAGTCGGTGTGCTGACCAACGACATGGATGCGTTCCACGGGCCCCATTGGAAAGACGGCATCTCGGTAGTCAGCCAGTTCGACTTCATCGTCGATGGCTCGCTGACCGGCTACCTGAAGCCCGACCCTGAGGCTTTTCGGCTGGCGCTTCGTGCGTTCGGCGATGTCCGGCCGGGAGACGTCGTCTTCGTGGACGATCAGCAGATCAATCTGCGCGGCGCGCAGGAGGTCGGGCTGAGCACGGTCTTCTTCGATCCGACCGATCCAGCGGCATCGCTGGAGCGTATCGAAGTAGCCCTCGCCTGAGAGTGCGGCTCGGCGCCGTCAGCCTGCCTTCGGTTCGCCTTCCGGCTTCGAACTGAACTGGACGACCACTGTTCGCTCCTCGCTGCCACGCACGACTGTAAGGGTCAAGGTCTCCCCGACGCCGGTCAACGCGTCGTGCAACGCGGCGATCGATGTCAGTGGAGTGTCTCCGGCCGCCACGAGGAGATCGCCTTCGGCGATACCGGCACTGTCAGCCGGACCACCTGCTTCGACTCCTCGTACCAGCAGACCGTCGCGAGGCGGCAACCCGACCGACGCACGAAGTTTGGCGGCCACCTCGGGCGGCGCCAACGCAACTCCGATCCGGGGCCGGACGACCGACTTGCCCGCGGCGAGGTCTTCGATGGTCGAGCGCAAGGCCGGGTCGATGGGACGGGCGACGTAGAAGCCGCGACCGGTGCGATGGGTGTTGAGACCGACGACTCGACCGTCGGCGTCGGCGATGGGCCCACCGGACGAGCCGCGAACGAGCGGGGCGGTGTGCTCGACGCCGCCGTGGACCTGCCGCCCGCGTGGCCCGTCGAAGGCGACATCGACCGTTGACACCATCCCGAACGAGATTCGCAGGCGGTGACCACCTCGACTGACCGCATAGACGACATCTCCGGCCTCTGGCAATCCTTCGGTCCAAGTTGCCGGTGCAGTGGTGCCGGTGTCGACTTCCAGGACGACGAGATCACCATCCTCGTCGGCGCCGACGAGCGAACCTTGCGCAGCGCTGCCATCGGCGAACGTCACCAACGTGGTGCGATCGCGAAGGTTGTGAGCGTTGGTCAAGACCCTGCCTGCGGCGATGACGAGGCCGCTGCCACGACCATCAGTGCCGATCGACACCACCGAACCGCCGAGCTTGGCGAGGACTGAACGGGCACTCGCGGAAAGAACATCGGTTTCAGCCATGTCACTTGCTCCTTGCTAGTCACTATGTATTTACAAGTAACATACCATCGTGAACCTGCATCGACAAGACTGGCCGGCGATGCCGTCCGCAAGCCTCGCCCATGCCCTCGATGTGATCGGCGATCGCTGGACCTTGCGGATCGTGGCTTCCCTGCTCGGCGGCCCGAAACGGTTCGGGGAGCTGACGGAATCGTTGCCCCGCATCGCCCCCAATGTCCTGACGACGCGGCTTCGCCAACTCGAGCGCGACGGCCTGGTCGTGGCCACCCCGTACAGCCAACGACCGCTGCGCTTGGCGTACGCGCTCAGCGAGAGCGGCACCGAGCTCGGTGGGGCGATCTCGCTGCTCTCCGCGTGGGGAGCGCGTCAAACCGGCGACATCGAGGGCCCGGTCCACGAATCGTGCGGCACCGCCCTGGAGACCCGGCTTTACTGCCCGACCTGCGAGCGGGCGTCTGAAGACACCGGCACGACCGACACCGTGCGCTGGCTCTGAAGGTCGTCGCGATCAGACGACGCTCATGATGTAGGCCGTGTCCATGTACTCGCGGAGATGGCACACCTTGTCGTCCTTGATCTCGATGACCCACGCATAGCGGTTGTGGTAGTGGCTGCCGTTGCTGAGCTCGCCGATCGCCTCGGTCTCGGCACACACCATGTCGCCGGCCGCGAACGTGCGCTTCACATGAACCTTGGGATCACCGGGCTCGAACATTCCGCGCACCGGCCGCAGGAAGTCGTCGATCACCGCGTTGCCGCCTTGTGTCAGGCCGGCGCCGGGAACGGCTGTCGACATCACCTCCCATGAGCCGTCGGGGTGGATCAAGCGTCTGAGGGCCTCGAGATCCCCGGTGCTCAGCGTGGCGAAGAACTCGCGGACCAGGTCCTCGTTGCGTGTGGTCATCCGCTTCATCCTTTCAGCGCTTCGAGCAACTGATTGCGCAACTCGCGCTTGACGAACTTGCCGTTGGCGTTACGCGGCAGTTGCTCGTCGAGGAACCAGATCCTCGACGGGATCTTGTACTTGGCGATTCGCTCGGCGAGAAAGGCGCACAACTCTTCCTCCGTCAGACTCGAACCTGGTTGCAGAACGATCGCCGCGGCCACATCTTCGCCGAGTCGCTCGTCAGGGATGCCGAACACCGCAGCTTCGGCAACCACCTCGAGTTGGTAGATGACGGCTTCGACCTCGCTGCAGTACACGTTCTCCCCGCCACGAAGCACCATGTCCTTGGCGCGATCGACGACGTACACGAATCCGTCCTCGTCGATGCGGGCGATGTCACCGGTGTTGAACCAGCCGTCGCGTATCGCATCGGCCGTCGCTTCCGGGCGATTGAGGTATCCCTTGATCACGATCG
>JANPGV010000150.1:0-33507 GCA_031424145.1 Ilumatobacteraceae bacterium
GAGGCCGCGGCTGATCTCGGAGCGCCCCCGGCGCGGGCGTTTCGACAGATCACATTGCCGCTGATCAGCTCGGCACTGATCGCCGGTGGACTGCTGTCGTTCACCCTGTGCCTCGACAACACCATCATCGCCAACTCGGTCGCCACTGCAGGGTCCTCGACGTTCCCGGTGTACGTGATCGGCACTGCCAAGAGCACGACCAAGCCCTTCGTCGGCGCAGCCGCCGTCGTCCTCTTCGGGATCACCATCATGTCGCTGGCGTTCGTGTATTCGGTCTTGAGACGCTCGGGTGACTCCTCGTCGAAGATCGCGTCGACGCTCGCCGGCGGCTGAGCTTGCACTTGTATGCGTATCGCGGTCGTCGGGGGCGGAATGGCCGGTCTCGCCGCAACGACAGCGCTCATCGACAACGGTCATGAAGTAGCGCTGATCGAGGCGGGCTCGCGGCTTGGCGGCCGGGCCCGAACGGTTCGGGCGCCGTTCCGCGACGGGCATTATGTCGAGAGCGGTGCAGAGTGGATCGACACCCATCATCATCGGATGCTTGCGCTGCTTCGTCGTCACGGGATGGAGTTGCAGGGTGAAGGACAGCAGTGGACGACGATCCGGCGATGGTTGTACCGCGACGGTTGGCTGCAGAGCCCGGCCGACCTCGGCGACGCGGTGCATCGCCAGCTCGAGCGGTTCGAGTCGATCGTCGCCGACGCTTCGTCCACCATCGATGACGCGGCGAACCCTCAGTCGTCACCCCGAGCCGCGGAGCTCGACGCAGCCTCGCTGGCAGACGTCGCGGTCACGATCTCGACGGGCGAGGCACTGCTGGGGGTGGAGCACAGCGCCGACTCCGTGGTCGTGCGCACGACGCGCCGGCGCTTGTAGGTCGATCATGTCGTGCTGGCCTGCTCTCTCGTTGCGTTGCGCGAAGTGAACTTCGGGCCGTCGCTGCCCGACTTGCTGCAACGCGCCGTTCACGAGGTCGGCTATGGCGCAGTGACCAAGACGGCCGTTCAGTTCGCCGAGCGGCAGTGGCCTCATGGGTACGCGACGACCGAAGGCCCTTCGCAGCGAATCTACGAACCAACTGTGGACCAGCCGGGCGCGGCGGGTGTGTTGATGTCGTACGTGGGCGGCGACGCCGGACGTCGCCTGGCGGACAAACCGGAGATCGATCGCATCGACGCGATCGAATCCGACATCCGAACTGTGCACGGGATCTCCGCGCCATCGACCGGCGTCTTCTCGCGGGCGTGGTCGGCCCACCCGCGCTACGGCGGAAGTTACGCCGTGTACCGACCCGGACAGGTCACCGCCTTCTGGGAGGTTTTGCGTCGTCCGCACGGTCGCGTGTGGCTCGCGGGCGAACATGCCGCCACCTGGACGGGATATCTCGAAGGGGCAGTCGAGAGCGGCGAAAGCGTTGCAGGTCGCATTCATGCTGCGGGCTAGCCTCGCGGTGCATGCCCCCAAGTAATCAGGCCTCGTCGGATTCACGCCGAACTGGGCCGCCTCGAATTGCAATCGGCCCCGATCCCGAGGGTGGGCAACATTGGTTGAGGGGTGCCATCACGGCTGGAGGCGGGCAGGTGGTCCCGGTAGCCGAGGCCCAGGCGTTGATGTGGACGGAGCCCCGTCATGCCGACCAGCTCGAGTCGGTGCTCGCGGAAAACGAACAGATCTCGTGGGTGCAGTTGCCGTACGCCGGTATCGAACCGTTCGTTCACCTCGTGCAGGACGACCGCACATGGACCTGCGGCAAGGGGATCTTCGCCGAACCGGTGGCCGAGCTTGCCCTGACCTTGGCCTTGGCCGGGATGCGCAGCCTCGGTACGTACGCCAGGTCGACAACGTGGCTGGGTGAGGCTGGGCGGAACCTGATCGGTAGCACGGTCACCATCCTCGGCGGCGGCGGCATCGCCTGCGCCTTGGTGCGAATGCTCAAGCCGTTCGACTGCCACATCACTGTCGTGCGCAACCGCATCGAGGAGATGGAAGGAGTGGACGAGGTGCTCGCCGCCGAGCGCTACGTCGACGCTCTCGCCGGCGCTGATCTGGTGGTGTTGGCGCTTCCGCTCACGGCCGAAACCGAAGAGATGATCTCGCTCACTGAGCTCGAGATGATGGAAAGTCATGCCTGGATCGTCAACGTCTCGCGTGGCAAGCACATCGTCACCGATGACCTCGTGTGGGCGCTGCAGAATGGAGTCATTGGGGGAGCCGGACTCGACGTGACGCATCCGGAACCGTTGCCCGACGATCATCCGTTGTGGACACTGCCGAACTGCATCATCACGCCTCACATCGGTGCCACCATCGAGATGGAGGAGCCGCTTCTGGCCGAACGCATCACGACCAATGTGCGTCGGTTCGCTCAGAAGAAGGACCTTCACGGCGTGGTATATCCCGACCTCGGTTACTGATCATGGCCGAGCTCGATGCGGCAGCGCAGGCCAACACCCGCCCCACCTCGACCGAGTTCGCAGATCAACCCGAAGGCTCGCGCAAGGTGCTACGCACGTTCGTCGTCGACGGCCGCCTGCAGTCGATACCGGCTGCCACCGGCAAGCGGATGGTCATCCTCGATTGGCTGGCCCAGGAGTTCGAGCCCGGCAAGACCTACAGCGAAAAGATGGTCAATCTCATCCTCGGCAGGCGTCACGCCGACACGGCGGCGCTGCGAAGGTACCTCGTCGATCACGGCTTCCTCGATCGCGCTAACGGAACGTATTGGCGAAGCGGCGGCACGGTCGACCCGTGACCCACTACGACGCGCTGGGTGTCAGCCGCGAAGCATCGACTGCGCAGATCCGGGCCGCGTTCCGCCGTCTCGCACGTGCGCATCACCCCGACACCAGCACCTCGGGTTCCGCGGAGGCTCTGGCGCCGATACATGAGGCATGGCGGGTGCTGGGCGACCCTGCGTTGCGACGTCAGTATGACCGCTCGCTCGACGCGGATATTCGTCCGCAGGTCGAGCCCGACTACGCCCCTTCGCCAACGGCGCTCACCCCTCCTCAGTCGAGCTTTCCGTGGCGGTTCCTCGCCGGGATGGCGGCGGTCGGCATCGGGATTGTCCTGCTCGGTGTGTTCACCTACAAGCCATCGAAGCCACCGCCACCCGACAACGTGCTGCAGGTGGGATCGTGTGTCGTGATCGCAGACAACGGCGACGCTTCGGAGGTTACGTGCGACGCCGATCACGACGGTGTCGTCGAGCGCCTGCTCGTTGCCGACGAGTTGTGTCCCGCTGGCCTGGAACCGCATCGGGACAGCCAAGGCCTTGGCGTTGCGTGCATCCACTTCGACCTCTGAGTGCGGCATTTCAATGCGGTTGAATTGGAGCCACTGATAGTCTGTCGAACCGCAAGGGCGTTTAGCTCAGATGGAAGAGCGCTACGTTCACACCGTAGAGGTCGGGGGATCGAGACCCCCATCGCCCACCGACCAGCCTCGAACGAGTGTTTCCGTACCTCCCGGGGTGGACGCAAACACCCGTTCACCGCGATGAAGCCCGGCCTCTGGGGTGTTCCTCGGGTACGTTATGGGGCAATGACGCGACTGTGTGAACGCCCTGGATGTTCGCAAGTCGCCGAGATGACCTACGGCTTCGACGCCGAGCAGCTGAGGGTGTGGATCGACTCCTACGAGCGCGTCTCGACCGATCGAGCCGGTGTGCTGTGCCGTCGCCACGCCGACGCGATGGTCGTGCCGCTCGGCTGGATGCTCGACGATCGTCGTGATCCCGCACCGCGGCTGTTCAAGGCGCCGGCCCAACCGACTACCGCGACACCGCGTCAGCGACGTAGTGCAAGCCATCAACGGCGCGATGTCGAGCAACTGCAGCTCGGTGCCGATGTCGCAGTCGCGCCTGATGAACTTGCCGACCGCCGAGACGTCGAGACCATCGAACACCTGCTCGACGAAGACCTGCTGCCGTGGAAGCCGACCTTCGATCAGACCGACGATCTCGATGGGCTGCTCGAGGCGCAAAGCCCGCTGCTCGCCCGTGCATTCGGTGGCCAGGAACGGCCGCGGCCGAACAGCTAGCGGTCCGGAGCACGCAGCGATATGGACATCACAGCGTCGCTCGAAGCACCTTGTGCCGCGGAGCAGTTGTTCGAGTTGGTCGATGACCTGTCGACCTACCCGCAATGGAACGGCTTGGTGCACAGTGCCGTTCGCGAGCCAGGTGACGGTTCGGCGTGGGACGTCGAGCTACGCGCCCGACTCGGTCCGCTGGCGCGCAGCAAGAGGTTGCGCATGGTTCGCACGATCCGCGATGTCCAGAATTTCAGAGTCGTCTTCGAGCGAGATCAGGCGGATGGCCGCAACCACTCACCATGGGTGCTGGATGCATCGATCGTCGAGCACGATGGGCTCAGCAGGCTGACGATGCGATTGCACTACGGCGGAGGGTTGTGGACCGGAGGCGCGCTGGAACGGGTGCTGGCCGAGCAGATCACGTCGGGTCGTGAGCGCCTGCTCCAGCTTGTTGCGACCAGGCGCTGAACCGACCGTCATCTCGCTGCTCGAGTATCAGCGGCATCTCGAAGCATTCGCTGAGCGTGGCCGAGGTCAGATTTCGCCCGATCGGGCCCGAGACCACGACCTTGCCGTCGCGCAACATCAGCACATGGGTCATACCGGGCGGAACTTCGTCGAGGTGGTGGGTTACGAGGATCAACGGTGGGGCCGCCTTGTCCGTCGTCAACTCGGCGAGCGCATGCACGAGCTGCTCTCGGCCACCGAGGTCGAGTCGCGCGCTCGGCTCGTCGAGCAGCAACACCGATGGATCGTTCATCAGCGTCCGAGCCAGCAGTACACGCTGCTGCTCGCCGGAGGACGTCGTCGCCAACGGCCGCCCGGCCAGCCATGCGACGTCCATTCGCTGGAGGCAGGCCATGGCGCGGGCTTCGTCGGTGCTGTCGTACCGATGCCACCATGGTTCGAGCGCTGCGTACTTCGCGGTCATCACGATGTCGAGGCAGCGAAGTTCGGGACGAAGCTGGACGGCAAGGGACGGCGACATGTAGCCGATACGACGGCGGAGGACCCGCACATCGGTGCGCCCGAGCTGTTCGCCGAGTACTCGAACATCGCCAGTGGACGGATGCTCGTACATCGCGGCGATCCGCAACAGCGTCGTCTTGCCGGATCCGTTGGCGCCGAGCACGACCCATCGCTGGTGCGGCAACACCTTCCACGTGAGCGGCGCGAGAATGACCCGACCATCGCGAACGAAGCTGACATCGGCCAATCGCAAGACTGCGGCCGTGTCGCGGGGTCCGTGGAGCGGCGACGACATTAAAATGTGACGATATCGCCACTCAGAGTAAGAGATGCCGGTTGTAATGGAGATTCCGCTGGTACCCTCACGACGGGATGCGACGGATTCTGGTGATTGTGTCGGCGGTGTGTTTTCTCGCGCCGCTGTTGTCGACAACTGTCGGCCGCGCGGCCGACCCCCAGAGCGAGGCCGAAAAAGCCGCCAAGGAGATCGCCGACGCCCGCGAACGTGCCAATGCTGCCGCCGACGCGTACTTCGCATCGGAGTCGCGGATCGACCAACTGACGCTCCAACAGAATCAGTTGCAGACCGAGATCACCGCGCTCGAAGGCGATGTCAAGGCCCTTCAGCTGTCCGTCGAGAACGTCGCAATCGGCCGCTACACGAGATCCGGCAGCACCGGAGTTCCCCTGCTGACCGGCTTTTCTGCTCCAGAGGATCAGGTCAAGATCGACGCTCTGCTCGATGTCATCTACGACTCATCGGCCAATGACTTCGACCGGTTCGACGCGCTCAACGCGGACCTGGCAGACAAACGCTTGAAGCTGGCCGACAAGAAGGACCAGGCAGAGAAAGAGCGGATCAACCTGGCCTCGCTGAAAGACGCTGCAACGGCGGAGGTCCAACGGTTGAAAGATGTCGAGGCGGATCGCTTGAAGGACGAAGCAGTTCGCACCGCACTGATCGCCGAACAGGCCCGCCGCAAGCGCGACGCCGATCGCAAGAGGTTGCTCAGCGCTCCGACCGCCACGACGCCGGAGCCAGTCGACACGGCGACCGCGAATCCGAGCGCCGCACCCCTCAGCGACAACGGGGCCGATTCCGGAGGCAGCGTTGCGCCAAGCGGCGTCGCCACCCGTCCGTCGTTGCCGACTGGGGGCGGCGGTCAAACCGGTGGCGGCGGCAGCGGCAGCTTCCCTGGCGCCGGTGGCAGCAACGACTATGGCACCTACCCCGGCTGGGTGTGCCCAACCGGCAGCGCCCCGGCACCGTTTGCCGACACCTGGGGGGCGCCGCGAAGCGGTGGGCGCCGACATCAAGGCGTCGACATGATCGGCCAGCGAGGCATTCCCGTGCTCGCAGTTGTCGACGGCATCGCGGAGGCGAAGACCAACGCACTCGGAGGAACCACGGCCTGGCTCACCGGGGTCGACGGCCACAAGTACTACTACGCGCACCTCGACGGCTACGCCCAACTGGGGGCAGTGAAGGCCGGGACACCGATCGGGTTCCTCGGCCAGTCCGGCAATGCCCAGTTCAGCATCCCGCACCTCCACTTCGAGGTGCACCCGGGAGGCGGTGCGGCCGTCAACCCGTATCCCACCGTCGCGGCACACTGCCCATCGCTGGGATAGCACGGGATGAACCTCGGTGACGGGCTTGCCGCCGTTCTCGGGGCGAGTGAGATCATCGGGCTGACCCAGCTTTCCGGGGGCGCATCGCGGCAGACCTGGCGATTCGAAGCCGACGGACGACCGCTCGTGCTTCAGCTGCAGCGCGACGGCGATGAGCGCGACATGGCAGTCGAGATCAGCGCAGTCCGTGCTGCGGCGTGTGCCGGCGTTCCGACGGCCATGATCGTCGCGGCATCGACTGATCGTTCACCCCTTGGCGCGGCCTACATGATCCTCGACTGGGTCGAAGGTCAGACAACACCTCGCAAGATCCTGCGCGACGACGAGTTCATCGGTGCTCGCCGAGTCCTCACGGCGCAGATGGGGATGTCACTGGAAAGGATCCACGCCCTGGATCCGGCGCCGATCGCAGGTCTGGCAGATGTCGATCAGCTCGATCAGTACCGCGAGCGCCTCGACACGCTCGGAGAACCACATCCCACATTCGAGCTGGCGATGCGATGGCTGGAGGCCAATCGCCCGGCAGCGGTCGGTCACGGCGTCGTCCACGGCGACTTCCGGCTGGGCAACCTGATGGTCGGCGACGAGGGCTTGCGCGCTGTGCTCGACTGGGAGCTCGTCCACGTCGGTGATCCCATGGAGGATCTCGGCTGGCTGTGTGTCAAAGCGTGGCGGTTTGGCTCAGCGAAGCCCGTCGCCGGCGTCGGTGATTACGAAGAGCTCTTCGAGGCCTACGAAGAGGCGGGCGGATGTCGAGTCGACCCCGAAGTCGTGCGTTGGTGGGAGGTGTTCGGAACGTTGAAGTGGGGCATCATGTGCATCGTGCAGGCCGACGCGCATCTTTCCGGGCTGGCTCGCAGCCATGAACTGGCCGTCATCGGTCGTCGCGTCTGCGAGAACGAGCACGATCTGTTCCTCGCTCTGGAAGGCCGGTGGTGAAGCCTCACGACGCTCCGTCTGCAGCGCAGCTGGTCGAGTCGGTGCGCGAGTGGCTGCAGACCGATGCGCCGGCGGTGACCGATGTCCGTTTCCAGTACCTCACTCGTGTGGCGATCAATGCGCTGTCGATCGTCGAACGCGAGCTCGCGATCGGTGCGGAGCAAGCGGCAGCGCACGAGGAGCGACTCCACACGCTCGGAGTCGCCGACGATGCAGAACTTGCCGCAGCGATCAGGTCCGGCGCGCTCGACGATCGCATGGACGAGGTGCGAACGCTGGTGTGGCAATCCGTGCGCGACAAGCTGACGGTGGCGAACCCGAAATATCTCGGGTCACCGTGACCGTGAGATCGTCACCGGCTGGCCGGCGGCCAGCTGCCCGCATGCGGCGTCGATGTCGGTGCCGCGGTTTCGTCTCACGGTGGCATTGACACCGAGCGCCTCCAGCGAATCGCGGAACTCGTGGACGCGCTTCAACGGCGAACCGACCGTCGGGTACCCAGGCGTCGGGTTGAGTGGTATCAGGTTGACGTGAGCCGGCAAATGGAACCGACGACACAACTTGGCCAGCTCCTCGGCGTCGCTCGATCGGTCGTTGACACCGTCGATCATCGCCCACTCGAAGCTGAGCCGGCGCCCCTTCACCGCGAGGTAGTCCGCGCAAGCCGACATCAGGTCATCGATCGGGTAGCGCTTGTTGATCGGAACCAGTTCGTCGCGCAACCGATCGTTGGCGGCATGCATCGACACGGCGAGGTTCACCGGTAGCGGGCGCTCCGTCAGCCGGCGAATGCCAGGTACCAATCCGACGGTCGAGATCGTGATCTTCCGCGCCGACAACCCGAGATCGTCGTGGAGACGCTCGACCGAGTCCCACACCGCTGCCTCGTTGGCCAGCGGCTCGCCCATGCCCATAAACACGACATTGCCGAGACGGCGATCCATCGAACGGGCATCGCGCGCCGCAGCTGTGACCTGTTCGACGATCTCGCCCACCGTCAGGTGTCGGGTGAATCCCGCCTGCCCCGTGGCGCAGAATCCGCACCCCATCGCACAGCCGACCTGGCTGCTGACGCACACGGTGACCCGATCGGGATACAGCATCAACACAGTCTCGATGCGCTTGCCGTCGTGAAGCTCCCACAAGTACTTGACCGTGTCGCCGTTGTCATTGACGCGGCGAACGACGATCCCGAGTGCCGGCACCAACCGCTCGCTCAGCGTCGTTCGGAGCCCTTTCGGAAGGTTCGTCATCTCGGCGGGCGTCGACAACTTCTGGTACAGGCCTTGCCAGATTTGATCGAGCCGATAGCGCGGTTCACCCTCGAGCAACTCCGCCAGTTCGACCCGGCTCGGTTGGTACAGCGAGGTCGTCACTCCGCCGCAGCCAATGCCATGTATTGATCGATGTGATCACGGAGGACATCGAGGCTTGCGGTCCAGAACGCTGTGTCCGACACGTCGAACCCGAACACGCCGGCGAGCTCCTCCGCAGTATTCATGCCGGCGCGCGACAGCACGTCGTCGTAGGACAACTGGAAGCGTTGCGGATCCTCGCGGTACTTGGCGTACAGGCCGAGCCCGAACAGGAAGCCGTAGGTGTACGGCCAGTTGTAGAAGTGCGACCCGTAGTAGTGCGGCTTCACCGCCCACATGTACGGATGCGCCGTCGACTGCTCGAGTCCATCTCCATACGCATCCACCTGTGCGCTGAGCATCATTTCGTTGAGCTCCGACACGCCGAGAGTTCGACGTTGGCGGCGGGCGAAGACCTCGGTCTCGAAAATGACTCTGCTGCGAATGTCGACGACGGTTTGCACCGCGCCGAGCAGGTTGACGTCGAGCAGAGCCAGCCGATCGCGCCCGGCGAGGTGCTGCAGCCCTTCCTCAACGACCAGTGTCTCGCAGAAGATGCTGGCTGTCTCGGCCAGGGCCATCGGCATGCGACGTTGGAGGGCCGTGCGTTGGGCGAGTTGGGTGTTGTGGTAAGCGTGGCCGAGCTCGTGAGCGGTCGTCTGGGCCGAATCGACGCTGCCGCTCCAATTGAGGAAGACCAACGAGCGATCCTCGACGAACGGCATGCAGAACGCACCGCCGCGCTTTCCTTCCCGCGGACCGGCATCGATCCATTGCTCGTTGATGGCACGGTCGACCAGACCACCCAGTGACTGGCTGTACGACGAGAACGCGCCGCGGACGATATCGAGGCCCTCGGACCATGAGATGCCGCTCGGTGCGAAGGGGAGGGGTGCCACCATGTCGTACCACGGAAGAGCGCCGTCGTGTCCGTGCAACCGCGCCTTGGTCCGCATCCAGCGACGTAGATCCGGGAGCGATGCATCGACTGCCGCCTGCATGGCATCGAACGTCGAGCGGCTGACGTGGTTGGCGAACAGTGACGCTTCGATCGGGGCGTTCCATCCACGTCGCCGGTTGACGACGTTGGCCTCACCTTTCACTGCGTTCATCGCAGCCGCGCATGCAACGGCAACCGTCGGCCAGGCGCGGAGCTCGGCCTCGTACGCTGCCTTTCGAACCCGCGGGTCGGCGTTGGTTGCGAAACCGCGTATGGCCGCCATCGGCAGCATCTTCGGGCCGTCGGGAAGCTCGACCTGCTCCTTCAATTGCGACGTGACGTCGGAGTGCAGACGGTCCCAGGCCGTCGACCCGGTGTTGCTCAGCTCGGCGTAGAGGCCTTCCTCCGCCTCGGCCATCTGGTGATCCGCTCTGGCAGCGAGAAGGGTGAGAGGGCCGCGGTGTTCGGCGACCTCGGAGCTGACCTCGGCGAGCGCTTCGACGCCGAGGGAGCTCACCCATTCTGCGAGACGGCCGAGCAGTGGTCGGTGTTGCGACGCGATCACCTCCAGTTCGCTGAGCAAGCCTTGGGCCGTCTCGTCGAAGCTGTCGGTCGAGACCGCTGCGTACACAAACGCCGAGACGATGTCGCTGCGCCGAACCGCGTCGTTGACGCCGCGGGTGATTGCGTCGGCCGCCTGGCCGTCGGTGGCCGTTACGGCGCGCGGCTCACATCGGCGGATGTCGTGCTCGTCGAACAACGCCGCCAATCGGGTCGAGTCCGCGCCGACCTGTTCCAGCGCATCGACGAACGAACGCGACTCGAAGGACGCGTGCACATCGGCGACGCTCCATCGCGGGAGCGCTTCGCTGGTGTCGGTCATGGACGTGCTCCGCTCACTGTCGCATCGGTCTTGGCTGCCGGTACGAAGCCGAGGTAGGCGTGATCGGCGTGATGGACGACGAACCCCAGTCGCTCGTAGAGCCCGAGCGCAGCTTCGTTTGCTGCATCGACATGCAGCATGCCAACGGTGAGCCCACTCTTAATGAGATGGTCGAGTCCGGCAATCGTCAGTGCTTTGCCGAGACCTTGGCCGTGAAAGGAGGGATCGACGGCGATCACGTAGATCTCGCCCATCGGCGGTGTCGCATCGCGGTGGACCTTCGTCCAGCAGAAGCCGGCAAGCACGCCTTCGCGCTCGTGCAGCCGGAACCCGGCGGGATCGAACCACGCCTCGGCTTCGCGTAGTCGCAGAGTTTCGATGGTCCAGCCTCCCTGCTCCGGATGGTCCTCGAACGCCGCGTTGTTGACCCGCAACCATTCGGCCTCATCGCGTCCCACTTCGAATGGTCGAGTCTCGATGGTTGTGGTTTGCTCGATCGGCAGGCTGCGCCGCAGCTGCAAGAGACGCCTTCCCAATTGAAGCCCGACCTCGGCCGCCGTTGCGTCGGCACTCTCGTCCGGTCGGTGAGCCCACCAGTTCACCCGGCCACCGCCATCGGCTGCCACCAGGTCGAGTGCAGCTCGCAGCAAGAGAGGCGGCAGGGCCTCGACGTGAACTCGTTCATCGGGGGCGACCACGACCTCGACGGCAGTCGACATGTTGGCTCTGGCCAACTGGGCGTAACCCACGAGCTCGTCCTCTTCGTCGAACGCCATCACTGCGGCGAAGCCCGGCGTTGTGCCGCGAGCTGACAGGGCGAGCTCGAGGTGGTCCGACAGCGGCGCAAAGCCGTCATAGTCGGCAGCGTCAGCGAGCAGTCTGCAGATGGAATCGAATGCGTCGTCGTCGACATCGCGTCTCGTCTCGATGCGCCACATGATCACCGAGGCTAATGCCGGGGTCGCCCCGGAGGGGCCTGATGTATCGGTCAGGGTTGAATAGTGTCGACCTCATGGCCAAGCCGCGCACACCGAAGGGGCGAGCAGTCGAGGTCGCCCGCCGGCTTTCCGAGGCCTATCCCGAGGCGATCTGCGAGCTCGATCACCGAGACCCCTTCGAGCTCCTTGCTGCGACCATCTTGTCGGCACAAAGCACAGATGCGCGGGTCAATATGGTCACACCAGCGCTCTTCGAGAGGTATCCCACCCCCGCGGATCTCGCCGCGGCCAACCCCAGGGACGTCGAGGAGATCATCCGCTCGACCGGCTTCTATCAGAACAAGACCAAGAGCCTCCTCGGCATGGCACAGGCATTGATCGAACGCTTCGACGGCGAGGTGCCCACCACTCTCGACGATCTGGTCACGCTGCCCGGTGTCGGCCGTAAGACCGGCAATGTCGTGCGCAGCGTTGCGTTCGGCTTGCCGGGTCTGCCCGTCGACACGCACGTCCTGAGGTTGTCGCGACGACTGGGTATCAGCGAGCTCGACGACCCCGTCAAGATGGAGCTCGAGTTGGACAGCTACCTGCCGCCGCGGGAATGGGGTCCGTTCAGCTTGCGGATGATCCTGCACGGTCGCCGGGTGTGCGATGCCAAGCAACCCAAGTGCGCCGAATGCGTGCTCGAGGACATTTGTCCGTCGTCGCGACTGCCGCGCCGAGCGTCACGAAAATAGAGAAAAAGCCACGTAGAGTGGCACGTTGCGCCGTTTGAGAATCGGTGTATAGTGACCCCACCAACCAGGTTCCCGCCACCTGGTTTGCGGGCGATGCTGGGATCCGCCGCCTGGCATTGCAGAGCGACGGCCCCGTTCACCGGGGCCGTTGCCGCGTTGCCAATCAATGTTTTCGCCGATCTCAGGCGATCAGCTTGAGTGCGCGCCGCAACAGTCGCTCGGCGTTTCGCAGGCCCTGCTCCGCTTCGCCGACGGCCGCACGGAGATCCTCGCGTCCCGCTGGAATGCCTAAAGGGCCGACCTCGGCAAGCTGTTGCCGATATCGCTCTACGTGTTCAGCGATGACCGTCAGAGTGGCAGCGACTGGGTCGTTCATGGACTCATTCTGGCGGGTCGCGCCACCAAATCGAGCCTTCCTGGATGGCGACACGGTCGGTATCGTGGCCTGCTGTGCAACTGGTGACAGTACGGGACGACTTGAAGGCCTTGCACGGCTATCACTCGCCCCAAGTCGACGTGCGCGTTCGCCTCAACACGAACGAGGCACCGGCAGGACCTCCGCTCGCTTGGCGCGACGCGTTCGCCGCGGAACTGTCGCGGGTCGAGTGGAATCGTTACCCCGACCGCAGCGCCTCTGCTCTGCGTTCTGCGATTGCCGCCTCGCATCAGGTTCGACCGGATCAGGTGTTCGCCGCCAATGGTTCCAACGAGGTGCTGCAGACGCTGTTGTTGGCGTACGCCGGCCCCAGCCGACGAGTTGCTACGTTCGAGCCGACGTACCAACTGCACGGTCACATCGCTCGGCTCACGGGCTCGACCGTCATCGAAGGTGAGCGTGGCGCCGACTTCGGGTTGGACCTCGCCTGTGCCCTCGAGCTGATCGCAGAGAATCGCCCCGACGTCACGTTCCTGTGCTCGCCCAACAACCCAACAGGTCTCGTCGAGCCACCCGGCAATGTCGCCGCTTTGCTCGATGCGCACCCCGGACTGCTGGTCGTGGACGAGGCGTACGCGCAGTTCGCGGGATGGTCGGCGTTGACGATGGTCGATGAGTCCGCACCGCTCGTCGTCACCCGCACCTTCTCCAAGACCTGGTCGATGGCAGCAACTCGCCTCGGCTACCTCGTCGGACCGTCCTGGCTGGTTGCCGAGCTCGACAAGGTGGCTCTGCCGTACCACCTCGATGCAGCCAAGCAGATCGCCGGCAGGCTGGCCCTGCAGTTCACCGACGAGATGGATGCCAGGGTCGAGCAGATCATCAGCGAACGCGATCGCATCTCGCGATCGCTCGGCCAACTCGCCCTGGATGTCTTCCCCAGCGGGGCCAACTTCATCCTGTTCAGGCCACGCCAGAAGCCTGGTCGACAAGTGTGGGAGGAACTGCTCGAACGCAGCATCCTCATCCGCGACTGCTCGAGCTGGCCACGACTGGCGGACTGCCTGCGGGTCACCGTCGGTACGCCCGACGAGAACGAAGAGTTCCTCGCCGCGATGAAGGAGATCGTGCAGTGACTCGTTCAGGCACGATCCACAGGGCTACCAAGGAGACGTCCATCGATCTGAAGATCGAGATCGACGGCTCCGGTACAACCGACATCTCCACAGGCATCCCTTTCTACGACCACATGCTCGAACAAGTCGGCAAGCACGGTGGCTTCGATCTGACCATCGCTGCCATTGGGGATCTGCACATCGACACGCATCACACCGTGGAGGATGTTGCCATCAGTCTCGGCGAAGCCTTTCGGCAGGCCCTCGGCGACAAGGCCGGGGTCCGACGTTTCGCCAGCGGTTTGTTCCCACTCGACGAGGCGCTGGTCGAAGTTGCTCTCGACCTGTCGGGGCGACCATTCGTCGTCTGGCAGGTCGAACTTCCGGAATGCCTCCCTCTGGGCAACCCAGCGTTCGACCCGCAGTTGGCCGAGCACGCAGTTTCCTCGTTCGCGACAGCGGCGGGCATCACCTTGCATGTCACGTTGCGCCGTGGCCGCAATGTGCATCACATCATCGAGGCGGTGTTCAAGGGTTTGGCACGATGTCTTCGCGACGCGGTGCGCATCGAGAGCGCACAGGTGCCGTCGACAAAGGGTGTGCTCTAGGCCATGAGCGAGCGCCCACTGATCGCCGTTCTCGACTATGGCATCGGCAACCTGCGCTCTGCACAGAAGGCGTTGCAACTGTGCGGTGCCGACGCGCGTCTCACCGTCGACCATTCGCTCGTTGCCGACGCGGACGCCGTCGTGCTCCCCGGCGTGGGGGCGTTCGGCGCTTGTATGACAGCCCTACGCGACGCTGATCTCGAGGATGCCGTCGAAGACGCGGTGGACTCCGGACGACCGTTTCTGGGGATCTGCGTCGGCATGCAGATGCTCTTCGACAACAGTGAGGAAGAGGACTCAGTCCTCGGGCTGGGCATCATCCCTGGCACGATCCGGTGGCTCGGCTCCGACCTTCCGAGGCCGCAGATGCAATGGAACCTTCTGACGCTGACGCAGCCGGATGAACCGATGTTCGACGGCTTGTCAGCAGACCCTTGGGTGTACTTCGTGCATTCCTTGCACGGGGTTCCCGAGGATCCCGCAGCGGTTGTCGCGACGTGTTCCTATGGCGGAGTCGTGAATGCCGCATTCCGGCAGGGCAACGTGTTTGCCACGCAGTTCCACCCCGAGAAGTCGGGCGCTTGGGGCATAGCAATGCTCGGCAACTTCGTGCGCATCGCGTCGGGAGCGACTGTCCAATGATGGTGGAGCTGTTCCCGGCGATCGACCTGCACCAGGGTCAGGTCGTTCGTCTGACTCAGGGCGACTACGGCAACGCGCAGGTCTATGGCAGTGATCCCGTCGCGGTTGCGCGATCGTTTGCCGACGCCGGCGCGTCCTGGATACACGTCGTGGACCTCGACGCAGCACGGTCGGGCTCACCGCAGAACCGGCCGGTCGTTGCGGCCATTGCTGCAGCTGTCAACGGTCGGGCCAGGGTGCAAACGGGCGGCGGGGTTCGGGCGTTGAGCGATGCCCGGCAGCTTGCCGATGTCGGCGTCGCACGCGTCGTGATGGGTTCGGCCGCGATCCAGCATCCGGAGTTGGTGGAGGAGGCCGCTGATGTGGTCGACGTGGCTGTGGGGCTGGATCATCGCGACGGCGAGATCGCGGTGCACGGGTGGACGGAGGGATCGGGAGTATCGCTCGACGAAGCGTTGGATCTCTTCCCGTCCGCGTCAGCCTTCGTGATCACTGACATCGCTCGTGACGGCATGCTCGAGGGCCCCGACATCGAGGGCCTCACTGCGGTCGCAGCTCGTGCTGTCGCGCCGGTGATTGCCAGCGGGGGAGTGTCGTCACTTGCCGACATCGCCGTGCTGGCATCGATTCCGGGCATCGCCGGCGTCATCACCGGCAAGGCGATCTACGAAGGCCGGTTCACCGTGGCGGAAGCGTTGAGAGCGTTGCGCTGATGCGGGTCGCACGAGTCATTCCCTGCCTCGACGTCACCAGCGGGCGCGTCGTGAAAGGCGTCAACTTCGTCGGTCTGCGAGACGCCGGCGATCCTGTTGAGCTCGCCGCCCGGTATGACGCCGAAGGTGCGGATGAGCTGGTCTTTCTCGACATCACTGCTTCGTCGGACGGCCGCGACACCATGGTCGATGTGGTCTATCGCACGGCTGAACAGGTCTTCATCCCGCTGACCGTCGGAGGCGGTATCCGCACCGTCGACGACGCCAGGCGAATGCTGCGCGCCGGCGCCGACAAGGTCAGCATCAACACCGCGGCTGTGCAACGACCGGAGTTGATCAGCGAGATCGCAGCAGAGTTCGGATCACAGTGTTGCGTCTGCGCAATCGATGCAAAGAGGCGCCCCAACGGCCTCGGGTTCGACGTGTTCCTGCACGGCGGGCGCACGCCAACGGACATCGACGCATTGGACTGGGCGGTGAGGGCAGTCAGACTCGGTGCCGGAGAGATCCTGTTGACTTCGATGGATCGCGACGGCACGAGGGAAGGTTTCGATCTCGACCTCACATCTGCCGTCACGGAGAACGTCGCGGTTCCGGTCATCGCCAGTGGTGGTGTCGGCACCATGCAGCACCTCGTCGAGGGAATTGTGGAGGGCGGCGCAACCGGAGTGCTGGCTGCCAGCATCTTCCATTTCGGCGAGCACGTCATCGCCGATGCAAAAGCCGCGATGGCCGCAGCCGGTATTACGGTTCGCCCTGTTCAACAAGTCTGAGAATCAGTCCCCCAGCCCAAGGAGAAAACAGATGGCAGGCAAGTCGGCAACGAACAAGATGGAGTATCGCCGCCTTGGACGTAGCGGCTTGAAGGTGTCGGTGCTGTCGTTCGGAAGCTGGGTGTCGTTCGACAACCAGATGAAAGACGACGTCGCCATGGAGTGCATGCAGACCGCCTATGACGCAGGTTGCAACTTCTTCGACAACGCCGAGGCCTACGCGGCGGGCGAGAGCGAAGCCATCATGGGCCGGGTCATCCGCGAGCTCGGTTGGCGGCGCTCCAACTTCGTGGTGAGCTCGAAGTTCTTCTGGGGCATCGAGCGGGTACCCAACATGGCCAACACGCTCAATCGCAAGTATCTGATGCAGGCCATCGACGGGTCCCTCGATCGCATGGGTCTCGACTTCCTCGATCTCATCTACTGCCATCGCGCCGATCCCGACACGCCGATCGAGGAGACGGTGCGGGCAATGAGCGACATCATCTCTTCCGGTAAGGCGCTCTACTGGGGCACCAGCGAGTGGACAGCTGACGAGATTCGCGCTGCATGGGAGATCGCCGAACGGCATCATCTGCACAAGCCCGTGGTGGAGCAACCGCAGTACAACCTGCTCAACCGCCAGCGCGTGGAGGAGGAGTACGCCAGGCTGTACACCGACATTGGTATCGGCACCACGGTCTGGAGCCCGCTCGCCAGTGGCTTGCTGACGGGGAAGTACAAGGATGGGATCCCGGCGGGTTCGCGCGGCGCGCTCGCCGGCTACGAGTGGCTCGAATCAGAGCTGTCCGACCAGGCTGCTCTGGCGAAGGTCGAGCGACTGCGCCCGATCGCCGAGAAGCTTGGCTGCACCCTTGCCCAAATGTCCTTGGCGTGGTGCGCTGCGAACCCCAACGTCTCCAGTGTGATAACCGGCGCGAGCCGACCAAGCCAGGTCATCGAGAACTTTGCTGCCCTCGACGTGCTGCCGCTGCTGACGCCCGACGTCATGGCCGGCATCGATCGGGCTGTGGCATAACCGAGGCCCTGGCGATACCCTGCGGCCGTGGCCCTGCAAGATGAGAAGCTGCCGATCAAAATGCTCAACGACCGGCTGCTTGTGCGCATACCCGACAAGGACGGCGAACGCCGTTCGTCGGGGGGAATCCTCATTCCGGCCACTGCACAGATCTCGAAGCGACTGGTGTGGGCCGAGGTCGTGGCCCTTGGTCAGAACGTGAGGTCGGCCGAGGTTGGCGACCGCGTGCTGTTCAGCCCGGACGATCGATACGAGGTCGAAGTCGGCGGCAACGACTACATCATGCTGCGCGAGCGCGACCTGCACGCAGTGGCCGCCAGCCGGATCGAAGCCAGCACCGGTCTGTACCTCTAGCACAGCCGGTCTGCGTTGGATATCTCGGGGTCGCCGACGTCGCCTGGCCGTAGCATGTCGGCCATGTCCAGCGGCGTGCGGATCGACGCAACCCACGAGCAACTCGCGTCCGTCAAGTACGACGCATCCGGGCTCGTGGCGGCGGTCGCCCAAGATGTCGAGACCAAGGCCGTGTTGATGCTCGCCTGGATGAATGCCGAGACGTTGAAAGCCACGTTGGAGACCGGTCGCATGGTCTATTGGAGCCGCAGCCGGCAGGAGATATGGCGCAAGGGCGATACCAGCGGCGACCGCCAATTTGTGCGAGAGGCGTTCTACGACTGCGATGGTGACGTGCTGCTGTTCATGGTCGAACAAGAGGGCAACGGCGCCTGTCACACCGGCGCGTACTCCTGCTTCTTCCGCCGGTTCGGCGAATGAGCGGTCTTCGAATGCGGCCAAGCCGCGATGAGTTCCGTGCCTTGGCCGCCCAGCACACCGTTGTGCCGGTGTGGACGGAGGTTCTCGCGGACCTCGAGACGCCGGTCGCCGCGTACGCCAAACTGGTCGGCGACGGCTCCGGTTTCCTGCTCGAATCCGTCGAGCACGGTGAACGCTGGAGTCGGTACAGCTTCGTTGGACGTGATCCGGTCGCCACATTGGAACTTCGCGGCGGGCGGATCACGACGTTCGGCAACGTCGCGTCGTCGGTGCCGCTCGACCGCGGCATGCTTGCCGCGCTAGACGAACTGCTGAGGATCTATCGAGCGCCGATCATTCCCGACCTGCCGCCTCTGCAGAGCGGAGTCATGGGGTATCTCGGTTACGACATCGTCCGCGAAGTCGAACGCCTACCAGATGTTCCACACGATGATCGGCGGTTTCCCGATGCGGCGATGAGTGTGATCGGATCGCTCGCGGCGTTCGATCACTGGCTCCAGCGCGTCTACCTGATCGAGAGCGTTCCGGTGCTGGGGATGGATGGTGACGCGTTGGACGACGCGTACGATGCAGCCATCTGCCGTGTCGAGCGAGCCGTGGCCGACCTGGCTCGACCCCTGGCATATGTACCCGTGGCTCCGCCGCAAGCCGACGACGAGATGCCAGAGGTGCGCAGCACGATGCGCAACGGCATGTACCAGCAAGCTGTCGAGGTCGCCAAGGAGCACATCCTCGCCGGCGACATCTTCCAGGTCGTGCTCTCGCAGCGCTACGACATCGACCTCGAGGCGGAACCCTTCGACTTCTACCGCGTCCTGCGCCAGGTCAACCCCAGCCCGTACATGTACTTCCTGCGGCACCCAGACATCACCATCGTCGGCAGTTCACCCGAGCCGATGGTGCAGGTGCTCGGCCGCAAGGTGATCAGTCGTCCGATCGCCGGCACTCGTCGACGCGGCCGCGACGACGAACACGACCGGCGCATGGCCGGTGAGCTGAAGGAGAATCCCAAGGAGGTCGCCGAGCACATCATGCTGGTCGACCTCGCTCGCAACGACGTCGGTCGCATTGCCAAGTTCGGCAGTGTGCACGTCGACGAGTTGATGACCCTGGAGCGTTACAGCCACGTGATGCATCTCACGTCGCAGGTCAGTGGCGAACTGGTCGACGACAGGACACCGATCGACGTGTTGCGGGCCACGCTTCCAGCGGGGACCGTCAGTGGTGCGCCGAAGGTGCGTGCGATGGAGATCATCGACGAGCTCGAACCGGTGAAGCGCGGGCCGTACGCGGGAGTGGTCGGTTATGTCGACTTCAGCGGGAACCTCGATACTGCGATCGCGATTCGGACCATGTTCGTCGGGGCCCACGGCGCATCGTTCCAGGCCGGCGCGGGCATCGTCGCCGACTCGATTCCCGACGACGAAGACCTCGAATGCCGCAACAAGGCTGCGGCCCTGCTGGCGGCGGTACCCGCGGCTCGGCGCATGACCGCTCAGCGCGCCGCGGTGGGAACCCCCGCCTGACCGCGGCTACTTGGTAAGGCCGGCGATCAGGAGGATCGTGCCCAGCGCACCGACTGCAAGCGTGCCGAGAACAGCGATCGCCACGAGGCCGGGGACGCTGGTGATCGCGCGGATCCAGAGGAACAGCGCGGGCAGCTCTTTGCGGTGCTCCTTGAGATGCACTTGCAGAGCACCGAAGGTCTTGTTGTTGCTTGCCAGTCGTTCCCCGCTGTCGTAATCGATCAGCACATTCGCTGGGCTTCGCGCATCTGCCAGCGCCGTGCGCACGTTGTCGAGCAGAGCAGGCGCGACCTTGATCGTCGCCCGAACGAAGGACCAGGCCATCAGTGCGGCGGCTGCCGGAAGGAGGCACAACACACCACCGAGAACGATCCAGGTAGGCCGGCTGCGATCGAACACCCACATCCCGGTGACGAACGTGGCGACGCCGATCCCCGCCGCGACCGCTGCCACTGCACGCGCCAGCGTGTTGACCTTGGCCAACGTCTTGCGGAGGCCGTCGGACACACGCACGGCCACGTGATCGAGATCTGCCATCGCCACAGTGTGGCATCCGTTGATGCGGCTGCGACACTGTGCGCATGGAAACCAGTTGGCTCGGCGATCGACGCGACGTGGTCGTGATCGAAGGCCCCGATGCGGCCACTTACCTGCAGTCGCAGGCTTCGCAGGACCTCCGCGGAATGGTTGTCGGCGATGTGCACTGGACTTTTCTGCTGCAGCCGACAGGCAAGGTCGAAGTTCTAGCTCGGGTGACCATGGTGGGCGACGAGCGGTTCGAGCTCGACACCGACCCTGGCTTTGGTCCGGTGCTCGAAGCACGACTCAATCGATTCAAGATCCGCGTCAAGGCGACGGTCGAAGCGCTAGCGCAGACCGGGGCGTCTGTCGAGCTCGACGACGACGAACGAATCGCGGCTGCGTGGCCGAAGATGGGCGCCGAGATCATCTCCGGCGAGACGATCCCTGCGGAGACCGGCTTGGAGCAGGTTGCCGTCAGCTTCACCAAGGGCTGTTACCCGGGCCAGGAGTTGGTCGAGCGGATGGACAGCAGAGGGTCGACTGCGCCTCGCCATCTCTCCGTGTTACCGCGCCACACCGAGGACGAGCCGGGTGCTTCCGTGACCCAGGACGGAACGCCGATCGGCACGATCACCTCGGTGGGTACGAATCAAGTCCTAGCCTATCTCAAGCGCGGGCACGACGGCTCAGCGCGAGACTGACGCGGTGGTTTCGACGAAGGCTTTGGCGAAGAACCTCGAACGGATGCGCAAGATCGCGCTCGGTCTGCCCGAGGCAACAGAAGAGGTGACGTGGGGGACCGATATCAACTTCCGGGTGCGCAAGAAGATCTTCGCCTTTCCCGGTCAGGGCGGAAGCTTGACTGTGAAAGCTGATCGGGAGGAACTGCCGGCACTGCTCGGTGACTCTCGATTCAAACCGGCGCCATATCTGGCGCGTGGCGGGTGGGTGAGAATGGACTTGAGCACGGCGACCCCCGATTGGGACGAGATCGACGAACTGATCCGCACCTCGTACTGCCTAATCGCACCGAAGAAGCTGGCCGCGCAGATCTACGGCAGCTAGCGCGTCCCGAAACCGCCGGCGGTTGCGGGGCCACTTGCGAGCCGAGCGAGCTCGGGCGCCTGTTGCAACGCCTGCAGGATCCAGGCCGGGTTGGCGAGGCTCTGCGCGGCGCGCAGCCAACCGATCGCGGTGTCGCGATCGCCGAGCGCCGCGGCGCTGCGAGCGACTGCCAATGCCGAAATCGGTGAAGGCGTACGGCGATACGAGTCGGCCGCGTAGTGGGCTGCGGTGTCGTGGTCGCCGAGACGAATGAGGATGTCGGCAAGAGCTTGTTCGGCCTCGGGGTTACCGGTGGGAAGGGGCCGGGGGAGGAGGGCGACGAGTGGTGCCAGCGTTGCATCGTCGGCAGCGTCGGGCGGCAACCACTGTGGCTGACCGGTGTACGCAAACGAGTCCATCAACACAGCGCGTGCCAACTCGGGACTGGTCTGGTGCAGTTGCTGATTAGCGCGGAACCATGGCGAGGGAATCTGACCCGGGAGCATTCGCGACAAGTCGCCCTCGCGCCACGCCGCAGTCTCTGCTAGCTCGGCAGCACTACGTCCGCTCGGCTGCTTGGATGCGCTGTGGCTGCGCAGCATCTGGATCTGAGCCATCAACGGGAAGATGGCTGCATAGATCGCGATCGAGCCGAAGCGGGGTTGGCTGAGCAACCACAACCCACCGCCGACCGTGATGGCCAGGCTGGCGTAGAGCATGACGATTCTGGCCCTCTTGCCAAGGACGGCCTCGAGGCCGGAGAGCACGATGTTGCCGCCGTCGAACGGCAGGATGGGCAGCAGGTTGAACAGTCCGATGACCGGACCCGCCCACCACAGAGCGCGGGCCGCGTTGGATGCACCGACCCCCGGATGCAAAGGGTGGACCCCCATCAACCACAGGGCCAGCACGCTGACCGAGATCTGTATCGCCGGGCCGGCGAAGCTGATGGCGGCGCGTTCCCACCGCTTCAGTGGACGCGTCGGCACGAAGGATGCGTATCCGGCCAGGAAGTCGAGCGAGATCTCGGCCTGAGCGCCGGTTGCGCGTGCGGCTAGCGCATGCCCGAGCTCGTGCAGCAACGTCAGGGCGGCGATGAAGCCGGCAAGCCATATCCCGAGGTCGGGCCCGTTGGCCAACACCACGACCACCATCAGGATGTAGAAACCGGAGCGGACGTGGACGGGAAACCCGAACAGTCGAAACGCCGGTTGTGATTCCATTCGCAGAGCCTACGCAGCCGGAAACTCCCTCCCACCGGTGGGGACCCCGTACACTCGTCTCTCGTGCCGTACGTCTATTCCTTCGATCACAAACACCGCCGTTCCCCTATGGAGTACAAGGATCTCCTGGGTGGTAAAGGCGCCAACCTGGCGGAAATGACCAGCGTCTTGCAGCTGCCGGTCCCACCGGGTTTCACCATCTCGACCGACGCCTGCAGGGCGTACATGAAGGGTGGATGGCCGGCCGGTCTGTCCGCCGAGATCGACAGACAGGTCACCAAGCTCGAGAAGGCGATGGGTCGCGCACTGGGCGACGCGACCGATCCGCTGTTGGTCAGCGTGCGCTCGGGCGCCAAGTTCTCGATGCCGGGGATGATGGACACGGTCCTCAACCTCGGCCTCAACGACAGCAGTGTCAAGGGTCTCGCCGCCGTGACGTCCAACGAGCGATTCGCGTACGACAGCTACCGCCGTTTCATCGCGATGTACGGCCGGATCGTGCTCGCCATCGATGGTGAGCACTTCGAACATCCTCTCGAGGCGGCCAAGCAGACCGCAGGTGTCAAGAGCGATGCCGAGCTCTCCGCCAAGGCGCTCAAGGAGCTCTGCCAGCACTACAAGAAGGTCGTCAAGGACGAGACCCGCAAGCCGTTCCCCCAGGATCCGAAGAAGCAGCTTCGCGGAGCAGTCGAGGCCGTCTTCCAGAGTTGGAACGGGGCGCGCGCCATCGCGTATCGCGTCCGTGAGCGCATCAGCCACGATCTCGGTACAGCTGTCAACGTTCAAGCGATGGTGTTCGGCAACCGCGATCAGCTCAGCGGCACCGGCGTCGGCTTCACCCGCAACGCGGCAACCGGCGACGACAGGCCGTACGGCGACTTCCTCATCAATGCCCAGGGCGAAGACGTGGTCGCCGGCATCCGCAACACCGAGGACCTCGACGATCTCAAGGGTCACTTCCCGAAGATCCATGCCGAGCTGATCAACATCTTCGATCGACTCGAGCGGCACTACACCGACATGTGCGACACCGAGTTCACGATCGAGCAGGGCAAGTTGTGGATGTTGCAGACCCGCGTCGGCAAGCGAACCGGTGCAGCCGCGCTGAAGATGGCCGTCGACATGACGAAGGGCTCCGGCAAGGGCAAGGCTCGTTGGAAGATCAGCAAGCAAGAGGCGATCATGCGCGTCGTTGCGGATCACCTCGATCAAGTGCTTCACCCGCAGTTCGCCGGCAAGGGCAAGGTCATCGCCAAGGGCCTGGCGGCCTCACCGGGCGCCGCGGTGGGCAGGGTCTACTTCACTGCCGATGATGCCGCAGATGCCGATGAGCGCGGCGAGCCGGTCATCCTCGTTCGCAGCGAGACCAGCCCGGAAGACGTGCACGGGATGATGGTCAGCCAGGGCATCCTCACCGCGCGGGGCGGCTTGGTCAGTCACGCAGCCGTCGTCGCCCGCGGTTGGGGTACACCGGCAATCGTCGGCGCCGACATGGTGAAGATCTCTGGCAAGCAGTTCACCGTCGGCGATGTCGTCGTCAAGGAGGGCGACATGATCTCGCTCGACGGCACGACCGGCGAGGTGGTCCTCGGTGAGATGAAGCTCGAGGCAGCCGAGCCGCCGAAAGAGTTCACCACGATCCTCGAATGGGCAGATCAGGTCCGCAAAGGCAAGCTGGCCGTGCGAGCCAACGCCGACACCGGCGAAGACGCCACCAACGCTCGCAAGCTCGGCGCCGAAGGCATCGGGCTGTGCCGCACCGAGCACATGTTCCTGGCCCCCGATCGCCTCCCGGTCGTGCGCGAGATGATCCTGGCCGACACCGTCGCCGAAGAGGCAGCATCGATGGAAGAACTGGGCCGTGTCCAGCAGATCGACTTCGAAGAGATCCTCGAGGCAATGGACGGCCTGCCCGTCACCATCCGTCTGCTCGATCCGCCGCTCACGAGTTCCTGCCTTCGATCGAAGAGCTCAAGATCAAACAGGTCACGGAGGGCCTCTCGAGCCGCGAAGGCAAAGAGCTCAAGGCTGCCGAGGATTGGGCCGAGCACAACCCGATGATCGGCACCCGCGGTGTGCGCCTCGGAGTCGTCAAGCCAGGCCTGTACGCGATGCAGGTCAAAGCGCTTCTGGCCGCAGCAGCGGTTCTGCGCAAGAAGGGCAAGAACCCCATCGTCGAGGTGATGATCCCGCTCACGGTCACCCGCGAAGAGCTCGCGCTCGCGCGCAGCTGGGTGCAGGCCGAGATCGACGACGCATTGAAGGGCATGAAGAACAAGCCCGACATCACGATCGGAACGATGATCGAAACGCCCCGCGCCGCGCTCTGCGCCGACGAGATCGCTGAGGAAGCCGACTTCTTCAGCTTCGGAACCAACGACCTGACGCAGATGACGTTCGGCTTCTCGCGCGACGACGTCGAGAGTCGCATGATGCCTGCCTACCTCGAGCAGGGACTGCTGAAGCGCAACCCGTTCGAGACCATCGATCAGAACGGTGTCGGCGAGCTCGTCCGCATCGCCGCCGAGCGCGGACGCAGCACGAAGAAGAACCTCAAGCTCGGTGTTTGCGGCGAGCATGGCGGCGACCCGGAGAGCATTCAGCTGTTCTACGACGCCGGCCTCGACTACGTCAGCTGCAGTCCGTTCCGCGTGCCGATCGCCCGCCTCGCTGCGGCCCAGGCCATCATCACCAGCTCGGGCGACAAGAGCAAGTCCGAAACGAAGTAGCCCGGAGGGTTTCGTCATGCAGGTCCAGACTCGTCAAGGCCCGGCCTATGGCGTCGCACGGCTCACACTCGCTCCCAACGAACCGGTTCGGGTCGAGAGCGGCGCGATGATGGCCATGTCGGCCGGTGTCACGCTGCAATCGAAGGCCGAAGGCGGCGTCATGAAGTCGCTGAAGCGTGCCGCCCTCGGTGGTGAAAGCTTCTTCGTCAGCACATACACCGCGCCCGAAGCCGGCGGTTTCGTCGACATCGCTGCGCGGCTCCCCGGCGACATCACCACTCACGAGGTGTCGCCCGGTCATGCGCTGTTCGTGCAGAAGGGTTCTTGGCTGGGCAACGAGGTCAACGTCGCCATTGAGACGCAGTGGGGCGGCTTCAAGAACATGTTCGGTGGTGAGGGTGGCTTCATCATCCGCACAGAGGGCCAGGGCACCGTGGTGTTCGCCTGCTACGGCGCGCTCGAGGTGTGGAACCTGCAAGCCGGCCAGTCGATCACCATCGACACGGGTCACATGATGGCCTACGAAGACACCATCCAGATGCAGATCCGCAAGGCAAGCGGTGGCGGGCTCGTCCAGAGCTTCAAGAGTGGCGAGGGCCTGGTGTTCGACTTCACCGGGCCTGGGCGGGTCTGGACCCAGACTCGCAATCCGACAGAGCTCATGGGGTGGATACAGAGCTTCGTCGGCACCGGCAACTCCAGCGGGACTTCGTTCGGTGGGGCATTGGGTGGTCTGCTCGGTCGTGACTGAATGCCGCTGGGCGTGATCGCCAGCGGCTCGGGCCGCGACGCGTTCGTCAACCTCGACATCCCTGGTTGGGCCTGGCCGGCGACGATCGCGGTGATCGTCGTGTTGCTGTTGTTCGACATCCTGCTGCTCAATCGGCACGCCCACGCCCCGACGCTGCGCCGGGCCGCAATCGAGACCGTCGGGTGGGTGGCCGTCGGCGTCAGCTTCGGCGCGGTCGTCTTCGCGGGGTTCGGCAGCACTGCGGGAGGAGAGTGGTTCTCCGGTTATCTGATCGAGTACAGCCTGTCGATCGACAACGTGTTCGTCTGGGCATTGATCCTGGCCTACTTCAAGGTGCCCGCCCAGTACCAACGCCGCGTTCTGTTCTGGGGCGTGTTCGGCGCGTTGGTGCTGCGCGCCGCGTTCATCTTCGCGGGCGTTGCACTGATCACGCGGTTCGAGTGGATGCTGTTCATCTTCGGTGCGTTCCTGCTGTACACGGCCGGGAAGTTGCTGTTCTCCAACGATGACGCCGTTGACCCGTCGCAGAGTCGGTTCCTTGCAGTCGTCCGACGTTTCGTTCCGACCACAACAGACCTGCACGGCCAGAAGATGTTCATCCGTGAGGGTGGGAAGCGCCACGCCACGCCGCTGTTCGCCGTGCTGCTGCTCGTCGAGGCAACGGACGTGCTGTTCGCGGTCGACTCGGTTCCGGCCGTGCTCGCAGTGAGCAAGGAGCAGTTCATCGTGTTCACCTCGAACGCGTTTGCGATCATGGGCCTGCGGTCGCTGTACTTCATGCTCGCCGACATGCATGCCCGCTTCAGCTACCTGCAGCAGGGCCTGGCAATCATCCTGGCGTTCGTCGGAGTCAAGATGATCATCAGTCGCTGGTATCACATCGCCACACCGGTGTCACTTCTAGTGATCGTCCTTGTACTCATCGCATCGGTGACTTTCTCATTGCGACGCACGCGACGTGTCGACCAGATCGAGATCGCCGAGGCGCGGTCGGCGCACGACGAGCTGTGAGACCCCTCCGGTAACCTCGCGGTCGTGGCGATTGTCGAAGAGGATCTCGAACGACTGCGAGCCACTGTGTCGATCTCCGACGTCGTGCAGCAGTACGTGGCCCTGCGCCGCGTTGGTCGCAACTGGGTCGGCCTGTGCCCGTTCCACGCCGAGCGCAGTCCGTCGTTCAACGTGCGTGAAGAGACCGGTCGCTACAAGTGCTTCGGGTGCAGCGCCGCTGGCGACGTCTTCACGTTCGTCCAAGAGATCGAACACATCGACTTCGTCAACGCGGCCGAGCAGTTGGCAGCGAAAGCAGGAATTCAACTCACCTACACATCGGGTGGGGAGAGCAAAGATCGACAGCGACGAAAGCAACTCATCGAGGCGATGGGCAGAGCCGTGGAGTGGTACCACCAGCGCTTGTTGACGGCCGACGATGCGCGGCCGGCGCGCGAGTACCTCCGCAGCCGCGGCTTGGCCGGCGACATCGCCCGGCAGTTCAAGTTGGGATGGGCACCTGACGATTGGGACGCGATGAGCCGCGATGTACGACTCCCCGCCGACGCGCTGCGAGACACTGGGCTGGCGTTCACCAACAAAGCGGGTCGCTTGCAGGATTCCTTCCGGGGACGGGTGATGTTTCCGATCATGTCGGAGAACGGCGACCCCGTGGCCTTCGGCGGTCGCATCCTGCCCGGTTCCACCGACCCCGCGAAGTACAAGAACTCGGCAGAGACCTACATTTATGCGAAGTCGAAGACGTTGTACGGCCTGCACGGCGCCAAGGGTGAGATCGTCGCAGCCGACCAGGTGATCGTGTGCGAGGGATACACCGACGTGATCGGGTTTCATCGCGCCGGGGTCAAGCGGGCCGTAGCCACGTGTGGCACGGCTCTCACCGAAGAGCACGTGCGCATGCTCAAGCGATTTGCCAGCCGGGTCGTGCTGGCGTTCGATGCCGACGCAGCGGGGCAGGGCGCTGCAGCGAAGTTCTACGAATGGGAGGAGAAGTACCAGGTACGGGTCAGCGTTGCCGCCTTTCCCAAGGGTCAGGATCCTGGTGAACTGAGCCTTTCCAATCCGGCGGCGCTTGCCGCCGCTGTTGATACCGCCCTGCCGTTCCTCGGGTTTCGGTTGCGGCGGGTGATGACTGGCCGTCCATTGCACTCACCGGAGGATCGGGCACACCTCGCAGAACAAGCAATGGCAGTGGTCAACGAGCATCCCGACCCGAACGTGCGCAAACTCTACGCGGGCCAGGTGGCCAGCCACACGGGCCTGCCCATCAACGACCTGGTGGCCATCGCCTCGCGACGCTCGGCGCGTCCGATCGTGCACGTTGGTGGAGCTCGGCGGGTCGGCAGTTCCGAGAACGCCGAGTTCGTGGCTATCGCATTGCTGCTTCAGCGTTGGCACGACATGGCCGGTTGGCTCGACGAAGTCCTGTTCGTGGACGATGTCGCGCGGCGGGCGTTCTTGGCAGTCGCAGAGGGCGACGGTTCGGTCGGCAGGTCTCTCGAGTTGGCCGATCCGGAGGCGCGGGAGATGATCGAACGCGCAGCAGTCAGCGACATCGATGCCGACCCTGCCATCGAGGGACGAAACCTGATCGCGGCTGCAGTGCGGCGCGAGCTGGCGCGGCGCGTCAACGAGACCGACCCTGTCGAGATCCTCGCAAATCGCGACGCGCGGCTGGCGCTGGAGCGGTTCGACGAACCGAACGCGGGGAACGATGCGGCCGAGCTGTTGCTAGGGTGGTTACAACGGCGTAACGAGGAGCGTGATTGAGTTTGGGGCAGTCTGACGCACCAGCGGAGTCCGCACCTTTCCCCGGTGTCGACCCCGGCGAGTGGAACAGTCTGCTCGCGCGCGGCGAGATCTCCGGAGTCCTCGACGCCGAGGAGATCACCCATGTGTTGCGAACCGTTGAGCTCACCGGCGACGTACTGGAAGAGGTGCAGCAAGCTGTAGCCGCTCGCAACATCCGCATCGATGAGACCCTCGAAATCGTTGATGAGACACCGCCCGAAGGTGTCCCTGCGCCCGAGCTACCTCTCGCCGAAGACGCCGATGGTCTCATGGCCCGCCGCCGGCGGCGGCGTAGCGAGCGGATGAACGCCAGCGGAGTCGATACCGGTAGCACCGCCGACACGGTGCGAATGTATTTGCGCGAGATCGGTCGGGTAGATCTGCTGACGCCGGACGACGAGCGGCGGTTGGCACAGGCGATCGAGGAAGGCAATCGAGCCGCACTGGAGCTCGACAGCCCGATGGAAGCGGCGGAGCATCGTCGGTGCATGCGCGTCGTCCAGACCGGTCAGCATGCGAAGAGCGAGTTGATCCAGGCCAACCTGCGACTGGTGGTCAGCATCGCCAAGCGATACAGCGGCCGAGGGATGCTCTTCCTGGATCTCATCCAAGAGGGCAACCTCGGCCTGATGCGCGCTGTCGACAAGTTCGATCACACCAAGGGCTTCAAGTTCTCGACGTACGCGACGTGGTGGATCCGCCAGGCCATCACCCGCTCGATCGCCGATCAAGCCCGAACCATTCGCATCCCCGTGCACATGGTCGAGAGCATGAATCGGGTCCTGCGCATGCAACGACAGATGCACCAGGAGCTCGAACGCGAGCCGACCCTCGATGAGTTGGCAGAACGATGCGGCCTTCCTCCGGACAGGATCCGTGAGATCCTGCGCATCTCGCTCGATCCGCTTTCGCTCGACTCGCCGGTCGGCGAGGAAGACGATTCGAACCTCACCGATTTCATCGAGGACCTCACCGTGGATGCGCCCGCCGACATGGCCACCAAGCGCATGCTCGCCCAAGCGGTTGAAGAGGCCCTGGGTGAGCTGACCGACCGGGAGCAAGAGATCGTGCGCATGCGGTTCGGCCTCGACGACGGTCAGGCCCGCACGTTGGAAGACGTCGGCAAGGAGTTCGGCGTCACCCGCGAACGCATCCGCCAGATCGAGGCAAAGACCCTGGCCAAGCTGCGTCACCCGATGCGCAGCCAGCGTTTGAAGGAGTTTTTGGAGGAGGAGTGACTGGGAGGCTTTGCTATCCTCGTCAGCGCCTTCCGAGATAGCTCAGTTGGCAGAGCAGCTGACTGTTAATCAGCGGGTCGCAGGTTCGAGCCCTGCTCTCGGAGCTTCAGCACACGACCCGCTTCGTGCGGGTCGTGTGTCTTTTCAGGCAGGGTGCCAAAATCTGGGGTGGTAGCTCAGTGGTTAGAGCAGGGGGCTCATAACCCCTAGGTCGCGGGTTCGATCCCCGCCCGCCCCACAGCGATCTAGCAGGTGTTATGGCGTTATTCACAGGGTAGTTAGAGGCCTCAGGCGGGCTCAATCCAACATAAATCCAACTTTTATCCAACACGCGCACTACGATTTCGGCGTGGCCGGCCTGCGAACAGCGCCAGGAATGCGAGAGCGATCACCCGGCGCGTGGGAGCTGATCGTCGAGGCCGGGCGCGACCCGGTCACCGGCAAACGCCGGCAAGCGAGCCGCATCTTCAACGGCACCCTGACCGAAGCGAAGAAGGCACGAGCGGCGCTGATCACCGAGGTGAGCAAGGGACGGCACACCGGCACGAAGGCGACGATGAATGATCTGTTCGACGATTGGATCGTCGAGCTGCAGCGCAAGGGTCGGTCGCCGAACACCGTTCACGGCTACGAGAAGATCTACAACCACAACATCAAGCCGACGCTCGGTCGCATGGCGGTGACCAAGGTGACGACCAAGACGCTCACCGATCTGTATGGCGAGCACCAGCGGCGCGGGCTGTCGGCGCGCAGCGTGCATCACATTCATGGCTGTCTGTCGTCGATGTTCACGCAGGCATGTCGGTGGGGGTGGCGCGACTCGAACCCGGCGCAATGGGCCGAGCCACCGTCGATCCCGAACATCACACCGGTGGTGCCCACTCCCGAGGAGGTGCGCGCGCTGATCGATGCCGCCGAGCAGTCAAGGCGACCGGAGTATGCGCGGGCGATCCTGGTCGCTGCGACGACCGGGTTGCGTCGAGCCGAGTTGTGCGGATTGCGGCGCTGGCGCGATCTGGACTTGGAGCGCGGCCTGATGCGAGTGTCGACCTCGGTTGTCTTGCTGCCGGGGCGCCCGCTCGGTGAGATCCCGACGAAGAACCGGCGGGTACGGATGCTCGCCCTCGATGATCTAACGGCCTCGGTTCTGCGAGCGCAGATCCAGATGGTCGAGGAGCGGGCACAGGCCGCCGGTGTCGAATTGGTCGCCGACCCGTATGTCTTCACCGACGCTGCGGATGGCTCGGAGCCGTGGAAGCCCGATGCGGTCTCGAGGTACTTCGCCCGACTGCGAGCGCGGATCGGTCTGGAGCATCTCGACTTCCACTACCTGCGCAAGTTCATGGAGACCTACGGCCAGGAGATGGGCTACTCGGTCTCGCAAGTGGCGATGCGTGCCGGCCACGACCCCACCGTCGCAGCGAAGCACTACAGCGGTCGAGTCGCCGAGACCGATCGAGCGTTGGCCAAGGCGGTCGCGTCACTTTTGGCGCCGACAGGCGACTAGCCCGCCGCTCGATGTCCAGCGAGCCGATCGGCAGATCTGGCGCGAGATGGCGGGATTCGTGCTTCTGCGGCATCGTAGAAGGTAGTGGATACCCGCGACGACGAGATCTATCGCAAACATGCGGATGAGCTCATTCGCTTCGCGACGACACTCGTCGGGGCCGGATCGGCTGAGGACGTGTTCTCAGGGGCGATTCTCAAGGCCATGTCGTCGCATTCATGGCCCTCGGTCACCGAACACCGCGCCTACCTATTCCGAGCCGTTCTCAACGAAGCCCTCGGCACAAAGAGATCGGATCGGCGTCGAAGTCTGCGCGAGACAACCGCGGCACCGCCTGAATGTGTGGAGACTGCACAGGACAGTGTCGAAGTGGCCGACGCAATGAGCCGACTCTCGGTGCGACAACGCTCGGTTCTCTACCTCGCCTACTGGCTCGATCTCACCGTCGAGGAGATCGCCGGGACATTGATGCTCTCTCGCCGGAGCACCGAACGCGCCCTCACGTCCGCACGCACTCAGCTGGAGGAGCAGCTCAGATGAACCGTCAATGGCCACCCGAGGTGACCCGAGCAATGCATCAGTTCTTCGACGCCGCGCCGGTCGCTCCGAGTCTGACCGCGGTGTACGAGGACCGCAGGACCCCGCCTTCGCATCGGCCACGCACGGCTGATGTTGATGCCGAGCAGCAACTCGTTGCAGTGGAGGAGAATTACGTGTCCGTCGACTCACCACCCACCACCGAAACCAGGAACCGCCGCCGCCTGGCGATGGCAGCCGCAGCCGTCGTCGCCGTCATCGGCGTCGCCGCAATCGCCACCAACAGCCCGAACTCCGATGACGACGTACAACCTGCGCCCGCGGCAGCAACCACCGTCGCACCGACGACCGTCGCCCCGACCACCCTGGCACCGAGGACTGAGACAGGTTCCCTTGACCTCGAGGACGGCCTTTCCGTCACGTTCACCGTGCCGGACCTCTGGGCTTGGGATTCCACGAGCGAGCAGTTCTTTCGCCTTCCAAGAGGCTCAGGTCGGCAAAACTTGGACAAGGTGACGTTCTTTGATGTGAGCAACGTCTTCGCCGACGGGTGCCAAGAGGTGCTGGTCGACCCGCCGGTCGGTCCGACCGTCGATGACCTTGTCTCGGCGTTGGCGAACCTGGTCGGCTTTGCCCCCAGCGCTGCGGCCGACGTCACCGTCGACGGGTACGTCGGAAAGCAGATCGAGTTCAACGTCCCCAGCGAATGCGAGGTGCCGACGTTCGCCCTCTGGCGAGAAGCCGGCGGGTTCTCGTTCACCTATCGGGCGACGAGCAATCAGCACATCCAGCTGTGGATCCTCGACGTTGGCGGTACCCGCCTTGTGATCGAGGGGTATTCCTACGTGAGCACATCGCCGCAAACTCGAGCTGAAATCGACGACATCGTGGCCTCCATCCAGATCAGCCAGTAACCTCGCCGCCTAGCCGAGATGGCCGTTCGGCGGACCACGGCGATGCGCCGAAAACGGGGGCTGCGTCCCAAGACGGCGAGCGCCGAATGCCCGTTATGGAGCGGGTTGGCAAGGGTCTCTTGACTGATGCGCCCCGGGTGTGGTGGAGGCTTCGTCTTTCCGAAAGGATGAAGTCATGGGTAGTGGCAGAAGGCCGTATCCGCCGGAGGTCAAAGAGCGTGCTGTGCGGCTCGTGTATGAGTGGCGTGCCGCACGCGAGCAGGA
>JANPGV010000151.1:0-12874 GCA_031424145.1 Ilumatobacteraceae bacterium
TCCTGCTCGCGTGCGGCACGCCACTCATACACGAGCCGCACAGCACGCTCTTTGACCTCCGGCGGATACGGCCTTCTGCCACTACCCATGACTTCATCCTTTCGGAAAGACGAAGCCTCCACCACACCCGGGGCGCATCAGGCCCCGATCTGCGTCGACAATCTGGGCGTGAGTTCTGGTCGGTCGATCAACGAGCGCGAGTTCTCATTGGCAGATATGTACTTCATACGCATTGTGGGGCTTGCCTCGGAGGGATTGAGTCGACGAGACGCGTGGTGCACAGCACCTTCGAGTCGCCGCTGCTTGTCACCCAATACTGGACGTAGGTGACATCTCCATCCGTGGCCCAACACATCAGCGCCTCCTCCGAGGCATCATGTCCCGGCAAGAGCAGTGAAGATGGCGTCGGTGGTGGTGTCACCACGACGATGTTGCGAATGTCCGCAATCGACACTGTCTCCGCCTTAGCGAAAACGGCGAAGCCACTCGGAGCAAAGTGCATGCAGCGCTCCTCGACAGAGTTCACGGCAATCGTCGGTCCAGTTGTCGAAGTGGTCGATTCCCTGATCTCGACGATGGAAGACGTCGTTCCCGCTGGTGCCTGGCTGTTGGTCTCGGAGCATGAAGCAGCGAGAAGGACCAAAGCCACGATCGCAACGAAACCGATCGCCAACATCGTTCGGCCGCTCGTGTTAAGCACCAAGTTGCCATGGTGCCCTGTCCGCGCGCTCGAGGGCAAGGCCCGAACGGATAGGCACAGTTCGCACCGCTCGAGTTCGCGCTACTTCGAGCGGGTTGTGGCAAGGAGTGCCGTAGCGAGGATCATCCAGGCGGCGAGGTAGGCGAACGCCCATGCGGGGCTGAACGCAGTCCAAAGGATGCCTGCGATCGCGGACGCAGCGAAGTTGCCGAGGCTCTGCGTCGCAGCGAGCAGACCGAACGCCGTACTGCACGAACGAGTTGGATTCCGATCATCGGGACACGCCAGCGCATCGGACAACTCCATGGCATCTGGCGAGACACCCTGCTCCTCGAACGGCGAAGCGCCCTGGTCGGATCACGGCCGTCAGCTCAGTGAGCCGAGTTCTCCGAGAGTGACGTCGTCGCCGACAAGCTGGCGCATCCGGGTCCAGGTGTCCTCCAGCCCCCACATCGCGTTGATGAGCCCGTCGGCGACCCGAAAGAAGTAGACCTCGTCAAAGCGCATCGTCCGGCCCGTGCCCTCGAGCCCTTGCCACTCCCCTTGGTGCGTCCCGGTGCATCGGAAACGTGCCACGACTGTGGCGTGCTCGGCGACGAGTTCGATCAGTTCCTGATGCCAGTCGGGGAACGCCGTACGAAACTGTGTGAAGGCGATTCTCAGCTTCGGGGCGAGTGCCGGCGAGCAGATCTCGTCGAGGACGTCGAGATCGTTGGCGTTCATGACTTCGTCAACGAGGCGTCGCACGAGCGCCTTGTTGACGTTGGTCATGCTGTCGCCGCAGTCTCCGTGGTGGCGCGTTGTACGGCGAGCAGTGCGGTGCCGGCATGGATGAACGCGATGATCGCGGCGAGCATGGCGAGACCTGCTTTGGATCGATCGATCTGGTGAACAAGTTCGGCGATGTCAAACACTGCGAACACCGCAGTGAACCCCGCCGTGACCGACAAGACCAGCTTGTGGTTCGACATCCACGTGGCCACCGCCAAGATGAGCGAGACGATGACCGCCAGAACGACGAGCGGCGTCGATTCGAGGTTGATGCCAAACACCTTCTCGTCAGCAGACTCGCCAACCTCAGAGGTCGCTTTCCCGGCGGCCTCAGCGGCTTCGGCCCCCTCGGACCCTTCGGCTGCAAGTGTGCCTTCACCGGTTGTTGCAACTGCAGCAGGGGCGCCGTCATGGTCGTTGTGGTTGTGGCGTTCGGCGCTGGCACCGATGGCGAACAGCGCGGCACCAACAATCAGCATGACGCTGACTAGCCAGCGCACGCGGACGAGCGCGGAAATGGTCACCGCCGGGCGCGTTCGCTGAACTCCACCGGGGTGGACTCGACACCGACTGGCGCACACGAGGCTCCACGTCGCCGGCGACGAACGATCACGAACGCGGCGATCGCAGCACCGACAACGAGCGCACCAACACCGAACACGGCGACACCCACAGCAGTGCCGAGCCCGATCGCGGCGAGAAACCCGAGGATCGGACCAGCGCAACACAATGCGCACGCGGCGACACCGACACCGACGAGCGCGGCGCCATCTTTCTTGCCGCTCATGACGGCTCCCCGAACATCGACGTGACAATCGGCAACGCATCGGCCGGGGCACGCACTTCAAGCGCAACGCCGCGGGAATCGACCGTGATCGCGAACTCGAAGAACTGGCAGCAATCCTGCTCGGCCGCAACCAACCGCATCAGCTCGGAATTCGACACCCCGGCAGCGAACACGCAACGAACACCGCCGTCAATCTTCTCGCGACGAGCAACGTAGGCGAGGAGGCTCTGCCAGTCAGCGATCCGACCCTTCATCGAACCAGCCGACAACGTGCACGCGATTTCCGGAGCACCTGCCGGTTGCGGTCTAGCGATCAGACCAACCGCCTGAATCGTCGAGGCCACCGAATCGACCGCGCCAGGTTCCGACACGCAGCCACACTCTTCATCGCACGCACCGTCAGGGCGATGCCGCTCCAGCGCAGCAGCCGAACGCTGCAGTTCACTCGTGAACGTCATCAGTTCACCGATCTGAGCTTGGGCGGCGGCGATCTTGCCGGCCACGAGCTGGCGTAGCTCATCTTGGATCGGTCCGCACTGTCCGCCATCCCACGCAGTGGTCAGGCCAGTGATCTCCTCCAACGTGCAACCGAGCTGCTTGGCACGAGCAATGAACGCCAACCGTTCCAACGTCCGACCGTCATAGGTGCGGTAGCCGGCCGGTGTGCGCGTCGATTCGGGCAGCAACCCGATCTGTTCGTAGTACCGCAACGTCGCAGCGGTAAACCCGCTCGCGTCGGCCACCTCTTTGATCTTCAACCCCGTCGTCATCCACCCAGCGTAAACCCTCATGTGGACTTGAAGGTCAAGAAGAAACCTTCAGCGAGGCGCCCACATGATCACGGCCACGCCAACCAGACAGATCGCCGAGCCGACCAGATCGAACCCGCCGTACTCCGCAAGACTCCGCCCGAAGTTCGCGCCAGACACGCTGGCATGCGACGGGACACCCGAGACAGACGAGGCCGTGGGCAGTCGAAATTTCAAGGAGGCAGCTTCACGCCCGCGGCTAGCAGCGATACAACTTCCGCGATTCGTTTCGCCCTGAGGTCTGGTCGTCGTTTGGTCGCGTCGATCCAACGCAGGTAGGTGTTGCGGTAGAACTGCGCGAGACCGTCGAAGAAGCTCCCCGCTGCGATGTTCGCTTCAAGGGCGGCCCGGAAATCTGTTGCCAGGTCATCACGTTGCGGTCCCTCGGGCGACAGCACGACCGCAACTCGGTCCCCCACGGCGACACCACAATCGCGGCGCCACGCGGCGCCGAGCACGATGGCGTGACCGTCACTGAATGGTTCGACGATGGCACGTACCCGGTGACTTCCGATCGTGCCGGCGACGTGATGTTGTGGCTTGGTTCCCCATACGCGGTCTGGTGCGAACGGCAACGGCACCATCACGCGACCGGTCAGGCTGAGCGCGACGACAGCATGAAACGACCGCTCGGCACTCACGTCGACCCGTTGGCGATCGCCGCAGAAAGCACACCACGAAGCTGCGTCACGCTTGGCGCACCGGCGAAACCTGCCCCGGTCGGGCACATCCGACACGACAACCCGATCGCCTCGTCACCGATGGCGAACAACCCGCGCCCGTCGATCAATACTGTCGGCGATCCACGAAACTGCAACCGTTGAGCATCCTCGTCTGCTTCGACCTGGCAACGAACGAACTCGAAGCCGAACTCGACGGCCAGCGCCTCGAGGTTGTCGTTGGTGGTCTGCCAGTTCGGGTAACCATCAAAGAACAACAGCGTCACCATCACGGTCGCTCTCTCTGTTCGTCAGTGATGGTCGGCGTAGTCAAGGGCAGCCTTCTCGTCGGCGCCGGGGCCGGAATGACCGAACGGGAACACCCATCTGAACACGCTCAGCACCGGCTTCTTGCACCAGCAATCGGGACTGCAGCCACACACCGACCTGCCCTGCTTCTCCGACACTCGACCGGTCAGAGCAGCGAGCAAATACACCGACAGCAAGGGAATCACGAGACGCCTCACAGAGCCGAAGAATACTCTTGGAGATGACGCCGCGTCGACGGCGCACGGAAGGCGATCACGGGTGCACTCAATTCCGAGATGAAACGCCGACGTGATCAACCGACGAGTGCATCCGTGTCAGACGGCTGCCGCTACTCCACGACGACCGCGAGCGCGTAGCCCGTTTCGGCGGGCTCGTCATGTCTGAAATGGGGAGGTTGTCATTCGGGCGAGTTTCATGAACCTCTTTTGGACGTCGGCCAAGGCATATCCCTCATGGGCGGCCCGTTCTGGATCTGAGACACACCAGGTGAGGCCGGCGGCCACGAGAAGAAACGCAGCTTGTTCCAGCGCATTGGTGACCGCTCAGAACGACCGGCGTCGATCGACAGCTCTTGCATCCCTCTGGCGACGGGACGCTCCACTGGATCGTGGTCTCTGTCCGAGGGGTCAGTTTGAGTCTGGTGGGGGGTCGAACAATGCCAGCTCGGCAGCGTCGGGCGCATGGAAGAGTCGAATCCACCCGTCGAGGTCGGTGCGGTGCATTGGGTGGCTGTCCCAGGGCGGCTGCGAGTTCCGTGCATCGATCCGTCGCCAGAGTTCGTCGGCAGGCACGTCGAGGTAGTGCAGTTCGACGCCGACATCAAGGCTACGAGCCACGGATCGCATCTCGTCACGTTCGATCCGTGCCCAGAGCCCGAAATCGAGGACCACGCTCAGGCCAAGGCGCAGGATCTCTTGGGCGAGCTGCCGAAGTTCATGTTCCACCTTCTCGTTGCTCGGCACGTCCCACGGGGTGGAGCCGAGGGCCCAGAGCCATTCATCTTTCGTGAGACGCACGGCGCCCCGGTCCGCGGCTAGCTGCCTCGCGAGTGTGGTCTTGCCCGCCCCGGGCAACCCGCAGGTAAGGATCAGTCGGGCTTCGCTCATAGCGATCCACACTCGCACGCTGCGCCTCACTGGCGCACGGATATTCCCCGTCATGGAGCGGGTTAGCAAGTGCTAGCACCGTCAGCTGAGGGCGTTCACGGCTTGCTTGAGCACCGCTTCGATGGCCCACATTGCTGCGTTGGGTCTCGACGTCCTTGGATGTAGTCGAGTGTGCCGATGATGCTGGCAAGGTCCGCCCACGGGTCGAAGGTCAGCCCGGACCGTTGCTCCCAGACGGTACGGACATCGTCGGCCATCGTCGGGTTGTATTGCAACAGGTTGAATCGACAGTGGGCGGGATCGACCGAACGTGGTCCGACGCATGCCCATTGCCAGTCGACGAGTCCGCTGAGCCGGCTTCGGACCCACAGCACGTTGCCCGGGTTGAAGTCACGGTGAACGAACCCGATATCTGCGGTCGGCACCGGGCGATGGAACAATCGACAGCTCGCTCGCCTCGCCTCGCCTCGTCTCGATCTCGGTCGTCGCGATCGTCGCGGGCCTGCCAGGACCGATCGCGGAGAAGCGCAAAGCGACTAACACGGGTTACTAGATCGTGTGAGTAAGGTAACTTGTTCCTGCGCGCTCCGCAAAAACCAGAAGGAGTCCGGCACGTGCCGCCACAGTCCGAACGCCGAAGAATCACCAGCAAGGACGTCGCGCTCGCTGCCGGGGTCTCGCGCACCACGGTCAGCTTCGTTCTCAACGAACGCGCAGACGTCGCTATCCCCGACTCAACGCGTCAACGGGTTTGGGCGGCGGCAAGCAAGCTGGGGTACGCGCCATCACCGGAGGCACGAGCGCTTCGTCTTGGTCGCAGCGACGTTGTGCTGTGCCTGCTACCGGACTGGCCGATCACCGGGCCCGTCGGTGTGTTACTCGAGGCGCTCAGCGCCGAACTTGCACTCGCCGGCCTGACGATGCTGTCCCATCAGCGCCAGGCGGCAGACGAACTTGGCCAAGTACTCGCCGCATTGACCCCAACTGCAATCGTCGCGATGTGTGATCTGGCCGAGGTCGAGGTCGAGCTCGCCGAGCAGCGCGGCATCCAGGTCGTATCGTTCATGGGGCGCGTGCCCAAGCAGGTCGACGTGGCGTGCTTCACGCAGGCGGACGTGGGGCGCCTCCAGGTGCGAGCAGTAGTAGCTGACCGCGGACACTCGTTCATAGGGTACGTCTCGCCCTACGACCGCAAGCTGGACTGGTTCAGCGCCCCTCGCCTGGCGGGCGCACGACAGGAAGCCCGCCAGCTCGGCGCTCGACTGATCCACTACAGGCTTCCCGCGAGGGACAATGGATCAACGGGCAAGTGGCTGGAGACGGCCCGAGCCAAAGGCATGACCGCAGTGTGTGCCTACAACGACGACGTGGCATTCTCGCTGTTGATGGCAGCGTTCGAGCGCGGACTGTCCGTGCCAGACGACCTCTCGCTCATCGGTGTCGACGATTCAGCGTTCACCACCCTCACGCGGCCGACACTGAGCAGCATCGGGTTCCGACTCGGACCCGAAGCCAAACGACTCACCGCAGTCATCCTCGGTGATGGTCAAGACGTGCAGGAAAGTTCCCCATCGGACATCTTCGACCTCAAGGTTCGGGACTCGCTCGCCATGCGACGGCCGGCCGGCTGAGTCGGTACCGATCTGCGATAGGCGCCGTTCGCAATGTGCCGAACGCCGCTAGTCACACGCTTCCACGTCGACCATAAGTCGTCCGGGCGACGAAGGCGCCACTGCTCCGCGACTTAGGGCGGCGGTCAAGGCAGCGCAGCAAAAAATCATTGACACGAGTTAACAAGGCGTTTATCGTTGACTCGTGTTAACTCTGGCCCTGGGGGTCCAGCCGTCCGAAATGGGGAAACATGATCCGTTACCGATCCATGCGCTGTCGCGGTGCGTCGCAGCTCGCTATTGGCCTCACGGCGCTCGTCCTGGCTGCATCGGCCTGCAGCAAACGGAGTGACGGCGGCTCGACCGAGACGACGAAGACACCAGCCGCCTCGACTGCCGAGACGTCTAGCGCAAGCGACACGACAGCGGCGCCGGCCGCTTCGACGGTCGCCACGTCGCCAGGCACCGATGCCACTGCATCCGCAGGCGAGTCCACCACCGGAAATCTCGACATCATCATGGTTTCGGGTCCGCTGTTCGATCCCTTCTTCAGCGCGCTCAAGAAGGGTGCCGAGGACGCGGCCAGTGATCTGGGCGTCAATCTCGAATATGCGACCGTCGACAATGCCGACAACTTTGGCCCTGACCTTGCGCGGCTGACCCAGAATGCGGTCACGAAGCATCCCGACGGTCTCGCCGTCGGGAACTACTTCCCGGATGCACAGGGCCCGGAGATCACTCGCGGGGTCAAGGCGGGAATCCCCGTTGTCATGGTGAACGGTGGCGAAGCCACTTGGCAGGACGTCGGCGCGCTCACGTACATCGGACAGGACGAAACCCTCGCGGGCGAACAGGGTGCTCAGACCTTGATCGACGCCGGTGCCAAGAACATCTTGTGCGTGAACCATGTCCCAGGCAACCCCACGGTCGAAGCACGTTGCATCGGCGCACAGAAAGTCGCCGGTGACAGCGGTGCGAAGAGCTCGGTCCTCAACATCGCTTCGCAGGATGCCAACAACCCGACAGCTGTCGTCGCCGCAATCCGCGGCCAGCTCCAGGCCGACAGCTCGATCGACGCCGTGTTCACCCTCGGCTCTGGGATTGCCGAGAGCGCACTCCGCGCCGTCGATGATGCCGGTCTTGCCGGCAAGGTGAAGGTCGGCACGACCGATCTCTCGAAGAACGTTCTTCAGGCCGTGGCCGACAAGAAGCTGCTCTTTGCGATCGATCAGCAGCCGTATCTGCAGGGCTACTACGCGGTGCAGGTCCTGGCGCAGTACGTCCGGTATGGGCTCCTGCCCGCTGCGCCGCCGCGCACAGGTCCGCTCGTGGTCGACACGGCCAACGTCGCGGCAGTTCAGAAGGCGAACGAGAGCGGCGTCCGCGGTGCAGCGTGACCTCCGACATCGGCCCGGAACGAGAACCCAATGGCCACTGACACGACCACCGCGGCCGCCGGTCCGCAGACCAGCACGGAGCCACCACAGCCGGCCGCACTGACCCAAGCCGCGAAACGCTTCACCAGACGGCCCGAATTCGCTGCGCTCATCGGCCTCCTAGTCAGCTTCTGCTTCTTCGCCTACACCACGCGTGGGTCCGACTTCGTGTCGCTCGACGGCTCGGCCGCCTGGCTCAACGTCGCCGCCGAACTCGGCATCGCCGCGGCATGCGTTTCGCTGTTGCTGATCGCCGGCGAATTCGACCTCTCCATCGGCTCGATGGTCGGCACAGCCTCGATGGTGGTGGCGATCGGCAGCGGGTACTACACCTGGCCGCTGTGGGCGTCCATCGTTGCCGCGCTGCTAGTGGCAGCAGTGATCGGGTTCATCAACGGCTACGTCGTGGTGCGCACAGGCTTACCGTCGTTCATCGTCACGTTGGCCATGCAATTCGTTCTCGCCGGGGCGTCTTTGGGCCTCGCGCGGCTCATCTCCAACACAACTAGCATCTCGGTTCCTGTCAGCGGCTCAGCCAAAACCGTGTTCGCCGCGAAATGGGGGCAATACAGCGTCACCATCGTGTGGTGGATCGGTCTCACGATCATCGCCGAAGTTGTCCTGATCACCACCCGCTTCGGCAACTGGGTGTACGCAACCGGCGGAAACCCGAACTCGGCACGCGCCGAAGGTGTACCCGTGAAGAAGGTGAAGATCATCCTGTTCATGACCACATCGATCGGAGCAGCGCTTGTCGGGATCCTCCAAACGCTGCAGTTCAACAGCGGCGACGTCATACGTGGCCGCGGCATCATCTTCACCAGCATCATCGCCGTGGTCATCGGCGGCGCCCTGCTGTCGGGCGGGTACGGCTCCGCGGTGGGCGCAATGATCGGCGCCATGACCTACGGGATCGTATCCGTCGGCATATTCTTCACCGGCTGGAACAGCGACTGGGTCAGCCTGTTCCTGGGCGTCTTGCTGTTCCTGGCCGTGCTGGCCAACAACTACTTCCGCAAGCTCGCACTTGCACGGCGATAGCGAACGGACGCCCAATGCCCACCACCACCGCCACCACCCCGATCATCGCCCTCCGGAACGTCTCCAAGCGGTTCCCCGGTAACGACGCACTCACCGACATCTCGCTGGAAGTCAACGTCGGTGAGGTTCTCTGTCTGCTCGGCGATAACGGCGCCGGCAAATCGACCCTGATCAAGATTGTGTCCGGCGTGCACGAGCCCACATCCGGCACCATCGAGATCGACGGCGAACAGGTCAAGTTCTCCGACCCCCGCGAGGCACGCCAACGCGGCATCGCCACCGTTCATCAAGAAGTCGGCGCCATCCCACTGATGAGTGTTGCCCGCAACTTCTTTCTCGGCGCAGAGCCGGTCAAAAAGATCGGACCGTTCAAGTTCTTCGACAACAAGACCGCCAGCCGTGTCGCCCTCGACGAAGTCCGCGCTCTCGGCATCCGCCGCATAAAGGACGCACGCCAACTCGCCGGAACATTGTCCGGTGGCGAACGTCAGGCACTGATGATTGCCCGGGCGATGTACTTCGGAGCCCGTGTCCTGATCCTCGATGAGCCGACCTCCGCCCTCGGTGTGAAAGAAGCACGCACGTTGCTGCGTTTCATCAAAAACGCAACCGCCCGCGGCGTCGCGGTCGTGTTCATCACTCACAACGCCCACCACGCAATGGCCGTCGGCGACCGGTTCGCGGTGCTCATCCAAGGGCGGGTCGTGGCCGACTTCCGGCGCGGCGAACGCACCCGCATCGAACTGCTCACGCTGATGGCGGGCGGCGAAGAACTCGGCACACTCGAGGATCAACCCGACGACTTCGAGGACGACGAATAGCCTGTGCACGCAACACTTGCCCTGCGCGCGGCGCGCGACGAGCTGCTCTCCCTCCGGACGGACTACGACGGCGCCTGCCGCGAGTTCCGCTGGCCCCACGTCGGCGACACCTTCAACTTCGCTCACGACTGGTTCGACCCGATCGCCCGCGGTAACCCCGCAGTCGGGCCTGGTGATTTCGTCGAGCAGTACGGCAGCCGGGCGAGCTACTCGTTCGACGAGCTCGCCCGACGCTCCGACCAGGTCGCCCGGGCGCTCGCTGGGCATGGCGTCGGGCGCGGTGACAGTCGTCAAGCTCCAAGACGACACTCCGCACGATTCATACAGACCTGAGGACTTCGGTCGACCGCGCCCGAATCCAAGCCGCTACGAGGTAACAAATGCCAGAGTTCACCAAGCAAGACGGACGACCGATCCACTACGACGTGCAGGGAAGCAGCGACCTCGCGGCGATCGTGCTGATTGAGGGACTGAGTGCGCACCTGCTTGGCTGGCGCAACGAGTTCTGCCGATACTTCCTCGACGCCGGCTATCGCGTGGTCAGGTTCGACAACCGCGACGTGGGCCTGTCCGCCAGGTATCCCGATCGAGAGTATGACCTTCGCGACATGGCGGACGACGTCCACGAACTGATACGGCATCTCGGCATCGCTCCGGCGCACATCGTTGGCCAATCCATGGGTGGAATGATCGCCCAGCAGTTGGTGCTGCGGTATCCGACCGACGTCGCAAGCATGAGCCTGCTGTATACCTCGGGTGCCACACGCCACCTCAACCTTGCTGCACGAGGCCCCGAAGCCCTCGCGAGCATTCCGAGAGCTTTGACGCGTGCTGAAGCCATCGAGTTCCACGTCCAGCAGGAACGATGGTGTGCCTCAACCTCGTTCTCGTTCGACCAAGCATGGAAGAGCGAACTAGGCGGACTGATGTGGGATCGCGGTTACGACCCGGATGGGGTTGCCCGACAGCTCACAGCAGTGCTTCACACTCCGATGGATGTCCGTGGCCTTTCGTCGGTGGCGGCGCCGACGCTGATTGTCCACGGCACCGGCGATGCGCTGATCTCTCACATCGCCTCGGTCGAGCTGAATGAGGCGATACCAGATAGCGAACTGTGGATCGTCGAGGGTATGGGACACGACCTGCCCCGGGAACTTTGGGGCGATCTCACCAGCCGCATTCTCGATAACGCTGGCCGAGCGCAGTCGCCACACCATTCGGGGGTGCAACGCCCACCTCGACCTTCGGCTGAGCGCTCGTCTCACCGCCGAGAGTCCGCCACCTGACGGCTAGGACTCGCGACGACCTGTGTTGGGACCAGCGATCGAGAGCCCGGCTCACGCCGCACACCGAAACCGACCCGCCTGCCCCTCAACGCAACTACCCAGCCCGTGTTCGCGACGACGTTCGAGTGATGCTCTTGGACTCGCCACGGCGTCGGCGATTCCTCGTACGGCCACGTCGGCGCGGCTGTCCACCAGTCGGCGAGTCGCATTTCGTCGAACGAGACCACTACGCGTCGAGCATCCGCGCTGCAGCGATCGGAGCAAATAGCCCCACGAATTCGAAGCGGCCGGGTGCTCAGGGGCACCGTGCAACACGGGAAGGCACACGGCGCATCGATGCCCGCGACCGTGTTATCTGCTGTTGAGGAGTTCGGCGATGTAGTCGGCTGCGTCGCGATCTGCGCCAGGTACGCAGTGTCCGTAGACGTTGAGGGTGGTGGATGCTCTGGCGTGGCCGAGTCGTTGTGAGACGGTGACGATGGCGACGCCGTGGGCGAGCATTTCGGTGGCCATGAAATGACGCAGGTCGTGCAACCGGAATTGGCCGACTCCAGCGCGGCGGCGGTGATCGATGAACATGTTGGTGACACGGTTCGGTAGCCACGGCAGCGAGCTATCTGGTTCGGCGCTGAACACGAACGCCTTGTCGGTCAACAGATGTTCGTGCTGGGTGGCTCGTTGGGTTGATCGCTGGTAGTGATCGACGAGTCGTTGCATGCTGGCGTGGTCGACGGCGACGCGGTAGGTGCGGTGGGTCTTGGTGGCGCGCAACACGGGGCCAGCGGGCCCGTCGACGTAGGCGCGGCTGAACCCGATCGCCCTGTGGGTGAAGTCGATGTCTGCCCATCGCAAGCCGAGCATCTGGCTTCGTCGCGCTCCGGTCGAGGCCGCCAGCCACAGATAGGTTGCGAAGTCGAGGTCGGTCTCTTCGACCGATGCGACGAGGCGTTGAATCTGGTCGGGTGTCGGAGGGCGGACCTCAGTAGGTGTGACCCGAGGTGGGCTCGAGTTGGCTGCGGGGTTGAGCCAGATCCATTCCCAGCGCACGGCTTGGGTCAATGCTCGATGCAATACGACGTGGACGCGGTGCACTGTGCCTGCTGTCAGCGGCCGGCCGTCGCGTCCGCCAGTGCGCGACAGCGAGCGGTACATGTCGTCGATGTCGATCGTGGTCAGCTTGTTGACCCCGATGTCGCCGAGTAGTGGTTTGAGATGGTGCTCGATGATGCTGCGGGTCTGCGCCAGTGTGGTCGAGGACCACGCCGGTGAAGCGTGTGTCATCCATCGATCAAGCAGGTCAGCGACGGTTCCGCCGCGTAGGCGGGCGTATCCGGCGTCTTCGACGAACTCGCGGAGTCGGGCGGTGGCGTGGCGTCGCGAGCCGTGGACGGTCTTGGTCGCCCAGCGTTCACGACCACTCTTCTGCTCCACTCCGAGATAGACACGCAGTTCCCACGTGTCAGGGCCACGTTGTCGCAATGATCCAGTCATCAGCAGACGGTACGGCGACCATGGGCA